>DATCUS010000087.1:0-3013 GCA_036561845.1 Tardiphaga sp. | reverse complement strand
CGTATCGACGAGGTCTTCATGGGCTGCGTGCTGCCAGCCGGCCAGGGCCAGGCGCCCGCGCGCCAGGCCGCGCGTGGTGCCCAATTGCCGGACGCCACCGGTGCCACCACCATCAACAAGGTCTGCGGCTCCGGCATGAAGGCGACCATGCTGGCGCACGACATCATCAACGCCGGCTCGGCCGACGTCGTGCTGTCGGGCGGCATGGAGAGCATGACCAACGCGCCCTATCTGCTGATGAAGGCGCGCGGCGGCTACCGCGTCGGCCACGACCGCATCATCGACCACATGCTGATGGACGGCCTCGAGGATGCCTACGAGACCGGGCGCTCCATGGGCGCTTTCGGCGAGGCGACCGCCGAAGCCTATCAGTTTACCCGCGCCGACCAGGACGCCTACGCTGTGGAGACGCTGACCCGCGCCCGCAAGGCGGTGGAGACAGGGGCCTTCAAGGCGGAGATCATCCCGATCACCGTGGTCGACAAGTCGGGACCGCGCGACATTGCCGACGACGAGCATCCGCTGAAGGTCGATCCGGCCAAGATCGCGAAACTCAAGCCGGCGTTCCGCAGCAACGGCACCATCACGCCGGCAGCCTCCTCGGCCAATGCCGACGGCGCTGCCGCACTGATCCTGACGCGGCGCTCGCTGGCCGATCGCGAGGGAATGCCCACCCTCGCCGTCATTCGTGGCCACGCCACCCACAGCCAGGAGCCGCAGTGGTTCACCACCGCGCCGATTCCGGCGATCCGCAAGCTGCTCGACAAGGTCGGCTGGAGCGTCGGCGATGTCGACCTGTTCGAGATCAACGAGGCTTTCGCGGTGGTGGCGATGGCGGCGCAGCGCGATCTCGGCATTCCCAGGGAAAAGCTCAACATCAACGGCGGCGCCTGTGCACTCGGCCATCCCATCGGCGCCACCGGCGCGCGGCTGATCGTCACCCTGCTGCACGCGCTGGAAGCCCACGGGTTGAAACGCGGCGTCGCGGCGTTGTGCATCGGCGGCGGCGAAGCCACGGCGATTGCGGTCGAACGCATCATTCACTGAGGCGCCCGCCTCAAATACATTGGCCGCGGCGATCCACGCTGCGGCACAACTTATGTCACGACAGGACAATTCATGATCTCCGGATGGCTCTCGACCGCCCTCGCCCGCCGCAACATCCACTATGGATGGGCGATGGTCGCCGTGACATTTCTCACGGCGCTGGTCAGCGCCGCCGCGGTCGGCGCGCCCGGCGTGTTCATCGTGCCGCTGCAGAAGGAATTCGGCTGGAGCACCGCGGAGATTTCCTCGGCCATGTCGATCCGCTTCATCCTGTTCGGGTTGATGGCGCCGTTCGCGGCCGCACTGATGAACCGCTACGGCCTGCGCAACGTCACGCTGGCGGCGCTGCTCGTCGTCGTCAGCAGCCTGCTGCTGTCGCTGGCGATGACGCAGCTCTGGCAGCTGATGTTGCTGTGGGGTTTCGCGGTCGGCATCGGCACCGGCATGACGGCACTGGTGCTCGGCGCCACCATCGCGGCGCGCTGGTTCAGTACGCGGCGCGGGCTGGTGGTCGGCATTCTGACCGCGAGTGCTGCGACCGGCCAGCTGATCTTCCTGCCGATCCTGGCCAGCATCACCGAACGTACCGACTGGCGCTGGGCGCTGGCGCTGATGTGCGTGATGCTCGCGGTGGCGGCAGTCGGCGTGGCGCTGGTGATGCGCGACCGTCCCAGCGATATCGGGCTTCGCCCGTTCGGCGATACCGGAACGCAGCCCCTGCCTGCGCCTGCCCCGAGCAACGCGCCGATCATGGCGGCAGCTTTGGGTGCGCTGCGCGACGCGGCAAAGACGCGGGTGTTCTGGATCCTGTTCGCCACCTTCTTCATCTGCGGCGCCAGCACCAACGGGCTGGTGCAGGTGCATCTGATCCCCATGTGCCTCGATTTCGGCATTCCGCAGATGCAGGCCGCGGGCCTGCTCGCGGCCATGGGCGTGTTCGACTTCGTCGGCACGATTGCCTCCGGCTGGCTGTCGGACCGCTACGACAACCGCTACCTGCTGTTCTGGTATTACGGGCTGCGCGGCCTGTCGCTGCTGGCGCTGCCGTTCACCGACTTCTCGTTCTACGGCCTGTCGCTGTTCGCGATGTTCTATGGCCTCGACTGGATCGCCACGGTGCCGCCGACGGTGCGGCTCACGGCCTCCAAGTTCGGCCCGGAACGTGCCGGCCTGGTATTCGGCTGGATCTTTGCCGGCCACCAACTGGGCGCCGCCACCGCGGCGTTCGGCGCCGGCCTGTCGCGCACGGTGCTGCTCAGCTACCTGCCGGCATTCTTCGCCGCCGGGGCGCTGTGCATTGTTGCCGCAATCATCGTGTTGATGATCGCACGCGACAGGAAGGTCGCCGCCGCCTGACCGCGGCGCGACCATCGCGTCATTCAAAACAAAACTGGATTCAGCATGCGCCGTGTTGTCGTGACGGGAATGGGAGCGGTGTCGCCGCTCGGTTGTGGCGTGGAGACCAACTGGTCGCGGCTGCTGGCGGGCCAGTCGGGCATTCGCCTGCTGCCGGAGGCGATGACCGCCGATCTCGCCGCCAAGGTCGGCGGCCAGGTGCCGGATTTTGCTGACGATGCCGAAGGCGGCTTCGATCCCGACCGGGCCGCACCGCGAAAAGATCAGAAGAAGATGGACCGCTTCATCCTCTTTGCGCTGATGGCCGCCGACGAGGCCATCGCGCAATCCGGCTGGAAGCCGGAGGATGCCCACGCCCGACGGCGCACCGCCACAGTAATCGCCTCGGGCATCGGCGGCTTTCCGGCGATTGCGGATGCCGTGCGCATTACCGACACCAAGGGCATCCGGCGGCTGTCGCCGTTCACCGTCCCTTCCTTCCTCGTCAACCTGGCCGCGGGTCATATCTCGATCCGCCACGGCTTCGAAGGCGCCCTCGGCGCGCCGGTAACCGCCTGCGCCGCGGGCGTGCAGGCGATCGGCGATGCCGCGCGGCTGATCCGCTGCGGCG
>DATCUS010000086.1:0-2599 GCA_036561845.1 Tardiphaga sp. | reverse complement strand
CCCTGCGCCGGAAGTCACCGCACCGACGCTGACCGGCCACGCCATCCTGCCGACGGACAGTTTCGTCGCGGGTCCGACCTCCGGGCAATTCATCTCGGGCGGCGACCTCGACCGTGCGAAGAACACCTACGGCTACACCCTGCCGTTCACCGGCAAGCAGCCGATGCAGGGCTTCTCGGCCATGGTGCCGGGGCCGGTCGCGGGCACTTTCTACGTGATGCAGGACAACGGCTTCGGCGGCCGTGCCGCGTCGCCGGACGCGCTGCTGCACATCTACGCGGTCAAGTTCGACTGGGACAACCGAAGCGTGGTCCCGGTCAATTTCCAGACCGGTGCCGTGCTGGCATCGTTCACGTCCGAGAGCTACATCCGGCTGAGCGACCCGTACCGCAACCTCGGCTACCCCGCGGTCGCGGACATGGTGAACTACCCCGGCACGACGCAGTCGCCAGCGGGCCAGACCGTCGCGGTCGACCCGGCCATCATCTCGGGCCGGTTGCTCACCGGCTACGACATCGACCCCGAGTCGATGCAGATCGATGCCCAGGGCAACCTGTGGATCGGCGACGAGTTCGGCCCCTTCCTGCTGAAGTTCGATCGCCAGGGACGGCTGCTGTCGCGCGAAATCCAGATCCCGAATCTGCGCGGCCTCGGCAGCAATGCGCTGATCCAGACGTCGAACAACCCCTACATCCAGGGCAACACCTCGGTGGCCAACCTCGGCGGCTCGGGCGGGCTGGAGAGCATGGCGATCAATGCCAGCCGGACCAAGCTCTACGCGATGTTCGAGAAGGAGATCGCGGGCGACGACAACCGCTTGCGCACCATCAGCGTGTTCGACATCGCGACGCAGAATTTCGATGCCAAGCCCTTCATCTACCGGGTCAGTGTCGGCCAGCGCATCAATGGCGACGGCAACCTCGAGACCGAGGTCTACACGCCCAACGACATGGTCGCCATCAACGACACCCAGTTCCTCGTGATGGAGAAGGACAGCGGCGCCGGCGACGTGCGCACCGGCAAGTTCGCAGCGTCAGGCACCTGGCGAAACGCGGCGCGCTTCAAGCGTGTCTTCAAGATCGATCTGACCCAGGTGGACTCGTCCGGCGTGCTGATCAAGGAAGAAGTGGTCGACCTGATGCAACTGCTCGACCCGACCGGCATCGGACGTGAAGCGACCATCGACGGTGTCTTCACCTTCCCCATGGAATGCGTGGAGGTGGTGACCATCGTCGACGCGCAGACGCTCATGTTCGTCAACGACAACAACTACCCTGGCGGCTCGCCCTCGCGCCTGACGGACAAGCCGGACGACAACGAGTTCATCCGGGTCCGCCTGCCGAAGCCGCTCGCGACGTCCTGACCTCGGACGCGCCCGGTGCGCAGGCACAGCCTGCCGCATCGGGCGTGTCAGAAGTCTTCGTCCGATATCTCGTCGTCCGGCGCCGCCTCGTCCAGCGGGCCCACCAGGGGGTCCTCGCACAGCGCCAGGAGCGCGTCGCACCCCGCCTTGAGCGCATCGGCGTAGGTGTCATACAGCACCGCGCCTTCGACCAGCGCTTCGAACTCGGCGAAATGGTCCGGCGATTCGAGGATCCGCCATGCGTAGTCGCCGCTGTCGTGCTGATCGACGGTGAGGGCGAGCGAGAGGAGTCGGCGTGCCATGGCCGCATTGTGGACAGGGCATGTGACGCACCTGCGCAGCTGTGGGCCGCCCGCAACGGCCGCTCAGTGCACCGCGATCAGGTCGCGGATGTCCTGCGCATAGGCCTGCAGCCGCCGCGCCGCCTGCTCGCGCTGCGCAGGGCGCGTGGCGTTGTGCAGTCGGGCGATGTTGCTGCAACTCTCCTGCAGGAGTGCCTGCTGGTGCTCGCGCCAGGGGCCGGGTGGCGGCTGGGCGATGCGCCTCGCATAGGCCACCAGCGCGGCCTGCACCTCGGACGGTCGGGCACCGCTGTTGGCGAACCTGCGCAGAATGTCGAGCGATTCGCGCTGACGCTGGCGCCGCTCGGCGTCCACACGCCGCGGATCGAAGATCGAGCGATCGGCCATCTGGCGCAGCAGCTTGCGCTGGCCCTCGTCCAGGGTGCCGTAGAAGTCCTCGCTGCGCTCGAGGAAGGTGTCGTAGCGCTTGCGGTGCTGGTCGTCGACGCTGCGCTCCAGCCAGTCGCTCGCGTAGTCGGCGTTGTTCTTCGCGTACTTGCCTTCGATGTGCTGCAGCTGCGCATCGCCCAGGCCGAGCGCCAGCTCGGCACCGGGGCCCGCTGCATCGACGGCCGTCGCGAGCAGGCTGTCGCGCAGTTCATCGCTCGCGGCGCAGACCTGGGCCGGCGTGACATCGGCCACCGCGAGCCGCTCGGCCTTCTCGACCAGCGCCAGCAGCCTGGGCAGCTCCTTGCGGCGGTGGCGTTCGAGCAGCTGGGCGAGTTGCTCCTTGACCCGCAGCGACTGCGCGCCGTTGAAGTCGACGTAGCTGTCGAGCCACCAGTAGCCGACCTCGGGCAGGTTGTTGTAGGCGAGCTTGACGACGCTGCAGCCGACCAGCGCGGCGCCCAGCGCGAGGGCGCAACCGAACCTGGTCAGCATGGCACCGCAGGTG
>DATCUS010000085.1:0-1527 GCA_036561845.1 Tardiphaga sp. | reverse complement strand
CGCTGCTGGCGTCCGGCCGGGTGGCGGCGGCAACATGCGGGACTGACGACGGCGAGCCGGTCGGCGGTGCCGCGGCGTGCCTTGCCGGCAGTTGTTCGCAGGCGACGCTGCAACAGATCGCGGCGGCGGACCGAGTCATGCCGGTGCTGCGCCTCGATCCGGAGAAGATCATCGCCGGCCCCACGGAAACACGGCAGGCGCTGGCCTGGGCGCGCGCGCGGATCGGGCAGGGCCCGGTGCTGATCGCCTCGAGTTCGACGCCGGATCAGGTTGCCGCCGTGCAGGCGCGGCACGGCCGCGACGCCGCCGGCCACGCCATCGAGCAGGCGATGGCCGATCTTGCCGAAGGGCTGGTGCAATCCGGCGTCCGCCGGCTTGTCGTCGCCGGCGGCGAGACGTCAGGCGCGGTGGTCGACCGGCTCGGCATTCCCGGCTTCCTGGTCGGCGCCGAGATTGCGCCAGGCGTCCCGGTTCTGCATGCAGTGGGGGCAACAGCAGGCGAGATGTCGCTGGCGCTGAAGTCCGGCAACTTCGGTGCGGCGGATTTTTTCGCGGACGCGCTCAAGTTGATGAGATGAATGCAGTACTCGGGTAGTCCAACCGCTGATTTCTCTCAAGGACCGGCCACGGTATTCAGTTCTGTACGTCTCCTTAATAAAATGCAGCCAGAATGTGTTCCGATCTGATCGAGGTGCCGTCGCCGGCCGATCGACCATAAGGGACACCGTATCCATGTTCGCCAGGCTTTCGATCCGCGCCAAGATCACCTCCGTTATCGCATTCCTGCTGATCGTCATGATGGTCTTGGGCGTGCTGGCGGTCAGCAGCATGAGATCGATCAACTCCAGCGCTGCTGAAATCGAGACTGTCTGGCTGCCGAAGGTACGGACGCTGGGCGAATTGCGGGTCGGCATCGGCATTTATCGCAACATGATCCGCGAGCACCTGCTTAATGATGCGGCCAGCGAGAAGGATCGCATGGCCGGCATGATGGCCGACCGGGACCAGCTGAACGTGAAAATTCGGGAGAAATACGAATCGATCATCAACTCGCCGGAGGAGCGCGCGCTGTTCAACGACTGGAAGCGGCAGTGGGACATCTACAAGAAGGGCACCGAGGAGGTGATTGCGCGGTCTCGCGCCAGCGCCGGAAAGTTTGCTGCCGAGGCCCAGACCTTGCATTCCAAGACGGTCAATCCGATCAGCCAAAAGGCCGAGGAGCTTCTGGTCGCCGCGGTGAACCTCAATAACAAGGGTGCGGCGGATGCGGGGAAGCATGCTGCCGGAACATTCGATTTCGCCTTCATGGCGCAGGCGATCGTACTGTCAATCGCCGCGTTGCTTGGCCTCGGCATCGGCGTCTACCTCGTCCGCGACGTGTCGTCGGGCATCGCCTCGATCGTCAAGCCGATGCAGGCGCTGGGCAATGGCGATCTCACGGCGGTGGTGCCGCATCAGGGCGAGACCACCGAGATAGGCTCGATGGCCGACGCGCTGCAGGTGTTCAAGCAGGCGCTGATCGACAAG
>DATCUS010000084.1:0-22684 GCA_036561845.1 Tardiphaga sp. | reverse complement strand
CTTGCCGGTGCCGGGCAGCCGCGCGCGGGCGCCGGCGAAGGCGTCGCCCAGCGCGTGACCGGTTTCTACTTTTGCCAATGCAACATTCATCACAACATCCGTTTCGGGCGCCGTCAGGCCGCCAGATCGTTAAGCCAAACCTTACGCTGCGACGTCTTCATACTGCGCGTAGCCGGTCGCTTCGAGTTCGAGCGCCAGCTCCTTGCCGCCCGATTTCACGACGCGGCCCTTCGACATCACGTGCACAACATCGGGCACGATGTAGTTCAGGAGTCGCTGGTAGTGGGTGATGACGATCATCGCGCGCTCCGGCGAGCGCAGCGCATTGACGCCGTCGGCGGCAACCCGCAGCGCATCGATGTCGAGGCCGGAATCCATCTCGTCGAGGATGCACAGGCTGGGCTGGAACAGCGCCATCTGCAGCACCTCGTTGCGCTTCTTCTCGCCGCCGGAGAACCCGACATTGACGCCGCGCTTCAGCATTTCCATCGGAATGTTCAGCGAGGCCGCGACATCGCGCACCTTCTTGAGAAACTCCGGCACCAGGAATTCGCTCTCGCCGCGCGCCTTGCGCTGCGCATTCAGCGCGGTGCGCAGGAAGTTCATGGTGGTGACGCCGGGAATTTCCACCGGGTACTGGAATGCCAGGAAGACGCCTGCGGCAGCGCGGGCGTCGGGGCTCATCTCCAGGAGGTCCTCCCCCTTGAACAGGATCTGGCCGCCGGTCACTTCATAGCCCGGCTTGCCGGCGATGACGTGGCTCAGCGTCGACTTGCCGGAGCCGTTCGGCCCCATGATGGCATGCACCTCGCCGGCATTCACCGTCAGGTCTAGGCCGTGGAGGATCTCATTGTCCTCGACACGCACCTGCAGGTTTTTGACTTCGATCAATGCCATTGGTCTTCTATCCTCTTATCCATCATCATCCCGAGCTGCGCGCCAGGTTCGGCGCGCCTCGAAGGATGAACCTTCATGTCTGTCGCTGACGCTTCGGGGAGGACTGCTGCGCAGCCCTCACCATCGCGATCGCTATCCAACCGAGCCTTCCAGCGAGATCGAAATCAGCTTCTGCGCTTCCACCGCGAATTCCATCGGCAGTTGTTGCAGCACGTCCTTGACGAAACCGTTGACCACCAGGCCGACGGCCTCTTCCTGCGACAGCCCGCGCTGCACGCAGTAGAACAGCACGTCTTCCGAGATCTTCGACGTGGTGGCCTCGTGTTCGAACAGCGCCGAGGAGTTCTTGGCCTCGATATAGGGCACGGTGTGTGCGCCGCATTTGTCCCCGATCAACAAGGAATCACATGCCGTGAAGTTTCGGGCCCCGGTAGCCTTGCGGTGTGCGGTGACCAGGCCGCGATAGGTGTTCTGCGACACGCCGGCGGCGATGCCCTTGGAGATGATCCGGCTGGTGGTGTTCTTGCCGAGATGGATCATCTTGGTGCCGGAATCGACCTGCTGGTGGCCGTTCGAGATCGCGATCGAATAGAACTCGCCGCGTGAGTTGTCACCGCGCAGGATGCAGCTCGGATATTTCCAGGTGATGGCCGAGCCAGTCTCGACCTGGGTCCAGGAAATCTTCGAATTGTTGCCGCGGCAGTCGCCGCGCTTGGTGACGAAGTTGTAGATGCCGCCCTTGCCCTCGGAATTGCCGGGGTACCAGTTCTGCACCGTCGAATACTTGATCTCGGCATCGTCGAGCGTGACCAGTTCGACGACAGCGGCGTGCAGCTGGTTCTCGTCGCGCTGCGGGGCGGTGCAGCCTTCGAGGTAGCTGACATAGGCGCCCTTGTCGGCGATGATCAGCGTGCGCTCGAACTGGCCGGTATTGCGCTCGTTGATGCGGAAATAGGTCGACAGTTCCATCGGGCAGCGCACGCCCGGCGGCACGTAGACGAACGAGCCGTCGGAAAACACCGCGGAGTTTAGCGTGGCATAGAAATTGTCGGAGGTCGGCACCACCGTGCCGAGATATTTCTGCACCAGCTCGGGATGTTCGCGGATGGCTTCCGAGATCGGCATGAAGATCACGCCGGCCTTCTTCAATTCAGCCTGGAAGGTGGTCGCGACGGAGACCGAATCGAACACGGCATCGACCGCGATGCGCCGCTCACCTTCGGGCCGCACGACGCCTTCCAGCGCCTCGACTTCGCGCAGGGGAATGCCGAGTTTCTTGTAGGTCTCGAGGATTTCCGGATCGATCTCGTCCAATGATCCGATGGTCTTCTTCGGCTTCGGCGCGGAATAGTAATAGAGATCCTGGAAGTCGATCTTCGGATAGTTGACCCGTGCCCAGGTGGGCTCCTCCATGGTCAGCCAGCGACGATAGGCTTCCAGACGCCATTCCAGCATCCAGGCCGGTTCGTTCTTCTTGGCGGAGATGAAGCGGACGGTGTCTTCCGACAGCCCCTTGGGCGCCTTGTCGGACTCGATGTCCGTGACGAATCCATAACGATATTGATCGACGTCGATCTGGCGAACCCGATCGACGGTCTCTTGTACGGCAGCCATTCTATCCTCCGCTCGCGGTTTCAAGGACCGCGGTGGATCAAATTCAATCTTGAAAGGGCTCTTTACGATGTTCCGCGGATGAAATCACCTGCCTTAGAACCGTTCAAGCTGTGTTTCGTCGCTCTGTTTAAGTAATGTACCCGAGAGCTTTCGCCAAGCCTCAAGACAGCGATCGACCTCCGCAGCGCTGGTTGACCAGCCAAGACTCAGACGCACACCGCTTTTTGCAAGTTCCGGCCCGAATCCCATCGCCTCGAGGACGTGGGAGGGCTGCACCTTTCCGGAGGAACAGGCGGACCCCGACGACACCGCGATGCCTTCGAGGTCGAATCCGATTACCGCGGTCTCCGCCTTCAGCCCCGGCACCGCGAAAAGGGTGGTATTGGGCAAACGCGGCGCATTTTGGGAGAACACAAAAACGCCCCGGGTTTGCCGCAACCCTTCCTCAAGGCGATTGCGCAGCTTCTCCATCCTGGTCGTGTCGTCGGCCAGCCCGGCCATCGCTGCCCGCACCGCCGCGCCGAAGCCGGCAATGCCCGGCACGTTCTCGGTCCCCGCGCGACGCCCGAGTTCCTGTCCGCCGCCACGCACCAGCGCCTCCAGCCCCGCCACGCCCTCGGCCAATACCAGCGCGCCGACGCCCTTGGGGCCACCGATCTTGTGCGCAGAAATTGATAGAAGATCAGCTTGTAGCATATTGATATCGATCGCGATCTTGCCTAGCGCCTGGACGGCATCGACGTGCAGCAGGCCGCCGGCTTGATGGACGAGCTCCGCGATCTCGGCAACCGGCTGCAATGCCCCCGTTTCATTGTTGGCCAGCATCACCGAGACCAGCGCCGGCGTTCCCGAACCCAGCAGGAAGCGCAGCTGGTCCAGATCCACCATGCCCTCGCGGTCGGCGCCCAGCACTTCGATCGCGTCTGCCGCAAAGCGGCCGCCGGCCAGCACCGAGGCGTGCTCGACCGACGAAACAATCAGCCTTTCAACGGCTTGGCTGACGTTTCGGCGCAGCCCGGGGGTCAGCGCTAAGGCATTGGCCTCGGTGCCTCCCGAGGTGAACACCACATTCCGGGGCGCAGCGTTGAGCGCGCCCGCGACTGTCGCCCGCGCGTCCTCCATCAGTCGCCGCGCCTGACGGCCTTCGGTATGTACCGAGGACGGGTTGCCGGCCAGATCCCATGCCGCCGCCATCGCCTCGCGTGCCTCGGGGCGCAGCGGCGTGGTGGCGTTCCAGTCGAGATAGACGCGGTCACGGGCCAATGAATTCAATACCTTTCGCATCGTTTGATCAGATGGCGGAGCGGCTGTTCGCAGGCTTCGCCGTGTAGGCCGGCCTTTGGGCTGAAATCTGTCAGTCCACTTTAGCGCGGCCGGAAGACAACCGGACATTAAACGTTGCCGTCCCTGCTTTCCGCGTTGACGCAGTGCAGCATCGCCCCTAACAGTCCGCCCTCTCATAAAGCTAAGCCCGACCAGGCGCAGCCTTGCTCAGCGCTGGAGGCGCCGCGTGACCATGAACATGACTTTCGCCGATCTCTCCCTGGCGCCTCTTTTGCTGCAGGCACTGGCCGAGGAAGGCTATTCCAGCCCTACCCCGATCCAGGCCCAGTCGATTCCCATGCTGCTGCAGGGCCGCGACGTGCTTGGCATGGCTCAAACCGGTACCGGCAAGACCGCAGCCTTCGCGCTGCCGCTGCTGCACCGCCTCGCAGCGAATCCCCGCCCGGCACCGAAGGGCGGTGCCCGCGTGCTGGTGCTTGCGCCGACACGCGAACTGGTTTCCCAGATCGCCGCCGGTTTCGAGACGTTCGGCCGCCATCTGCAGCCTCGCGTGACGACCATCTTCGGTGGCGTCAGCCAGTTCCATCAGGTCAATGCGCTCAGGGAAGGCGTCGACATCGTCGTGGCGGCGCCGGGGCGCCTGCTGGATCTGATCGACCAGGGCCTCTGCGACCTCTCCGGGCTTGAGGCGCTGGTGCTGGACGAGGCCGACCAGATGCTCGACATGGGCTTCGCCAAGCCGATCGAGCGCATTGTCGCGACGCTGCCGAAGGATCGGCACACCCTGTTGTTTTCGGCAACGATGCCGAAATCGATTGCCGCGCTGGCGGAGAACCTGCTGCGCGATCCCGCTAAAATCGAGATCGCCCCGCCGTCGACCACCGTCGACCGGATCGAGCAGTCCGTGATGTTCATGGATGCCGCCCACAAGAAGGCCGCGCTGCTGGCGCTGCTGCAAACGCCGGAGATCGGCCAGGCCGTCGTCTTCACGCTGCAGAAGAACATTGCCAACGAAGTCTGCGCCTTCATCACCGAGGCCGGGATCACCGCCGAGGCGCTGCATGGCAACAAGTCGCAGGGCCAGCGCGAGCGCGCGCTGGACGCCTTCCGCGCCGGCACCGTGCAGGTCCTTGTGGCGACCGATATCGCTGCGCGCGGCATCGATGTCGACACGGTGACGCATGTGTTCAATCACGACCTGCCGAGCCTGCCGGAAAGCTATGTCCACCGCATCGGCCGCACCGGCCGCGCCGGGCGCAGCGGCTTCGCCATCACGCTGTGCGACGCCGAGCAGCGCGCCTGGCTGCATGATGTGGAGCGGGAAATCGGTCGTACCTTGACGGTTCACGACGATCACGAATGGCATTGCGAAGTGGCGCGCCACTCGACCGCGCGCGCGCCTGTCCTGGGCGGCGGGCCGGCCAAGCAGGTCAAGCAGGCGAAGCCGCCGCGCGAGCGCAAGATCTGGACCGAGGAAGAGAAGCTCGCCGCGCGCATGGCGGCAAAGGTCGCCTGAGAGGAAGCTGGATTGGCCACGCAACATCGCGGCCAACCCGGAACAAACGACGAATGTCGGCCCCGTCGGTGCACCTCCCCGCAACCAGTCTGGCGCGATTCGCAGCCGAAAGCGCGTCCCGAACCGCATACCCGTCCCCGCAAAGCCGCGACACCCTGTTCAAGATGCTTGCTTTTTGCCCTGTGCCTCATGGTAGAACGCGGCCTCAACTTCACCCGGCGCCGTCCGCAGATCACCCGACGGCGCCCGATCGCCCCTTTATTCGCAGGGCTCATCCCGGCCATTGCCCGATGATCCCTGCACGAAGTCGGTTGATTTTGCCAAGGATCACCAATGCCTGAAGTCATTTTCACCGGCCCCGCCGGCCGCATCGAAGGCCGTTATCATCCGGCCAAGCAGAAGAACGCGCCGATCGCCATGGTGCTGCATCCGCATCCGCAGTTCGCCGGCACCATGAACCACCAGATCATCTACCAGTGCTACTACGCCTTCGTGCACCGCGGCTTCTCGGTGCTGCGCTTCAATTTCCGCGGCGTCGGCCGCAGCCAGGGCTCGTTCGACCACGGCACCGGCGAGTTGTCCGATGCGGCGGCGGCGCTCGACTGGGCACAGACCATCAATCCCGAAGCGCGCGCCTGCTGGGTCGCCGGCTTCTCGTTCGGCGCCTGGATCGGCATGCAGCTCCTGATGCGCCGCCCCGAGGTCGAAGGCTTCATCTCGATCGCGCCGCCGGCCAATCTCTACGACTTCTCGTTCCTGGCGCCCTGCCCGTCGTCGGGCCTGATCGTGCATGGCGAGAAGGATGCGGTGGTGCCGCCCAAGGACGTCAACACCCTGGTCGAAAAGCTGAAAACCCAAAAGGGCATCGTCATCGACCAGCACATCATCCCCGGCGCCAACCACTTCTTCGACGGCAAGCTGCAGCCGTTGATGGAATCGGTCACCGGCTATCTCGACATGCGGCTCGCCAACGTCCGCTGACGTCTTTGGGCATGACCTGATCCGAAAACCGGGATCCACTTTTCAGGGTCATGCCTTAAGGCCTGGCCACCACGCCGCCGGTCATCGGGATCGGCACGCCGGTGGTGGCGGGATAGCTGAGCGGCAGGCCCTTCAGGCCGCGCGCCGCCAGAAAGCCGAAGGCCTGCGCCTCCATGGCGTCGGCCGACCAACCCAGCGCGCCGGCGGTCTCGACGGTCGCCGGGGCCAGTCTTTCGCGCAGCATGCGCAACATCGTCAGGTTCCGGGCGCCACCGCCAGTGACGACCCAGCCCAGCGGGGGCCTCGGCAGCAGTGGCGCGATGCTGGCGATCGCCGCCGCGGTGAACGCCGTCAGGGTCGCAGCGCCATCGGCGGGTGGCACGTCGCCCAGCACCAGACCTGCAAAATCATTGCGATCGAGCGATTTCGGCGGCGGCAGCGCGAAGAACGGTTGCTGCAGCCCGCGCGCCACCCAGGCTTCGTCGACCTTTCCCTGCGCTGCCAGCCGGCCTTCGCAGTCGAATGGCTGCCCGGTGGCGCGGAACATGAAATCGTCGAGCAACGCGTTGCCAGGCCCGGTGTCGCAGGCAATCAGCACATCATCGCCGTCGATATAGGTGATGTTGGAGACACCGCCGATGTTGACCACCACGATGGGGCCCTCGCGACCGAGCGACTGCGCCAACGCACGGTGGTACACCGGAACGAATGGCGCGCCCTGGCCGCCGGCGGCGACGTCGGCAGCCCGGAAGTCGTGCATGACAGGAATATGGATTGCCCGTGCCAGCGCGGCGGCGTCACCGATCTGCACCGTCAGCCGCTGTGCCGGGCGATGCAGGACCGTCTGACCGTGAAACCCGACGATATCGACGTCCTCGCGGGAAATATGGTTCTGCGCCGTAAAGGTGGCGACCGCCTCGGCATGGGCGGCGGTAACCACCCGCTCGGCCTCGGCGAGAATGCCCGGCCGTGCATCGCGCTGCGGCAGGTCGACCGCCTCGGCCAGCGCCTGGCGCAGGACACCGCGCTCGGCCTCGCTATAGGGCCGGTAGCCGGACGGCCCGAACGACTGCACCTGCCTGCCGTCGGTCCTGATCATGGCGATATCGACCCCGTCCAGCGAGGTCCCGCTCATCAGCCCGATTGCGGTCATCATGGCCGGCATGGGGGCGCCCTTTCAGGTCCAACTTGTGTCAAACAGCCACATCTTATAATGCCACACGGCGCCATCGGATGGGAGCAGCCGCCGGCTGCGGGCCGCCAATCCGTTGAGACAGCGTAAAATAAGCATGATCAGAGTCGCATACCGATGACCGCATTTAAATCTGATTTTCTCAACGTGCTGCAGAGCCGCGGCTTTGTGCACCAGATCTCCGATCCGCAGGCGCTGGACGCCGCCTGCGTCAAGGGCCCGGTCACGGCCTATGTGGGTTATGACGCAACCGCGACTTCGCTGCATATCGGCAATCTGATCACGATCACCATGCTGCACTGGTTCCAGGAGACTGGAAATCGGCCTATCACTTTGATGGGCGGCGGCACCTCGATGGTCGGCGACCCCTCGTTCCGCGACGATCAGCGCCAGTTGCTCACGGTGGAAAAGATCGAGCAGAACATCGAAGGCATCAAGAAGATCTTCGGCAAGATGCTGCGCTACGGCGACGGCCCCACCGACGCACTGATGGTCAACAATGCCGACTGGCTTCTGAAGCTGAACTACGTCGAATTCCTGCGCGACGTCGGCCGCCACTTTTCGGTCAACCGCATGCTGGCCTTCGACAGCGTCAAGCTGCGGCTCGACCGCGACCAGTCGCTGTCCTTCCTCGAATTCAACTACATGATCATGCAGGGCTACGACTTCACCGAGCTGAACCGGCGCTATGGCTGCACGCTGCAAATGGGCGGCTCCGACCAGTGGGGCAACATCATCAACGGCGTCGACCTCAGCCATCGCATGGGCGGGCCGCAGCTTTACGCGCTGACGACGCCGCTGCTCACCAAATCGTCGGGCGAGAAAATGGGCAAGTCAGCCTCCGGCGCGGTGTGGCTCAACGGCGACCTCTTCAGCCCCTATGATTTCTGGCAATACTTCCGCAACACCGAGGATGACGACGTCGGCAAGTTCCTGAAGATTTTTACGCGGCTGCCGCTGGACGAAATTGCCAGACTCGAAAGGCTCGGCGGAGCCGAGATCAACGAGGCCAAGAAGATCCTGGCCACGGAGGCCACCGCGATCGTCCACGGCCGCGACGCAGCAATCGCCGCAACGGAAACCGCGCGCAAGACCTTTGAGGAAGGCGCCATCTCGGCCAGCCTGCCGACCATCGATATTCCGCAGGCCGAACTTGCGGCCGGCATTGGCGTGCTCGGCATGTTCGTCACGGCCGGCTTCGTCACCTCCAACGGCGAAGCGCGGCGGCAGATCAAGGGCGGCGGCTTGCGCGTCAACGACGTTCCGGTCACCGACGAGAAAATGACGCTGACGCCAGCGCAGCTCACGCCCGAAGGCGTCATCAAGCTATCGATGGGCAAGAAGAAACACATCTTGCTTCGCCCCGCATAGGGCCATTCGTCCAGCGCCACTGTTCATCGCAGCGAAAACGCGCTCCATGGTGCGAGCACTCCTGCTTTGAAGAGCTGCACGATGGATCCCAAGGGCTCGCTGAAGCCAACCCAGCGCACCGCACTCAGCGTTCTCGCCGTGTGCTTCACGCTGTCGGTGCTCGGGCGCGGCCTCGGCGAGAGCTTTACGGTGTTTCTGCTGCCGATCTCGCAATCGTTCGGCTGGGACCGCGGCGACGTGGTCTCGATCTATTCGCTGACCGCGCTGTGCGGCGGTCTGGCGTCGCCGCTGATCGGCCGACTGTTCGATCGCTCCGGCCCGCGCACCGTCTATGTCATCGGCATGGCGCTGCTCGGCGGCGCATTCCTCGCGGCGGGATTCGCACAGAAGCTTTGGCAGTTCCAACTGACCATCGGCGTCTGCGTCGGCTTCGGAATCGCCTGCATCGGCAACGTTCCGAACTCGATCCTGCTCGGACGCTGGTTCGGCAAGCGACTGCCCACGGCGATGGCGGTGGTGTATTCCGCCACCGGCGCCGGCGTGCTGATCCTGCTGCCGGTGGCCCAGATCCTCATCGACCGGTTCGGCTGGCGCGGCGCCTATCAGTCGCTGGGCTGGCTGGTGCTGTTCTTGCTGGTGCCGCTGCTGGTACTGCCGTGGCGGCTGTTCGCCAGCGGTACCGCGCATCTGGAAAAGATCGCCGGGCACGATCTCGCCGACGCGGGCTGGACGCTGATCAGCGCCATGCGGCATCACGCTTTCTGGGCGCTGTTCGCCACCTTCTTCTTCACCGCGATCGGCATGTATGCGATCTCGCCGCAGGTTGTCGCCTATCTGATCGACGCCGGCTTCCCGCCGCTGACCTCGGCGACCGCCTGGGGTTTCAGCGGCGTCGTGCTGCTGTTCGGCATGCTCGGCGTCAGCTGGCTCGACGGCATCATCGGCCGGCGGCCGTCGGTGCTGTTCAGCTACGCCCTGTCGATCATCGGCATCGTCATGCTGTGGCTGTTGCAGTGGTACCCGAACTACTGGCTGCTGACGGGCTTCGTCGTCTGCTTCGGTAGCATGATCGGCTCGCGCGGCCCGCTGCTGACAGCGACTGCCATGAAGATCTTTCGCGGTGAACGCGTCGGCAGCATCTACGGCGCCATCACCATTGGCAGCGGCCTCGGCTCGGCTTTCGGCTCCTGGAGCGGCGGACTGATCCATGACTGGACCCAAAGTTACGACCTGCTGATCGCATTCGCGCTGGTCAGCGTCGTGCTCGGCATGATCCCGTTCCTCGTCGTGCCGGCCCTGCGCAGCTGAGCGACCGCAGCGATTCGAACGCATAGATCGACACCCCGCAATGCTGCGTTCACACGATGGCTCAACCTTAACGTTTGAGAAGCTGATTGATGGTAACCGTTGCTGAGCTTTCTTCGATCGGGGTCTCCATGAATCTGCTCAGCCGCTTCACGATCCGCACCAAGCTTGCCAGCGTGGTCGTCGTCTCCGCCATTGCCGTATGCGTCGTTATTGCCGCGTCTGGCTGGCTCAGTCAGAAACGAATGGTGCAGGATCGCGTCACCCAATTGCACGCGGCCACAGACATGCTGGTCGGCCTGGCACAGACGCTGCAGAACGACGTCGCGGCAGGCAAGATGCCTCTCGCTGAGGCGCAGATGCAGTTTCGCGCGCGCGCCAATGGGATGATGTTCAACAATGGTCAGGGCTACCCCGTGGTCTATCGCGGAGATGGTTCGCTGCTAGTCAACGCCGGCAATACCAAGCTTGAGGACAAGATTACAGGTGCCAAGGACGCGAATGGCGTCCTGATCGCCAAGGCTGTGATAGACGCCGGGCGTCAAAGCGCAGATGGCGGCATGACATCCTACCTCTATCCCCGGCCCGGCCAAACCGTTGCGCTGGAGAAGAAAATCTACGGGCGCTACTATGCGCCGTGGGATGCAACGTTCAGCTTCGGCCTTTACGTCGACGACGTAGACACCGACGTCAACGCGCTTCTGATGAAGCTTGGTGCGATCGGCGCGGTCGTGCTCAGCCTGATGGGCCTGCTGTCCTGGCTGATTTCGCGCGACATTCTCGGCGCGTTGAAGCGCCTGCAAACGCGCATGCAGACCGTTGCCGGCGGCGCCCTTGACGGCGCCATCACGGAGACCGACCGTGGCGATGAAATCGGACGTATGGCCGAGACGCTGGAGATGTTGCGCCAGACGGCCATTACCGCGCGCACACTGGAGGCCGAACAGAGCAAGCTGAAGCAGCTGAGCGAGACCGAGAAGCGCGACGCGCTGATCGCGCTGGCCAACCGCTTCGACGCCTCGGTCGGCCAATTGGTCGGGCTGATGGCCTCGGGCTCGACCGAACTGGAGGCGACCGCTCAGTCCATGACCAGCACCGCCGAGCGCACCAACCAGCAGGCGAACGTCGTCAGCACAGCGGCAAACGAGGCCAGCAGCCGCGTACAGACCGTGGCGTCGGCGGCGGAAGAGCTGTCGTCGTCGATCAGCGAGATCAGCCGTCAGGTCGCGCAGTCCGCCAAGATCACCAGTCATGCGGTCGATAGCGCACGCCGCACCGACACCATCGTCCGCGCGCTGGCCGATGGCGCCCAGCAGATCGAGCACGTGGTCGAACTGATCTCGTCCATCGCCGGCCAGACCAACTTGCTCGCGCTCAACGCCACCATCGAAGCCGCGCGCGCCGGTGAGGCCGGCCGTGGTTTCGCCGTCGTCGCATCCGAGGTGAAGAGCCTGGCGAGCCAGACCGCGGAGGCCACCAAGGAAATCAGCACCCGCATCGCCCAGATCCAGAGCGCCACCAAGGAGGCCGTGGATGCCATCCAGGGCATCACCGCCACGATCGAAGAAGTCAGCGCCATCGCCACCTCGATCGGCTCCGCTATCGAGGAGCAGGGTTCGGCGACGGCGGAAATTGCTCGCAACGTGACACAGACCGCGCAGGCCACCCAGGACGTCACCACCAACATCGGCGGCGTCAGCGCCGCGGCTCATGAGACCGGCGGCGCCGCCAGCATGGTGCTCAGCGCCGCGACTGGCCTGTCACGCCAGGCCGAGCAGCTGTCGGGCGAGGTCAACACCTTCCTGGCCGGTGTCCGCGCCGCCTGACAAACCCGCCCCGGATCGATCATTAGCAGCGCGGTCCTCCCGGATCGCGCTGTCTTTTTATGCGACCAGAGTAAGAAGCGCTGTATTATTCCGCATTGCGACATTCTGTCCAATTTCATGAATTACTCAGGTTTCATCATTGGTAAGCAGTTTTCAGATACCTCTCGGCTAGATGTTCTCAGCTCCGAGGTAGTCATGAGTCTGCTCAGCCGTTTCAAGATCCGCACAAAGCTTGCTGGCATGGTCGCCGTTTCCGCCGTCGCGGTATGCGCGGTCATCGCAGTGGCTG
This sequence comes from Tardiphaga sp., assembly GCA_036561845.1. Taxonomy (GTDB): domain Bacteria; phylum Pseudomonadota; class Alphaproteobacteria; order Rhizobiales; family Xanthobacteraceae; genus Tardiphaga. The sequence goes on along the minus strand of DATCUS010000084.1, from coordinate 10,409 downwards.
CCTCGCTCAGCCAGAAGCGCATGATCGAAGATCGCATGGCGCAGCTTCATACCGCCGTCGACATGTTGGTCGGCATGGCCCAGACGCTTCAGGATGAGGTGACCGCCGGAAAAATGACGCTGGCCGATGCGCAGATGCAGTTCCGCGCCCGCGGCAAGGGCATGTTCTTTGGCAACAAGCAGGGCTATCCCGTCGTCTATCGCGCCGATCAGTCGATTCTGGTGAACTCTGCCAATCAACAGTTGCAGGACAAGATCACAGGCGCCAAGGATTCAAACGGCGTCCTCATCGTCAAGGCGATCATGGATGCCGGGCGGCAGAACGCGGAAGGCGGCACCGCCTACTATCTTTATCCCCGCCCGGGCCAGACGGAGCCGGCCCGAAAGATGGTCTTCGCGCGCTACTACGCGCCGTGGGATGTTACGGTCAGCGTCGGCCTTTATGTCGACGACCTCGAAGCCGATGTTAACGCCCTGTTGATCAAGCTCGGCGCGATCGGCGCGGGCGTCATGGCGTTGATGGCGCTGCTGTCCTGGCTGATCGCCCGCGACGTGCTCGGTGCGCTCAAGCGGCAGCAGAACCGCATGCAGAGCATCGCCACCGGTTCTCTCGACACGATCGTCGAAGAGACCGAACGCGGTGACGAAATCGGTCGTATGGCGGAGACGCTGGAAATGCTGCGGCAGACGGCCATGACTGCGCGCGCGCTGGAGGCCGAGCAGAGCAAGCTGAAACAACTGAGCGAGACCGAGAAGCGTGACGCCCTGCTCGCGCTGGCCAACCGCTTCGACTCCTCGGTCGGCCAATTGGTCGGGCTGATGGCTTCCGGGTCAACCGAACTGGAAGCCACCGCACAGTCCATGACCGGTACCGCCGAGCGCACCAACCAGCAGGCGACTGTCGTCAGCACAGCGGCGAATGAAGCCAGCACCCGCGTGCAGACAGTCGCGTCGGCAGCCGAAGAACTGTCCTCCTCCATCACCGAGATCAGCCGCCAGGTCGCGCAATCTGCCAAGATCACCAGCCACGCCGTCGACAGCGCGCGGCGCACCGACACCATCGTCCGTGCCCTCGCCGACGGCGCACAACAGATCGAGCATGTGGTCGAACTGATTTCCAGCATCGCCAGCCAGACCAACCTGCTGGCGCTCAACGCCACCATCGAGGCGGCGCGGGCCGGCGATGCCGGACGAGGCTTTGCCGTGGTGGCAACCGAAGTGAAGAGTCTCGCTGGCCAGACAGCGGAGGCGACCAAGGAAATCAGCACCCGCATCGCCCAGATCCAGAGCGCCACCAAGGAGGCCGTGGATGCCATCCAGGGCATCACCGCGACGATCGAGGAGGTCAGCGCCATCGCAACCTCGATCGGCTCGGCGATCGAAGAACAAGGCGCTGCAACGGCTGAGATCGCCCGCAACGTGACACAGACCGCGCAGGCGACTCAGGACGTCACCGCCAACATCGGCGGCGTCAGCGCCGCCGCCCACGAGACCGGCGGCGCCGCCAGCATGGTGCTGAGCGCCGCAACCGGCCTGTCACGCCAGGCCGAGCAGTTGTCCGGTGAGGTGAACACGTTCCTCGCCGGCGTCCGCGCCGCCTGACGCAAACCGCAGCGGCAGACCAGAAAGGCCGGTGCAGTCCTCAAAAACTGCGCCGGCCTTCATTGCAGGTTGGCGATCAATTGTTGTTCGGTGAACTCGGGAATTCCACCGGATTGTTCTGTTTGCCGGTGCCGAATTCAAAGATCTTGCGCAGCACGCCGGGCGCCATGGCCGAGATCGGATTGACGCGCAGCACCGGCTGGCCAGGCGTACCGACCACTTCATAGGTCACGCCGATCAGCCCTTCATTGCTGCCGCCGCCGAGGAACAGGCCGACGATCGGGATCTGCCCGAACATGTTGTTCAACCCGTACATCGGCACGAAAGTGCCGCTCATGCGAACCTGGTTGCCGGGATAATCGATGCTGCCTTCGATGGTGGCGCCGATCGACGGCCCTTTGACGACGCCTTCCCTGATGGTGAGCTGTCCGTTCTGGCGGGTGAACTCAGCGCGCAGGCGCGAGAAGCTGATGCCACCTTGAGAGGCCCCGGGCCCGCCCGCTGCGACGCGATCAAGCGATGCCTCGCCCTTGATGCTGAAGTCGCGGACGTTGATCAGGCCTTCCTTGGGCCGTGTATCCGTACTGGGCGGATCCATCGCCAACGCCAGCTGTCCGCCGATCATTTTGGTGTAGATGTCGTTAAAGCGGAAGAACGCGCCGGCGTCGTTGGTCTCGATATAGATGACATCACGCCCCTGCCCCTGTCCCCTGCCGCGCATGTCACCACTGAGCGGCGTATCGCGTCCCAGCTTGCCTGACAGTGTGAAACTCCGGATCGTTCCATTGCGGCGCGAGACCTTGGTATCGACGCTGCGCACCGCCTCGCCGAAGAAGCCGGCGACGGCGCCGAGCTTCACGTCAATGTCGAAATCGATGGTTTTGGTCTTGCTCTTGGGGTCGGCTTCCTTGCCGGAAATCGCCGACTTGAGAAAGCCGCGCCCGTCGAACACGTCGCCGCGCATGGTCACCCGGAGCACCCCATCGGTGCCGCGCTCGGCTTTCAACGATGTCTTGTCGCCTTCCGACGGCGCGTAGGTCGGAAAGTTCGCGCTGACCAGGTCGCCGTTCTGGTCGACTTCGACCGCACCCTTGATCAGTGCGCCGCTGCCATCGATCACAATATCCTCGAGCCGGGTCGACTGCTGCTTCTGCACAACGTTGAACACGGCGCGGCCGGCCTTACCGGGCGGCTTGGCCCAGCCCGGCAGGATGTTATCAAGCCTAACGCCGGTGAGGTCGGCATCGATGCCGAACTTGCTCTCGCGGTCGCCGCTGCCGATCTTGCCTATCAGTTTAACAGGGATCGCGCCGCTGACGGCCGGTCCGAGATCGTAGCCGAGCCGCGTGCGGCCGGCATCGTCCAGCGTCGCCAGCAGGCGGACGTCGGCATCGCCATCATTCGGTTTCCGATAGTCGAGCGAAGCGGCTTGGCCATTGATCTTGACGTCACCCTTGACCTGATAGCCCTGATTGTTGGCCATGACCTTCAGCGTCGCGGCCTCGAGCTTCTGGTTCATCACCATCTTCTCGGCAGAAAACGCAGTGAGGTCGGCATTGATGCCGTAGGTGGTGTCGGTCTTGGTCAGTTCGCGCTTGATCGGCATGCCCAGCGTCACCTGCGCGGACACGTTCCCCTTGGTGGTGTTGGGATCGAGCAGGTTGCCTGTGAATTCATTGAGCCGATCGGAGGCGAGGACTTCGGCCACCGCAGGGACCGGCCCGTCGATCTTGAACCTCACCTTGGCCGGCGAAGGCTTGGGTGCCATGTCCGGCACTTCAAAAACGATATCGCTCAGATTGAGCTTGCGGCCGGCGGGCGTGTCGATCCCCGCCTGCCCGATCGTCACGGTCGCGGTGCGGCCCGTGACACGCGCCTTCAGGTCGGCGTCGCGAATCAATGGAAGGTCGTCGACCGGCCGCAGCGTCACGCCATTGGCCGTGATGGTCACCGAAAGGCCGTCATCCGGAATCGGCGGACCCTTGCGCGACAGATTGCGCACCGGTGAATTCACGCCTACCTCGATGCGCTGAAGCGAACCCCGCTCGACGCGTTCGATCACCCATTCGCGTACCTCGGGCACGATCAGGATCGGCCACATGCGCTTGAGCGCCGATGCCGACATGGGCGTGCCGGCAAAGCCCAGCGTCAGCCGCGGCTCGCCGGCATAGTCGATACTGCCGGTGCCGGCCACGCCTATCTCGCCATTGCTGATGTCCGCCTGGGTCAGGAGCACGCGCTTGTTGTCGGTGTCGAAACGCAGGCCGATGGAGATGCGGTTGAAAATCAGAGGCTGTTCGCCCTCTGCACCCGCAAGCACAATGGTGCCGCCGCTGAACCCGAGCTGCCAGTTGGGAATGCTGTCATTCGGCGGCTCAACATGCGCGAGCAGCGTCACGCGATTGGCGCCCGAGACGATCTTGAACGGCGCCAGCAGCACGCGACGGTTGGAATCCCATTCGACGTTGAATTCCCCCTGGTCGATCCGCATCGGATAATCGGGCGTGTCGTTGTCGATGAGCGTACCGGCGCCGGCGGTGATCTTGCCCTGGAAATAGGTCGGCATGCCGTCGCGACCGAGTTCGCCCTTGAGGTCTCCGGTCAGCGGAAGGTCGGCACTGTAGGTCAGGTCCTTCAGCCGCAACGCCAGCAGGATGTTCCTGGCCGGCACTTTGTCGGCGTGAATGGCTACCGAACGGACGCCATTCGATGGCGAGCCGACCACGATGCCGAGCTTCCATGGATGGGCGCCCGTCTCTCCCACGCTCATGGCGACACCGCCGTCGTGCGGCCGTCGCAAGCTGAGCGAGATGTTATCGAAGTTCCATTTATTGCCACGCTGCTGGTCGTCGACCACCAGGTTGCCGTTCTTCAATCCAATTTCATTGAGGTTCTGGCCGTCGAGGCCGGTCAGGCTGAGGCTGTCGAGCCAGTCGAGGCCCGCGAGTAATCCGCTGACCGATTCCTTCCGGTCGGTGGGCGCGCTACCGTCACCGGATTTCATACCGGGCACTGGCGCGACTTCCTCCGGCGACGCTTGTGCTGGAGCGGCGGTCGACGCTTCAGGCCGGCGCGCCGAAGCCACACCGGTCGCAATTGGACGCGCATTGTCGCCAGTGGATACCGTGACCTGCCCGTCCGGAGTTATCCGGACCGCCAACACCGCATCCACCAGACTGAGGCTCTCGGCACGCAACTGCCCGACCAGCATAGCACCCAGGGAGAGACGAACTTCCGCCTTCGGTGCGCTGGCTACAACGGCCTGGTCGCGGTCCTTGACGACGATGTCGCGGATCCGCACTGCGATCCGAACCCGTCCCGCACGCTCGATTTGCGTGCCTCCGACTTCGACGGTGTTGCCCTGACCAATATTGTCCTGGATGGCTTCGGCAAGCCAGGGCGTCGCCACATCGAAATTGATGGGACCAGCGCCCAGCCGCCACCACAGGGCGCCGAAAGAGGTCGCGATCAGCAATATCAGAACGCCAACGACCGCCGCGATCCGCTTCACCCAACGTGTTTCGGAGAACCAGCGATGCGATGCAGACAAGCGATCGCTTACACCGTGAATGCCGGCACTCGGTCCGGACAGCAGCCGACGCGCACGATATCCGGCGGCCTCATCAAGGTCATGATCCCAGCAGGCATCATCCCATTGCGAGTGCGGATCATCGGCGCGCGGACTGAACGCTTGGGGCGGCTTATTCCTGGCCATTGCCTCTCGGTGCTGGCGCTGACGGTGAGATTGATTGCTTCCGGATGCGCACTTATCGAACATCGATAGGCACGCACCGGCATCGCTGCCAATCGGTTCAAATTATCACTTGTCGTCGGGTCGCTGCCGCATGTTCAGCACACGGAACGGGTGTTGCGTCGAATCCTTTGTAACCATACTCCGGGGTCAGCGCATTTGCACCGCGCCGGCTTCGTTCCGAGCGCGGCGCACGGCTCAATATCCCCAACACTGACCCGCTGAAAGCGACGAAAGGAAGGCGTATGTCCAAGAAATCGCGCAAGAATTCCTCCAAAGCTCCTGCCAGCAAGGCGCCCCGCGCCGGCTTGAAGACCCTCACCAGGAAGGCTGCGCCCGCCGTCAGCAAAGCTGCGGCAAAAAAGACCGTGACGAAAGCAGTCAAGCCTGCCGCAAAGGCTGCGCCGAAAGCTGCCGCGAAGAAATCAAAAACGCCGGGCGCGAAAGCCGCTCAAACGCCTGCCCGTTCCAAGGTTACGGCAGCCAAGGTTACGGTCACCAAGGCTGTGGTTGCCAAGGCTGTGGTTGCCAAGGCTGCGCCCAAACGCGCACCCCGATCCAAGCCAGCCAAAGCCCTCGGTGAGACTCTGGCCGTCGCAGCTCCGGCTGTTGCCGTCGAAGGCGCAATCGCTCCGGCCTTCAGCCTGCCGCGCGATGGTGGGGCAAGTGTCGCGCTGAGCGACTATGCCGGCAGGAAACTGGTGATCTTCTTTTACCCCCGCGCGAACACGCCTGGATGCACGCGGGAGGCCATCGACTTCACCCGGCTGACCCCTGATTTTGCCGCCGTCCAGACCGCCATTCTTGGCGTCTCAGCCGACCCGCTGAAGGCTCAGGAATCCTTCCGCGACAAGCACGATCTGACAGTTCCACTGTTGTCCGACGAGACCCACGCGATGCTGGAATCCTATGGCGCATGGGGAGAAAAATCCATGTACGGCAAGAGCTTCCAGGGCGTCTTTCGCACCACGGTTCTGATCGGCCAGGACGGCAAGGTGGCGCGGATCTGGCGCAATGTGAAGGTCGATGGCCACGCCGAGGAAGTTCTCGAGGCGACCCGCCAGATCTGAGCATTTGAATGCCCTCATTCTCCAAAAATTAACCATGAGAGGTTCAAATCGGCCCCGTAATTGAGCCGCCGGACCGCCTGTCCGGCTGGCGCGGGAGTGCTGATGTCGAACCGTTCCAGTCACTATGCCGAGTACCCGCAGCACCGCGCGCACGACCATGGACGACCGCCCGCACGTCGGCCGGTTCCCGCCAAGGCGGCCGTCATGCCGGCTCCACAGGACGGCTATACTATCGCCCATGCCGGCAAGCAGGTCCGTATCGGACCGGTATTGTTCTGGATTGCTGTGGGCACCGTGATCGCGCTGGGTGCCTGGTCGGCAGCCACCGCGACCTATTTTGCATTTCGCGACGACGTCCTGACCCGGCTGATCGCCCGTCAGGCCGAGATGCAATACGCCTACGAAGACCGCATCGCGGAACTGCGCGCGAAGGTCGATCGCACCACCAGCCGTCAGTTGCTGGACCAGGAGCAGTTCGATCAGAAGCTCGATCAGGTGATGAAGCGCCAGACCACGCTTGAGTCTCGCGCCACTGCGCTCGGCGCCATTCCGGATGTGCTGGTCACCGGCTCGATCAAGCCCCAGGCCCGCGGCATCAGCGAGAGCAGTTCATCCGGCGTGCCAAAACCCTCCCCGATCAGCGACACCGTGACCTTCGTGGCGCCGCCGGATCGCGAGGCCCGGCTCGAATCCCGCAGCCCGGCGATCGCCAGCCCGCAGCCCAACAAGTTCGCCAAGATCCAGGGCATCGACAATGTCATCGTGCGGCTGCAGGCCTCGCTCGATCAGGTGGAAGCGCGTCAGCTCGCCGCGCTGAGCGCTGTCGAAGAAACCATGGATTCCAAGGTGCGCCGCATGCGCGGCGCCATCTCCGATCTCGGCCTCAACATGGCGCAACTGGAAGCCGCCGTGCCGCGCATTGCCATGGGCGGCCCGTACGTGCCGGTGAAGCTGGCAGCCGACGCCGGCCCGTTCGAACGCCAGATTTACCGGGTCGCCACCACCCGCGCCCAGGTCGAGAAACTGAACCGCACGCTGGCCCTGGTGCCCTATCGCAAGCCGGTGGTCGGCGAGGTCGAATTCACCTCCGGCTTCGGCATCCGCAGCGATCCCTTCCTCGGCCGCCCGGCGATGCATACCGGCCTCGATTTCCGTGCCGCCACCGGCGATCCGATCCGGGCTACGGCGAACGGCCGCGTTACCTCCGCCGCCTATGCGGGCGGTTACGGCAAGATGGTCGAGATCGACCATGGTAACGGCCTCGCGACCCGCTATGGCCACATGTCCGAAATCCACGTCAAGGTTGGCGACACCATCAAGATTGGCCAGGTGATAGGTCTCGTTGGATCCACCGGCCGCTCCACCGGCTCGCATCTGCATTACGAGACCCGCATCGATGGCGAGGCGGTCGATCCGCAAAAATTCCTGCGCGCCGGCGTGCGGCTCGGCACCGGCTAGCCGCCGGCGCATGGCCATTGTTGCCCCGCCCCGATTGTGATTGAAGCGGCCACCAGTGAACCCTGAGGCCGCCCCTTGAAATCTCCCCGACGCATCGGCCCCCGTTTCCCCCGCCTCGGTCGGTTTTGCTTCCGTGCGTCCAGGCGCGGGACGACGTGGCTGATGACGCTGGCGGGGTTTCACGCCAACGATTCCAGCTTCACCGCACGCCGCATCGCCGAGATCCGGGCCAAGCTGGGGCGCGGCGAAACGGTCTATCTCGCCGGCCTCGGCCTTCCAGGCACGCATAATTCGGGCGTGGCTCTCGTCGAAGTGACGCAGGCCTACGGCCCGCGTCTGATCGTCAACAACGAGGAAGAGCGGTTCTCCGGCGACAAGCATACAACGCAATATCCGCGCGCTGCACTGGACGCGTTGCGCGTCACCCTGCAGGAGATGGGCCGCGAGATCGTCGACATCGACGCGTGGCTGACGAGTTGGGATTATCCCGACTTGCTTGGCACCCTGGTGCGGAGTGTCGTAGAAGAATTTCCCGACAGCCTGAAATTGCTGCGCACCAGAAATTCCGTCAGCTTCGATGCGCGACGCCTTGAGCAGATGACGCGGTCGCCCAAACTGCTGCGCAAGCAATTCGGGCTGACATCGCGCGTGCCGCTGCTGATGATGCCCCATCACGACAATCATGCGTGGTTTTCATTTGCGGCATCGCCCTTCCCCGACGACGAGCCCGTGGCGATCGCCGTACTCGACGGCACCGGAGACCTCGGCTCCGTCTCAACCTACGTCGCGCAGCGCGGCGCGATGCAAAAGCTGTACTGCAATGACAGCGTGTTCGACTCGCTCGGCGCTTTCTACAGCGTGATCTCTTCCACCCAGGGCGGCTGGACCTGGCTGTCCAGCGAAGGCCGCTACATGGGCGCCGCCGCCTGGGGCGATATGGATCGCTCCACCAATCCCTATTACGCACGCCTGAAGGCGGTGCTGGACTTCGGCACCGACGGCGCGATCCGGCTCAACCGCGCCATGGGCAACTGGTACTGCGACCCGTTCGACCATCCCTACAAGCAGCCGCTGATCGACATCCTCGGCGAACCGCTGCGGCCCGAGCAGTTGTGGAATCCCGACGCGGTACTGCGCGTCGAGGACATCCGGCACCGCCCCGATACCCAAGACCGGCTCGACAAGGCGGCGGCAACGCAACTGGTGTTCGAGGACGCCATGATCCATGTCGTCGACCATCTGCTACGGACAACAGGTGCGCATCGTCTGGTGCTGACCGGCGGCGTCGCGTTGAACGCGCTCGCCAACATGCGTCTGCTCGAACATTTCAATGCAGCCTGGTTCGCAAAAGCGCAGAACCGCGATGCCACCTTGCATTTGTGGGTGCCGCCGACACCGGGCGATCCCGGCGTCACCATGGGCGCAGCCTGGATGTTCGCCCATCTCGTCGGCGCGCCGCGCGGCGCGCCCATGAGCCACGCCTTCTATTGCGGCGCGGCGCCGGCACGCAATGACATCACGGCCGCTATGGACACCGACGACATCGCTTCAATGTCCGTAGGTGACATCTCCACACCCGAGGGACTTCGCGGTGTCGCCGACCTGATGGCCTTCATGGTGGCCCAGAGCGGCATCATCGCATTGTATCAGGGACCGGCAGAAACCGGCCCCCGCGCGCTCGGCCACCGCTCGATCCTCGCCAATCCCTGCGATCCGCTGACCCGCGAACGCCTGAACGAACGCGTCAAGTATCGCGAGGCGATCCGGCCGCTGGCGCCGATGGCGACGCTTGAGGCGGCGCAGCAGTATTTTGAACTGCGGGACGGCTCCTCGGACGCCAACTATAACGCGTACAATTACATGGTGCTGACGGCCCGCGCGAAACCGCAAGCGCGCGAGACGATTCCGGCGGTGATCCACGCCGATGGAACCGGCCGGATCCAGATCGTACGCGCAGAAGACGACCCGCTCACCCACAGCTATCTGAAAGCACTGGGCCGCCACATCGGCGTCGAGCTCTCCGTCAACACCTCGTTCAATGTCGCCGGTCCGATCGCGCAAACGCCCATGCAGGCGATCGACACGCTGCGCCGATCGAAGGGTCTCGATGTGGTGATGATGGTGGCCAGCGACGGCGCCGTGTTCGCCGCTTGGCACGGCGGCGAACGCGATAGTGGACGATTCACGACCTGGCTTGCGGAGTGGCAGCGCGCGCGGTGATGGCGCGCGCTATCGCACTTATTTCTTCAGGCAGAGCCCGACCGTCGGCGGTGCAGCGCACTTCATGCCATCCGGCGCGCCCCCGCTAGGACAGACAACCGACACCAGCGTCTCGCTGGCTTCGCAACTGATTGCGCCATCGCCTTGGACCACGCGAAGGCTCGCGGGTGCCGCATCGCCCTTCTCGCCTTTGTCACCCTTGTCACCCTTCTCTCCCTTTTCACCGGGCGCGCCGGGGGCGCCCTGGGCGCCCTGCGGACCCTGCGCGCCGGCTTGGCCCTGCACGCCCGGAATGCCCTGGACGCCTTG
>DATCUS010000083.1:0-87689 GCA_036561845.1 Tardiphaga sp. | reverse complement strand
CGCCCGCCAGCCTGCGCAAGAGCGCGTAGCCGGAAACGGCGCTCGCATCGGCTGGCGGCCATTGACGCTCCGCCAAAGCGCAGGGACAATCGGCGCACCGCCACGGCGGCGCGCCGCGGCACGGAGGTGACATGAAGCGCTTCGTGATTTTCGTTCTGCTGGGTCCGGTGATCGGCTTCATCGTGTTCGTGCTGCGCGATATCGCCGGCGGCAAGATCTTCGGCGGCTTCGTCGGCCTGCTGATCGGGTTGCCCTTCGCCTACCTGTTCGGCATCGTACCGGCGCTGATCATGTGGCTGGAGGATTGGTGGCTGTGCGAGCGCATCCCGCTGCCCGCCAAGGTCGCCACCTCGGCGCTGACCGGCTATCTGTCGGTCATCGCGCTGCTGTGGCTCAACACCGCGCCGGGCCAAGTCCACGCCCCGCAATTCCTCACCTTCGGCCTGGTCGGCGCGATCCCGGCGGCGATCTGCTCGCTGCTGTCGTGGACCGGCTGGTCCCGCAGGGCGCAACGGGCTTAGCATCCCCGGGGTGCCATCGGCGGCTGCTCGATCCTGGCGAAGCGGGCAAAATCGCGTGGGTGCTCGCCTGGACGAGACGGTCGGACACGTTTTCCATCTTCGCGACGGCAAGGTGGCTCGCTTCGACATCCAGAATGCCGTCGGGCCAGCGCAGCCGATGTCAGGTCATCCTCATCGAGCGGCGCTGATGCGGGCTGCAGGTCGCCGTCGCGCCGGGCGAGCTACCAGCGCGCCGACTGGCTCGCCTCGATGAACGATGCGGTGGTGGAGGTCTGGACGAAGGACGGGCCGCTGAGGTAGCAGACTGCACCGAACACCGTGATCAGCAGCGCAATGACGGCGACGAGGTCGATGTGGCGGGGGTCGTGTCCGTCCCTGGAAAATCGGAGTTGCATGACCTGCGCTCCCTTGTTGTTGTTCTTGGTCGCCTCTACACAATACACCCTTGCGTTGTGAGTTCCGGACGCGGCAGCATTGCGCAAAGCACTGCACTCAGGTTCGTGCGATGCAGCAACAATGTAGTTGGGCGGCGGGGGCGGCCGAGGAGCGATCGCGAAGCTGCGTAACGTGGGAGACGTCGTATGCTGGCAGCCGACTACATCTTCTGGCCCGCGGTGGCATTGATGACGGCGAGCAACTTCTATTTCTCGCCGCGCATCAGCAGCGGTCGCATGGCGATGCAGTGGGATTTCAAGGGAAGGCCGACCTGGTCCGCGCCGAAGGCCGTCGGCCTGTGGGGCATGGTGTTCTTGGCGTTGGCCGTCCGCCTGCTGATCTGGGCGGCGATGACCTACGCGCCGGACACGGTGCACGGCGGAGAATCCGGCCTGCTGCTGTTCTCGCTGATTGTCGCGGCGTCGCATGTCCTGATGGCGCGCGCCGCGATGCGGGCGGGGGGAGCTGAACCTTAATGTCGCAGGGCTGGGCGGATTTGCCGAAGGCGCCATCCGCCGTATGCTTGCTGGGAGCCGACCCAGGCACGGTCGTGGACCGGTGCAACGCGACCCGTCGCGACTGAGGTCGATGACAGGGTCGGCGCTGCTGCAGGATGCGGCGGCAGACGCCTCAGTGCATCGCCTTTTCGTGGGTGATGTCGACCAGCGCGCCGGGCAGCCGCACCGCGCGGCCGTGCCTGTCGAGCGTACAATGGCCGCGTGCGAACACCCAGTGCAGCCGGTCGTTCTTGATCAACCGGTGCTCGACCTGGTAGACGCCGCCCGACCGCGTCGCATCGGTCAGCGTCTGCTTGACGCGGCTGATATCGTCGGGGTGGATGGCGTCGAGATAGGCGTTGACCGGCAGCCCGCGCGCAGCGCGCTGCGGGTCGATGCTGAACAGTTCGGCGCAACTGGCGTCGCCATAGGTGCGATCGTGGCTGATGTCCCAGTCCCAGATGCCGACGATCATGTCCGCCGGCGCGAATTTCCGCGGCAGCGCCAAGTCGAAGCTCTCTTCGTCGGCGCTCTTGTAGGCCTCGGCGGCCGCGAGCCGCAGGATGTATGACAGGAATTCGTGCTTGCGCTCGCGTGCGTAACTCGCGATGTCAAGGCAGACATCGCCCAGTGGCCGTCCCATGGTTCGCTCCCCAGCGCTTCTCATTCTGTGAGAATATCGCATGTCGCATATCAGAGGAACAGAATTCGAGAAATTCGTCGTACGACATTGGTTGAGTGTGACGCGAGTCACGTGCGGAGTCGCTCAGCGAACACAGCGACGGCACCGCGGTGCTTCCGCCATCGTATAGCGCGACGCCGTGACGCAACTTGCGCAAGCTGCACCGGGTCCCCATGTGAGCGTCATGTCCAGCGATCGCAGCTACACAACATCACCGTCGTCCCAGTCGCGCGGCTCGCGCCAGCGCAGCGCGGCGCATGGTCCGATCATCGATCAGGACGGCCGCGAGATCCGGCCCGAACAACTCGGGCCACAGGCCGGCGGCTTCGCCTTTGCGTTCGACGGCGCGTCGGCCGGTCTGTTCGGGAACCTAACGCGCGAGCAGCGCATCACCCGGCTGGACGGGCTGGCGAAGCTGCTCGATGTCGCCTTCATCGTGCCCGGCACCAACATTCGCTATGGCATCGACGGCATTATCGGACTGATCCCGGTGCTCGGCGACATCGTCACCACCGCGATCTCGCTGTGGGTGGTGCGCGAGGCGCGCGCGCTCGGCGCGCCCTGGCATGTCACCATGCGGATGCTCGGCAATGTGGCGCTGGACGGGGTGGTCGGGATTGTGCCCGTGGTAGGCGACGCCTTCGACGTGATGTTCCGCGCCAACATCCGAAACGTCAGGATGTTGCGGAAGTGGCTGGACAAGCAGCCGCGCTAGCGCGGCTGCCTGGCATGATCCGGAAAAGCGCCAGACGGTTTTCCAGGGATCATGCGCAGCAGAGAGATATTACGCGGCGTCGACGGACTCGTCGGCAACAGCTTCCGCCACCGGCTCGGGGGCGCGGCGTTCCAGCGGGAAATCCTCGCTCTCGTAAAGTGTGCGAATCCCGCTCTGGTCGAAGCGGGCCTCCTCGACCTGCAGATAGGCGCCATTCAGCGAATCCGCAGGCAGCTGCTCGATCGCGAACTGCACCGCCGCGGCGGCGGTGTCGAAGCGGCGATAGGCGAAGCCGGCGCGCTTCTTCTTGCGGATCGCGGCGGGAAACAGTTCTGCGGCGGTGTTGTAGCTAAAAGCAGCCATGGTCAGTGACCTCTATGAAAGTACGCAAAGCGAAATGACGGAGATTGGCGCGATCACGCGCATCGGCGATTTCCCGCCGGACATCATTTCAAGGACAGACCCCAATATAAGCACGTTTCACAGAAATGCGACACCCGCCACGCAGCATGATGAATCGCCGGGGATGGGTGGTATGTTCGGGATAAGGTATACGAATTCAACGTCTTACGGAGAATCAGCGCATTGTCGCGCGCGGTTCCGGCGTTGAATTATTGCCCGCTCATGTCGGGGATCGGGATGATTTTCAGTGGCGTGGTGTAGGGCTCGACGCGCAACGCGTCCGCCGCCAGCAGGCCGACCTGGCGCAATGGCGCCTGTTCCAGGGCGCCGGCCTCGGCCTTGCGCACCGCATACTGCCATACCGTGATGGCGCCGCTGTCGACGAGATGCTTGGCGACGCCGCCGGCGGTCTTGCTCTGCAGTTTCGCCAGCTGGTCGTCGCTCATCCCGATCACGATCTCATCCTTCGACGTAATGACCTTGAACAGCGAGACCTTGTCGGTGGCAAGTGCGGGATGGGTGACAATCGTCTCAAGCATCAGGCCGGCAAAGGCGAGGCCGAGCAACCAGCGGTTGGAACGGGTTGACATAGTCGTAGTCTTTCTTCGTGGTCGTCGGTGCGTGCACGCGGATAAGGCATGTCGCAATATGAGGCAGTGGGTGGCTTCCTGACAGAAATGCCCCGCACAACCAGTGTTGGTCGCGCGGGGCATTGCAACAGTTCGATAACGTCCAGCTATTTATTTTGGCTGCAGTTTCAAGGCCGCCGAGTTGATGCAATAGCGCAATCCGGTCGGTCCGGGACCGTCGGGAAACACGTGACCGAGATGGCCATTGCACTTCGAGCACAGCACCTCCGTGCGCACCATGCCATGGGTCATGTCGCGCTCCTCGTCGACATGGCTCTCCTGCGCCGGTTGCGTAAAACTCGGCCAGCCGCAGCCGGAATCGAACTTGGCGTCGGACTCGAACAGGGGCTGGCCGCAGCCCGCGCAAACGAAAGTGCCGGGCGTGTGGTCATGCTCGTATTCGCCGGAAAACGGCCGCTCGGTGGCCTTTTCGCGCAGCACGGCATACTGCATCGGCGTCAGTTCGCGGCGCCATTCGGCGTCGCTCTTCTCGACCTTGCCGGGATTGATCTTGGTGTCGGTCATGGCATCTCCTTGCGAAGCAGCGGGCGGCTGGCAACCTGGTCAGTTCGTGACCTTGGCGCTGCTCACCAGCGTCGGCTTCTCGATATAGTTCTGCGAAAAGATCTTCTTCAGGTTCTCGACCTTTGGCAGGTCGTTATAGGCAATATAGGGCTGGTTCGGGTGCAGCGTCAGGTAGTCCTGATGATACGCCTCTGCGGGGAAGAACCCTTCAAGCGTACCGACCTTGGTGACGATCGGCTTCTTGTAGACCTTGGCGGCATTGAGCTGCGCGATATAGGCCTCGGCGACCTTTTTCTGCTCGGCCGATGTGGTGAAGATCTCGGAGCGATACTGCGTGCCGCTGTCGGGCCCCTGGCGATTGAGCTGGGTCGGGTCGTGGGCCACCGAGAAATAGATCTGCAGGATCTTGCCGTAGCTGATCTGCTTCGGGTCGTACTTGATCTCCACGGCCTCGGCGTGACCGGTCGAGCCGGTAGATACTGCCGAATAGTTGGCGGAATTCTTTGGCCCGCCGGCATAGCCCGACACGGCGTTGATCACGCCCCTGGTGTGCTGGAACACGCCCTGCACGCCCCAGAAGCAACCGCCGGCAATCACTGCGGTCTCGGTTGCGCCTGACGGCTGTGCATCCATGGCGGGAGCCGGGATGATCACCGCGTCCTCCGCGGCGTGGGACGGTGCGGCGAACGACGCGATCGCCAGCGCGCCGAGGGCAGCGGCACAGAATGACAGGCTGAAAGGGGAGCGGCGCATGGCAGATTCCTCTGGGGTATGGAAGGCGGCCGGATCGCCGGCAGTCTAGGGCCTCCGCCGCAGTCCGCAATCGGCGCGGCAGGATCCGATACCGTGAGATACGCAGCAACCCGCCCGGCGTTACATCGATCGGCACACGACTTCGTGAGCCAAACGAAAAATGCCCGGCGCGAGGCCGGGCATTGCGGGTTCACAGACAGTCAGCCGGTTCTACGGGCAGGGATAGCGATTGCCGTCGTTGTTGAGATAGGTACCCGACGCTGGATCGTAGGAGCGATAGCGCTGTGCACAGTAATTGGCGTTCTGCTGCGCCTGTGCGTTGCTGGCGGCCCCGGCGGCGATGGCGCCGCCGATAATTGCACCAGCCGCAAGGCCGCCGATCAGCGCGCCATTGCCGCCGCCGTGATGCCTGTATCCGTGGCGATATCCGCCGCCATAACCATAACCGCGACCATAGCCGCCGCCACGGTAGTACTGCACATTTTCAGTTGCCGCCGGCACCGCATGGGCGATGGCTGCCTGATTTATCATCGGAGCGGAAATCGCCGGCACCGAAATCGACAGCGCGGTGGTGCCGATCAGTACGGCCGAGGTGAATGTCTTGAGGGATCGCATGAATACTCCTGCGGGTTGAGATATCGGTTCAACGATCAAGCAGCATGGTCGTTCCCCGAGGCCCGGTCTTTGACCAGTGTCAGATCGCCGCGCGGAACACGCGATCGTGTCTCAGATCACGATGCTCAGCCGCTTCGCGGCACGGGTGATGCCGGTGTAGAGCCAGCGTGCGCGGCTTTCCTGAAACGCGAAGCTTTCGTCGAACAGCACCACGTCGTCCCATTGCGAGCCCTGACTCTTGTGCACGGTGAGCACATAGCCGTAGTCGAACTCGTCATAGGGCTTGCGCTGGTCCCACGGCAACTGGTCGACGCCGCCGCTGAAACAATCGGCGCGCACCGAAACCTTGGTGACCTTGCCGCCGAAATCCTCGTCGGGCGACAGTCGCATGGTGATGATCTGCGATTTTGACGCGGCGCGCGCCTTGACGCGCCACAGTCCGCCGTTGAACAGCGCCTTCTTGCGGTTGTTGCGCAGGCAGACCAGCTTGTCGTCGGCGACGGGCAGGGGATCCTCGACGCCGAGCCGCAGCCGGAACCGGGTGTTATAGGCGCGCCTTGTGTTGTTGCGGCCGCACAGCACCTGGTCGGCGTCCATCACGCGCCTCGGATCGAGTTCGGTGCGCGAGATCACCTCGCTCTCGCCATAACGGCCGATGTCCAGTTCGCGGCCCTCGCGCACGTCCATGGACATGCGCACGATCGGGTCATTCTCGGCCTGGCGATGGACCTCCGTCAGCATGATGTCAGGCTCATGCTCGGTGAAGAAACCGCCGCCCTGGATCGGCGGCAGCTGCGCGGGATCGCCGAGCACCAGCAGCGGGCAGTCGAACGACATCAGGTCGCGGCCGAGATCGGCATCGACCATCGAACATTCGTCGATCACGATCAGTTTGGCCTTGGAGGCCGGCGCGTCGTCCCACAGCTCGAAATTCGGCTGTTCCTCACCGGTTTCGCGGGCACGATAGATCAGCGAATGGATGGTGGACGCGCCGTCGCAACCCTTGTTGCGCATCACCAAAGCGGCCTTGCCGGTGAACGCGGCGAACTTGACCTCGCCGTCGACATTGTCGGCGATGTGCCGCGCCAGCGTGGTCTTGCCGGTGCCGGCGTAGCCGAACAGCCGGAACACCGGCGGCGTGTTGCCCTTGCCGGGCTTGGCCTTGAGCCAGTCGTCGACTGCCTTCAGCGCGGCGTCCTGGTGCGGGGTAAAGGTGGGCATGGGATCTCGGGGAAAAGCAGGGCTTGCAGGTGTTGCGGCCGCGACTCACACTGGCAAGCTAACCATTCGAGCGCGCGGTGCAAGCCGCAGAATAGGGCGGGATTCGCGCAGTTTGCGGCTGTCAGAGCGGGCTGCCTGCGCTAAAAGCCGGCGACACCCGTCCGGACCGGAAATTTCGCGCATGCAACGCAGACTACTTCAAACCGCCATCGCGCTGACTGGACTGTCCACGGTCGGCTTCGGCCTTGCCGGCGTGCTGATTGGCACCGGCTTTACCGACCATGCCGGCGACGTGACCATGGACAGCTATGTTCGCTTCCTCAAGGGCATGTTGCTGGCGATCGGGCTGATCTACTGGTCAGCGATTCCCGACATCGAAAAACATGGTGAGCGGATTGCGCTGGTGACCTTCATCCTGGTGCTCGGCGCGATCCCGCGCCTGATGTCGGTGATCTCCCACGGTGTTCCGACCCTGGGCATCCTGCTCAGCCTGTTCGGCGAACTGGTGGTGGTGCCGCTGATCTGGCTGTGGCAGCGCCATGTCGCCAGGCTCGGTCTCGCCCGATGAAGCGCGTCGGCATCTGGGCGATCTACCTGATCGGCGCGCTGTCGATCGGCTACCTCGCGCTCTACGCCTATGCGATGTTCACGCAGCCGCAGCTCGTGCCCGGCGAGCCGATCCAGATTTTTCGCAAGCCGGACGCACCGAAATATTCGTGAGGTCCTGTTTCCCGGACGCGCTGCAGCCGGCTCTGCGGCGCACCACGCCGCAACGATGCGGCGTCTTGCATCGCGTCCGTGGAACGGCCCAATTGGCTTACGCGTCGCGGCTTAAACCGCCGCCGCGATTGCGCGATAATCGCCCGAACCGGCCGGCGTGATCGGCAACCCACCGTCCGCATATTCGTTCAGCTTGTTGCGCAGCGTGCGGATCGAGATGCCGAGGATGTTGGCGGCATGGGTACGATTGCCGAGGCAATGCTTCAGCGTTTCCAGGATCAGATCGCGTTCCACGTCGGCGACGGTGCGGCCGACCAGCGCGCGGGTGACCTGTTCGGCGGCGAAGGTGGCATGCGCGACGGCCGGCACGGTTTTCGCCAGATCGAGACGGTCGCCGTCCGGGGTGAGAATGGCGTCGGCGCCGATCTCGTCGCCATTGGCCATCAGCACCGAGCGGTGAATGGTGTTTTCGAGTTCACGGACGTTGCCCTGCCAGCGATTGGTGGTCAGCACACGCCGCGCCTCGTTGGAGATCGGGCGGACTGGCACGCCGTTGGCGTCCGCGTATTTCTTGGCGAAGTGCTGGGCCAGTTCGAGAATGTCAGCCGGGCGCTCGCGCAGCGGCGGGATCTTGAGATTGACGACGTTGAGCCGGAACAGCAGATCCTCGCGGAAGGTGCCTTCGCGCACCGCATCCGAGAGGTTGCGGTTGGAAGTGGCGATGATGCGGATGTCGATCGGCACCGGGCGCGTGCCGCCGACGCGATCGATCACCCGCTCCTGGATCGCGCGCAGCAGTTTCGATTGCAGGCGCACGTCCATCTCGGAGATTTCATCGAGCAGCAGGGTGCCGCCGGTGGCTTCCTCGAACTTGCCGATGCGCCGTGCGATGGCACCGGTGAAGGCGCCCTTCTCGTGGCCGAACAGTTCGGATTCCAGCAGATGCTCGGGGATCGCCGCGCAGTTGATGCTGATGAACGGCTTCTTGGCGCGGTGCGACCGGGCGTGGACATAGCGCGCCAGCACTTCCTTACCCGTGCCGGATTCGCCGGTGATCATCACCGAGGCATCGGAGCCGGCGATCTGCTGCGCCAGCCTGACGACCTTGGCCATTGCCTCGTCGCGATAGATCAGGTCACGGGAATCGTTGGCGACGGCGGCCAGCACCGCGGCGATCAGCTCGGGATCCGGCGGCAGCGGGATGTATTCCTTGGCGCCGGCATGGATCGCAGCGACCGCGGCGCGGGCGTCGTTGGTGATGCCGCAGGCCACGATCGGCACGTGGATGTGTTCGGCTTCCAGCCGCATCACCAGATCGCGGATGTCGAGTGCGACATCGACCAGCAGCAGGTCAGCGCCCTTGCCGCCGCGCAGCACCGCCATGGCCTGGTCGAGATCCTCGGCGTGGACGACGGAGGCGCCGTTGTCCATGGCGATCTTGGTGGCGGTGGTCAGCTGGCCCTTGAGGGTTCCGACGATGAGAAGCCGCATGGTTTGCTCCTGTTATTGTGGTCCGCGCCGCTCGGCGCCGGAACGTTGAATGGCGTTTAGCTGCGTTCGGCCTTGATGATTTCCGTCATGGTGACGCCGAGTTTTTCCTCGACCAGCACCACTTCGCCGCGCGCCACGAGGCGGTTGTTGACGTAGATGTCGATGGCCTCGCCGACCCGGCGATCGAGCTCCAGCACGGTGCCAGGCCCGAGCTTCAGCAACTCGCCGACATCCATCTTGGAGCGGCCGAGCACGGCGGAGACTTGCACCGGCACGTCGAACACCGCTTCCAGGTCGGCGGCGATGCGCGTGACCTGTTCGTCCTCGTTGTATCCGATGTCCCCCATCGCTACCGGGTCAGCGCCGTTGAGATCGGGGAGCGGCACCTGGGTGTCGTTGCTCATGGTGTGGTCCTCATGGCCGTGCAAGGCCGGTTGGGTTGCGCGACGCCATATAGCGCCCGACGAGTTCGCCGATTTTTGCTTCGATCGCCGTGCGTTCCAGAAGCACGCCGCCATCGGCCCATTCGATCTTGCAATCGCCGTTATCGATGTCCGGCTCGGACAGGATCACGAGCTTGCCCTGGAAGCCGCTTTGCTTGGCCAGTTTCTCGATCCGCTCGCGGGCCTCGTCATACAATTGATCATTGATGCGGACGACGAGATGCGGCGTCGCCACCAGATGCTTGAAACAATCGTGAACCAGCGCCATCACTTCGGTAAGCGGTTCGCGGGCGATGAGTTCGCTGCATAGCTTGCGCGCAACGGCGATCGCCACATCCACCGCCTCGGTCTCCATCCGGCTCTCGACCCCGGTGAAGCGCCCGGCGATATCGCTGATCGCCACGCCGATCTGTTCCAGCGCCAGCGCGGCGCGGCGGTCGCTCTCCGCCTTGGCTTCGCGCTGTGCGGCGTCAAATCCGCTGCGGTAGGCATGGGCCTCGGCGGTGGCGATCCGCTCGGCGATTTCGGCCGAGGTGGCGGACTTCTCGCGGGCCTTGTCCGGCACAGCGAAATCGACGTCGAACAAGAACTTTGCGGGAGCGGCCATCAATACACCAGTTCGTCGTCGGCGCGGTTCTTGGTGAGCACGATCTCGCCCTTGGCGGCGAGATCCTTGGCGAGGTTGACAAGCAGCGCCTGGGCCTCGTCGACGTCGCGCAACCGCACCGGGCCGAGCGCGGCCATGTCGTCGAGCAGCATCTTCGCGGCGCGCGACGACATGTTGCCCATGAAGAAGCTGCGGACTTCCTCGTTGGCGCTCTTCAATGCGATACCAAGCTTGTCCTTGTCGATGCTGCGCATCAGGGTTTGCGCGGAGCCGGCATCCAGCTTGACCAGATCGTCGAAGGTGAACATCAGCGCCTTGATGCGTTCGGCGGCCTCGCGATTGTCTTCCTCCAGAGAGGTGATGAAACGGGTTTCGGTCTGGCGGTCGAAATTGTTGAAGATCTCGGCCATCACCTCGTGGGCGTCGCGGCGCCGGGTCTGCGACAGGTTGGACATGAATTCGGAGCGCAGCGTCTGCTCGACGCGCTCGATAACTTCCTTCTGCACCGCTTCCATCTTCAGCATGCGTCCGACCACGTCCAGAGCGAGATCCTCGGGCAGGATCGAGAGCACGCGGGCGGCGTGTTCCGGCTTGAGCTTGGACAGCACCACCGCGATGGTCTGCGGATATTCGTTCTTGAGATAGTTGGCGAGCACCTCCTCCTGAACGTTGGAGAGCTTTTCCCACATGTTGCGGCCGGCGGGGCCGCGGATCTCTTCCATGATGCCGTTGACGCGATCGGACGGCAGGTATTTCTGCAGCAGGCGCTCGGTGGCGTCGAATGTACCCATCAGGGCGCCCGATGCCGACATCCGCGATACGAATTCGAGCAGCAAGTCTTCGACCGTCTCCGGCTCGACGGTGCCCAGTGTGGACATGGTCACTGATAGTTCTCGTACTTCATCGTCGTCGAGCAATGCCCAAACCTTGCCGCCGTATTGCTCGCCGAGCGCCAGCATCAGCATCGCCGCGCGCTTCGGTCCGCTGACCGGCTTGCTGGCCGCGCGGGAGCCCTGACGTTGCGCCAGCGTCGCCACGACGCTGGCGATGTCGCTGGAGTTGTCGCCTGTGGTTGCGGGGACTGCCATTCAGATCACGCCGGTTCCTGGAGCCATGCGCGAACGATGGCTGCGGTTTCGTTGGGATTGCGATCGGCCAGTTCGCCGACGCGGTGAACGGACTGGGCATGGACCTGGCCCTGGATCGTGGCGACGTCGATCATATTGGGGACCGACGGGACGACCGCATTGCCGTGGGCATCGACCCCGCTGCTGTCGGTCAGGGCCGGCACGCCGCCCTGGGAGGCGAGCGCGGGAACCGTATCGCTCGCGAGGATGCGGCGGACCAGCGGACGGATCACCATGAACATCACCACGAGGCCGAGCAGCATCATCACCGCCAGCTCGATGACGTACATGACGTCGTCCTTGGTGAACTGCAGCATGCCGAACAGGCCAGTCGGCTCGGCATTAGGCGTGACGGCGGGGGCCTCGGCAAATTTCAGGTTGACGATCTCGACCTGGTCGCCGCGCTTCTGATCGAAGCCGATCGCCGAGCGGACCAGCGTGGCAATGCGGTCGAGCTCGCTCTTGCTGCGCTCCTGGTAGACCATCTCGCCTTTTTCGTTCTTGCTGTACTGGCCGTCGACGAGCACGGCGACCGAGATGCGGTTGACCCGCCCGGCCTCGGTCACTTCCGTCTTGGTGACGCGGGAAATCTCGTAATTGTTGGTTTCCTCGGACTTCTTGCTCTGGTCTCTGGCAGCGGCGGAACCCTGTCCCTGATTGCCGGGCAGTTCGTTGTTCACGGTCACGGCGCCATCGGTGGCGGCGGTGGCCGAGGATTCTTCGCGCGACTGGCTGGAGCGCAGGACGCGGCCTTCCGGATCGAACTTGTCCGAGGTCTGGGTTACTTTGTTGTAATCGAAGTCGGCGGTGAGCTGGACGCGGGCGCGGCCGGCGCCAACCACCGAGGACACAATCGCCTCGACCTGGTTGCGCATGCGCTTTTCGAAGCCGGCGCGGCGTTCGTCGCCGTTGCCGCCGTTGGCGGGATCGCCTTCGGCGCCGTCGGCGAGCAACTGCCCGGCTTCGTCGACAATCGAAACGCGGTTCGGCTTCAATCCGTTGACGGCGGAGGCGACGACGTGGCGGATGGCGCGAACCTGCTGCGGCTCGAGCGCACCGCGCACCCGCAGCACGATCGAGGCGGACGGCTCCGGGGTCTCGCGGGAAAACAGCGGACGTTCCGGCAGCACCAGGTGGACGCGGGCCGCCTGGATGCGGTCGATCGCCCGGATGGTCCGCGCGAGTTCGCCTTCGAGGGCGCGCAAGTGATTGATGTTCTGGACAAAGCTGGTGGTGCCGAGTGCGTCGGACTTGTCGAAGATCTCATAGCCGACGCCGCCGCCCTTGGGCAGGCCGGCTTCGGCCAGCTTCATCCGCAGACGGGTGACCTTGTCCTTCGGCACCATGATGGCGGCACCATCATTCTTCAGCTCGTAGGGAATGGCCTGGCGTTCCAGGTCCTTGATGATGCCGGAGGAGTCTTCAACGCTGAGATCGGTAAACAGCGTCGTCATCTGCGGCGTGGTGACCCGCATGATGACGAAGGCAAAAAAGCCGATCAAGGCGGCCGTGACAGCGATCATCGCCATCAGGCGTGCCGCGCCCAGACCCTTGAGAAAACCGATGAGACTCTGCACCCGAACCAGCCCCTGAGATTCGGCGCAAATGGCCGACTGGGCAAATTTTGCCCATGGGATGGTTTCGATATGGTTAACGATGGTTAACGGCCAGCAAACAGTGCCGAAATGGCGAACACCGGCTTCCCGTGAAGGAGCCGGTTTTCGTCAAATGCGCGATATTCTGAGAAGATTCGCTTATTGGCGGTATTGCTGAATGCGGGTCGTCCGCAGCCCCGCCAGGCCATGCTGATCGATGGAGAATTGCCAGGAGAGGAATTCGTCGACGGTCAGCGTGTAGCGGCTGCAAGCCTCCTCAAGGGAGAGCAAGCCCCCCCGTACGGCGGCGACAACCTCGGCCTTGCGGCGGATGACCCACCGTTTTGTCCCGGGCGCTGGCAGATCCGCAATTGTTAACGGACTACCGTCAGGCCCGATGACGTATTTCACCCTCGGGCGATGGGGTTCTGTCATGGCGTACTCACAAACTCTCAACCACTGAACTCACTCTAGGAACCTACGCCCAGCGACTTAAAATTTGCCTAAGCCTAATCCTCCAATACGAATTGAGTTGAATTTCGATGCAATCGCTATCCGCATCAGTTGATTCGCCGGCGCGGTGGCCCGGAATCGCGTCGCTTGGGGAAGTCACGCCGGCCGTGCGGCCAATGCGCGTTGAAGCACGCGACAGAAGTCCGGCGAAATAGGCGCCAGTCGGCACGGCGGCAACCGATGGTGCGCTGCAGCCACTTCTCGTCCTGGCCGCCCCGTGCGCGAAGCGCTCGGGCGCACGCCTAGCTCGAGGGGGTTGGCGTGGTAACGCCCGGACGCACCACGCGCTTGATCTGATCCGTGGTGTAATTCTGCCCGCCGATCGAGAGGAGCGCCGGGCTCGAGGTAAGATCGACGGAATCGACGATACCCTGAACTTCGGTGGAGATCGCCACGTCCTTGCCGTTCTGGTCCTTGCCGGTGGCGGTCAGCTTGTAGACGCCGGCCGGATTGGAGGTGCCGTCCTTGCTCTTGCCGTCCCACAAGAAGCTCGAGCCGCCCGACTTGATGCTGAAATTGCCGCTGTAAACGGTGTTTCCGGCCGAGTTGGTGATGCTGATGACGGCGTTGGTATCCTTGGTCGCCGTCATATTCCATGTCGCCGTCTTGTCGAACTGCGTCGTGCTGCCGTCGACAGAAACGGTGTTGCCCACGTAGACCAACGCCTCGGTCGCCTGCGAGCTCTTCTGAAGAGCTACCAGCGACTTCAACTGGTCGTTCGACTTCAACTGCTGCTCGACGCCCGCGAACTGCACGAGCTGCTGGGTGAACTGGTTGGTGTCGAGCGGGTCGAGCGGGTTCTGGTTCTTCAGCTGCGTGGTCAGCAGCGTGAGGAAGGTCTGGAAATTATCCGCAATCCCCGTCGTGGTTGAGGTGGTGTCGGTGGTCGACGTGGTTGTGGTCGCGGGTGCCGAGACGACCGGCTTCGGAAGCGTTGCATCAATCGCCATGACTCTCTCCTCAGATCCTGATGTCGACACCGCTGCTGGATCCCAGCATGCGGCCGTAATTGCGTCCCGCCACGGCGGCGGGGATGACATTGTCTTCAGTGACGATCAGGCGCTGTGCATTGCGACCGGACTCGCTGTTGTTGTTCTGGCCGCTGCCGTTCTGCTGGCCCGACGACGACTGGTCGCGCAGGCTGAACTGCAGGCCGCCATCGGCGGTCTTCATGCCGGCCTGCTCCAGTGCGCGCTGCAACTGCGGCGCGTCCTGGCGCAGCATCGCCAGCGTCTCCGGTTTTTCGACCGTGAGATGCGAGGTGACATTGCCGTGGCGATCGACATCGAGGCGCACGTCGATGCGGCCGAGCTCGGCGGGATCGAGGCGAATTTCGAAGCGCGTATTGCCGGCCTGCGCGGTGGCGGCGATCTGCACTGCGATGCCGTTGAGCGGTACCGGCGCAGTGGGGGCGGCCGTGGCGGTCAGTTGCAGCGCCGGGGCGGTGTTCGTCGCGGATGCCTGCACCGGCTGTTGCTGGACGTTACTGGCGGCGAGCTGGCCGGCATCGGCCTGGTTGCCCTGCGCCGTGGAAGCAGCGTCGGCGCTGTGGCGCTCATGCCCGCCCGCCCCGATGGCCTTGGTCGTGGCGGGGTCGATAGGCGCTGCGTCCGGCTTGGCGCCTTCGGCGCTGGCGTCGCCGGGTTTGGCACCGGTCGTCGGCGCAGCTGTCCCGTTGGCTGATTGCGTGGCGGTGGGTGTCCCGGTGGTATCCGCGGTTGCAGACTTGCCAGTGGTGGGTTCTGCGGTGCCGTCAGCCGATTTTCCCGCCTGCTTCAGGCCGGCCTTGCCCGCGACCGGCGTTGCCGCGGCGATGATTGCAGCGAAATCCTGGTCGGACGCCGTTGTCGCGCCGGTCGTGGCTGTCTGCTCGGCCGTGGGGGCGGCCGCGGCCTCGCTGCCGGTGGCCTTGGCGGCAAGCGCCGCAGCAGCCACTGCCGCCGGCTGCTGGACGCCCGGCGTCTCTGTAGTCGCGGGCGTTGCCGTGGCATCGGTAGCGGCTGGTGCAACAGCTACGGGGGCGGCGACGGCAACGGCGACCGGACCAGCGACCGCCGGGGTCGCTGTCGTCGTGTCGGTATCTTTGCCCTTGTCACCAGCGGCCTGCTTGTCGCTATCGGTCTTGGCGGCGTCTTTGGCCGTTGCATTTGCATCCTTGGCGGGAGCCTTCTGGTCATCCGTTGCCGCCTTGGCGTCGGCCGCGTCGGCTTTCGCATCCTTCGCCGCATCGGCGGCCTTGTTCGTCTGGGCGTCGCGGTCGCGCGCATCGGCCGCGCTGGCGCTGGCTGCACGGCTGTCGTCACGCGTCGACCGAGAGTCGGCGCTGGACCTGTCGCTGGCGCTGGCGCGCGCCGGTGCGGGTACCGAGGTGGCGGACGCCGACGCGGCATTGGCATTGTTTGCGGTATTGCTGTCGACGAGTGCCGCAAAGCTGTCCTGTGCTGTCGTCTGGTCATCGCGTGCCGATTTCGACCGCGAAGCCTGATGGGAGACGGTTGAGGCAGGATCTGTTGTCACGCTAACCACGGGCGGCCTTTCCAGATGAATTCCAGCTTCTACTCAGCAAGGAGCGGGCCACCTGCGTCCGTTTGGAAAAGTTAAGTTATTTCATGCGGTTATTAAATCGCGTCCCGGCTCGGAACCGGGGTTCCGATGGTCCTGTTCTGCCCGGCGGCAAGATTTGCCGTTTGCCGGCCCGCAAAACGGCCTTGCCGCGATTGCCTGACGGGAAGTCGGCCTATATTAACGTCAGGCATCCTTGCCAGCGCCGGAATAGCTTCAAGTTCCGGAAATCGCTTCAGCTTCCTGAGCGCGGCGGTTCGCAGCCCCGCACTCGCATCAATGACCGGAACCATGCGCAACAGTCTGGATCTCGAAGGCCGTCCGCAGGACACCCGGGTCGTCGTCGCCATGTCCGGCGGCGTCGATTCCTCGGCGACGGCTGCGCTGTTGAAGTCCGAAGGTTACGACGTGGTCGGCATCACGCTGCAGCTCTACGATCATGGTGCAGCGACCCATCGCAAGGGTGCCTGCTGCGCCGGCCGGGACATCCATGACGCCCGCGATGTCGCCGAGCGGATCGGCATTCCGCATTATGTGCTCGACTATGAGAGCCGGTTCCGGGAATCGGTGATCGACAATTTTGCCGCCAGTTATGCTTCGGGCGAGACGCCGGTGCCGTGCATCGAGTGCAACCGCTCGGTCAAGTTCCGCGATCTGCTCGCCACCGCGCGCGAACTCGGCGCCTCGGCGCTGGCCACCGGCCACTATGTTGCGTCGCGCCGTCTCGACGACGGCTCGCGAGCGCTGGTCTGCGCCGCCGACGCGGATCGCGACCAGAGCTACTTCCTGTTTGCCACTACCCAGGAACAGCTCGACTACCTGCGCTTTCCGCTCGGCGACATGACCAAACCGCAGACCCGCGAACTGGCGCGGCGATTCGGCCTGTCGGTAGCCGACAAACAGGACAGCCAGGACATCTGCTTCGTGCCATCCGGCAAATACACTGACGTGATCGAACGCATGAAGCCGAATGCGCTGGCGCCCGGCGATATCGTCGATCTCGACGGCCGTGTGCTCGGCCGTCACGAGGGCATCATTCATTTTACTGTCGGCCAGCGCCGCGGTCTGGGCATCGCGTCCAGCGCGCCGCTTTACGTGGTGCGGCTCGACGCTTCGGCGGCCCGCGTCGTGGTCGGACCGCGCGAGGCGCTGCGCATGCACCGTATCATGCTGCGCGACATCAACTGGATCGGCGGCGGCGCGCTCGACCGCGCGGTCGGTGACGGGCTGGAGATCTTCGTCAAGGTTCGCTCCACCCGGGCGGCGCAGCCGGCGTGGCTGCGCGCGGTCAATGGCGGCTACGAAGTCGAACTGGTGGGTGGCGAAGAGGGCGTGTCGCCGGGGCAGGCCTGCGTGTTCTATGACGCGGCGGGCGGGCAGGCGCGCGTGCTTGGTGGCGGCTTCATCAAGAGTGCTGCGGCGAAAAGCCCTGTCGGTATCCCGTTGCATGATGCTAATGTTCCACAATCGCTGGTGACAGCGTTGCGCGTTTAAGAGTTCAGGGCACGAAATGGCTGGCGATATCGACCGCGCGGGGGTCGCCAAGGCCTACGGGCTCTGGGCACCGATTTACGACGTTGTATTCGGCAAGGTGTTCGATCCGGGCCGTCAGGCCACGATTGCGGAGGCCAACAGGATTGGCGGCCGGATTCTCGACGTCGGCGTCGGAACGGGCCTGTCGCTTGGAGACTATGCCCGCACCACGAAGATCTGCGGCGTCGATATTTCCGAGCCGATGCTGCGCAAGGCGCATGAACGCGTTCGCTCGCTCAATCTGAGCAACGTCGAGTCGCTGGCGGTGATGGACGCCAAGAATCTCGCTTTTCCGGATTCGTATTTTGACGCGGTGGTGGCGCAATATGTCATCACCGCGGTGCCCGATCCCGAAGCCACGCTGGATGAGTTCGTTCGCGTGCTGAAGCCGGGCGGCGAACTCATTCTGGCCAACCACATCGGCGCCGAAAGCGGCTTGCGCCGGGTGTTCGAACTGGCTTTCGCGCCGCTGGCGCGGCGGCTTGGCTGGCGTCCGGAATTTCCCTGGGGCCGTCTCGTGAAGTGGGCTGCCGGTCACGGCGGCGTGACGCTCACCGAGCACCGTCCGATCGAGCCGTTGGGGCATTTTTCGCTGATCCGCTATCACAAATCCTGACCGCGGCATTTTGGCCTGGAACATCGCGTCCGGAATGCCGTTTGTCCGGATGCAGATGAAACAGTCGATTTTAATCGCAGCCATTCTGGCCAGTTCCGGTGCCGCCTTCGCGCAGGCGCCGCCGACGGCGGCCACGCCGCCCGCACAGACTGCAACGCCGCCGCGTCCATCCGCCAACTGCGCTCCCACCCAGACCAGTCCACAAGGAACGGTCGAGCCCGGCGGTACCACCGGCCAACGCGCCGAACCGCTCGGTGACAAGCTGGCGAAATCCGACGGTGTGCTGTGCCCGCCCGCCGGCGTCGATCCCGAAATCCGCGCGCCGACGCCGGAGACCGGCAATACGCCGGTAATCCCGCCGCCCGGCAGCCCCGGCGGCGATCAATCTGTACGGCCGAAGTAGACCCGCAGCCCCTCGCAGCCCGAGCCAGCGCCTCACTGCCGTTATGCGCAGAATAGCGCAGACACATCCGGAAATATTTACGCCTCGTTAACCACGAGCTGAAATTATCCCCTGCGATAACGGATTCTTAACTCCCCGCTCTGCGAGGGGTGGCAGGGACACCATGACGACGGTCAGCACCGGCTATGCCAATTCCTATGCGCAGCTAGGCTCCGCCTATACCCGCGCCGCGGCAACCCAGCCCTCGTTGGCGGAACTGCTCGCCAGCGCCGACTCGTCCTCCGGCTCACCATCCAATGCCGCCACCAATCTGACGCTATCGGATGCCGCGAAGGCGCAACTTGCCGGCGATGCCACAGTGAAGGATTTCACCACCGTCACCAGCGCAGCGCGCAGTGTGCTCGATGGCCTCTATACAGCCGCCAAGGTGGCCGGGCCGCTCGACGCCGCCGGCAATGTCACCATCGACCTCACGTCACTCGATCGTCGTTCGTTGTTTGCTATTGCCACCAACAACGGCGGCAAGTTCAACGCCGCCGAGCAGGCGGTGGCGTCGAAAGAACTCGGCAAGCGCTTCGACGCGGCGCTTGCACCGGCTACCGGCACAGCGAAGCTGACCGGCAACTTCGGCGGCATCTACAGGGCCGCGCTGGATTATCTCGATGGTGCCAGCGCCGAGGAGAAGTCGACGGCATCGTGGGGCGCGCAACGCGCCGCCGTGCTGAAGGGCGTTCAGGCCACCCAGCAGGATCCGACCAAGGCTCCGTCGGGGATTTCCGGCGATCCGGTGGCAGCCTATCTGGCGCGGGATGCCAGCGCGGCAACGCCTGCGGTGGCAGACTTTTCCAGCGTCGCCAAGACCGTTCGCGCCACGCTCGACGCTCAGGCTAAGACGGCCACTGCCGGCGGCAAGGAGCTCGTCTTCGATGCCGGACGCAAGACTGGGCAACTCGCCGATCTCTCGACGATCGATAATCGTTCGCTGTCAGCCATATCCCTGAACCAGGACGGCCTGTTCTCCGGGACGGAAAGTTTTGCCGCCAAGAAGGAACTGGATTCGCGCAACCGCGCCAGCATACTCGCCGCGCTGAAGCAGAGCCAGACCAGCGGCGATCCCACCCAGCTCAGCCTTGGCATTCTCAACGCCTATTCGGCGATGAGCGCCGAAGAACGCCAGTCGTCCAACTGGACGCCGGCATTTCGCGACAATGCCGTTGCCAACTACAAATCCACCGCCAACATCCTGTCGATGCTGAAGGCCTCCTAACTGCGGCATAAAAGCCCCGCCCGGCGGGGGAGACCGGGCGGGGCTCTTGGTCCGTCGCTATCTTAGCGACAGACATAGCGTTCAGGCGATCAGTCGATGACCTGAACGATCCGACGCGTGCGCGGCTCGACCAATATGGTCTGGCCGTTCACAACGGTGTAGCGATAGGGTGTCGAACCATAGGTTTGCGGGACGTCGTAATAAGTAACGCCGGCATCCGGCAAGGTTCCGCCGACGATGACGCGATCAGGCACCGTGTAGGTCGGTACCCGCTCCCGCACGACGTATTCGCGGAATGCCGGGCGCTGCGCGACGGGAATACCGTCTTCATCCACTTCCTGGACGACCACGCCGCTGCCGCGGGCAACGCCGACGGTCATCTCGCTCTGCGCCTGCGCCCCGATGGGGGCGCCGAGGGCGCCCGCAAGTGCGGCAATCGCGATAATTCTGTTCCGCATGGTGATCTCCTTCACATGATGCGCGCTGGCTCGCGCCGCATTGCAAGCCATCCAGCCACACGACCAATCGCGGTCGCGGAGGAACGTTCCGACCATCGGTGAGGTAATTTGGTGCAACGCACCCCAGTCAGGAAGGAACTCATTGATCCCGCGGGAGTCTGTACGGGGAACCCTGCCGCGGGATAAAACCTCGCTGCGATTCGACCTTCCCGCCAGCCTTACCGGAGCGATTTTCATGGTCATTACATCTGCCCACATCCAGCCCATCGTGGCCCTGATCGCCGGCCTGCTGATCCTGCTGATGCCGCGGCTGCTCAATCTGATCGTGGCGATCTACCTGATTTTCATCGGTCTGGTGGGTCTTGGCGTTCTCAAGATGTTTCACCTCTCGTAGGGCGCAAAACCCCTACGTGGCTTGCGCCGGAGCGCCAAAACGTGGTGTAAGGCGGCACCCTTTTTCTCTCGCGGACTGATTGTAAGCCATGGCAAAAACCGCATCGAAGACCAAAAAAGCTTCAGCGAAATCAAAGCCTTCTGCAGCTGCCCGGACGAAGTCCGCGGCGCCGGCCAGCGCCCGCAAGGCGCTCGGCAAGAAAGCCGCCAAATCGTCGGCGAAGCCTGCGGTCAAGAAGCCGGTGGCCAAGGCGTCAGTGGCCAGGATGCCGGCCAAGCCCGCCGCCAGGACGCCGGCGAAAGCTGCCGCCAAAAAGCCGGCGATCGCCGCGAAACCGGCGCGCAAGCCGCTCAATGA
This sequence comes from Tardiphaga sp., assembly GCA_036561845.1. Taxonomy (GTDB): domain Bacteria; phylum Pseudomonadota; class Alphaproteobacteria; order Rhizobiales; family Xanthobacteraceae; genus Tardiphaga. Next base: position 66,608 of record DATCUS010000083.1, on the reverse strand, counting down.
CGCGATCAAGGCTGGCAAGTGGGTCTACAGCTTCGGCGACGGCAAGGCCGAGGGCAAGGCCGGGCTGCGTGACCTGCTGGGCGGCAAGGGCGCCAACCTGGCGGAAATGGCCAATCTTGGCCTGCCTGTCCCGCCCGGTTTCACCATTCCCACCACGGTCTGCACCTATTTCTACGCCCACGACAAATCCTACCCGAAGGACCTCCGCGCCCAGGTCGACAAGGCGCTGGCCATGGTCGGCAAGATCGCCGGCAAGGGTTTTGGCGACCCCAGGAACCCGCTGCTGGTTTCGGTGCGTTCCGGCGGCCGCGCCTCGATGCCCGGCATGATGGACACCGTGCTCAACCTCGGCCTCAACGACCAGACGGTGGAAGCGCTGGCGGCTCTGTCGGGCGACAAGCGTTTTGCCTATGACAGCTATCGCCGCTTCATCACCATGTATTCCGATGTGGTGCTCGGCTTCGAGCATCATCATTTCGAGGACATCCTCGACACCTACAAGGACAGCAAGGGCTATTCGCTCGACACCGATCTCGACGGCGACGACTGGGCGCTGCTGGTCGGCAAGTACAAGGACGCGGTCGCGCACGAGACCGGCAAGGAATTTCCGCAGGATCCGCACGACCAGCTGTGGGGTGCGATCGGCGCGGTATTCTCGTCCTGGATGAACGCGCGCGCGGTGACCTATCGCCGGCTGCACGACATTCCGGAATCCTGGGGCACTGCCGTCAGCGTGCAGGCCATGGTGTTCGGCAATATGGGCGACACCTCGGCAACGGGCGTCGCGTTCACGCGAAATCCGTCCACCGGCGAGAGCAAGCTGTACGGCGAATTCCTGATCAATGCCCAGGGCGAGGACGTGGTCGCTGGCATCCGTACGCCGCAGGACATCACCGAATATGCGCGGCAGGAATCCGGCTCCGACAAGCCCTCGATGGAAGTCGCGATGCCGGAGGCGTTCAAGGAGCTGACGCGGATCTACACGCAGCTCGAGAAGCACTACCGCGACATGCAGGATATGGAGTTCACGGTCGAGCAGGGCCGGCTGTGGATGCTGCAGACCCGCAACGGCAAGCGCACCGCCAAGGCGTCGCTGCGCATTGCCGTGGAACTCGCCAGTGAGGGCGTGATCTCGCAGCAGGATGCCGTGATGCGGATCGATCCGGCATCGCTGGATCAGCTGCTGCATCCCAACATCGATCCTGCCGCCAAGCGCGACATCATCGCCACCGGCCTGCCGGCATCGCCCGGGGCTGCCTCGGGCGAGATCGTGTTCTCCTCAGAGGAGGCCGCCAAGCTGCAGGCCGATGGCCGCAACGTCATCCTGGTGCGCATCGAGACCAGCCCGGAAGACATCCACGGCATGCATGCCGCAGAAGGCATCCTGACCACCCGCGGCGGCATGACCTCGCATGCGGCGGTGGTTGCGCGCGGCATGGGCAAGCCCTGCGTCTCCGGTTGCGGCACCATCCGCGTCGATTACGGCCGCGGCACCATGACCATCGGCAGCCGCGTCTTCAAGGCCGGCGACATCATCACCATCGACGGTTCGATCGGCCAGGTGCTGGCCGGACGCATGCCGATGATCGAGCCGGAACTGTCGGGCGAATTCAACACGCTGATGGGCTGGGCCGACAAGGTGCGAAAACTCAAGGTCCGCGTCAATGGCGACACCCCGGACGATGCGCGCACCGCGCTGAAGTTCGGTGCCGAAGGCATCGGCCTGTGCCGCACCGAGCACATGTTCTTCGAGGAAACCCGCATCCGCACCGTGCGCGAGATGATCCTGGCGGAAGACGAACAGTCGCGCCGCGCGGCCTTGGCAAAATTGCTGCCGATGCAGCGCGCGGATTTCGTCGAGCTGTTCGAGATCATGAAGGGCCTGCCGGTCACCATCCGTCTGCTCGATCCGCCGCTGCACGAATTCCTGCCGCACACCCAGGCCGAGGTCGAGGAAGTCGCGCGCGCGATGAATACCGACCCGCGCAAGCTCGCCGATCGCGCCCGCGATCTCGCCGAGTTCAATCCCATGCTTGGCTTCCGCGGCTGCCGTCTGGCGGTCGCCTATCCGGAAATCGCCGAGATGCAGGCGCGCGCTTTGTTCGAGGCCGCCATCGAGGCCGGCAAGCGTACCGGTGAGCTGGTGGTTCTCGAGGTGATGGTGCCGCTGATCGCCACCAAGATGGAGTTCGATCTGGTCAAGGCACGGATCGACGCCACCGCGGAAGCCGTGCTCAAGGAGACCGGCGGCAAGCTGAAATACAGCGTCGGCACCATGATCGAATTGCCGCGGGCCTGCCTGATGGCCGGCGAAATCGCCGAGACCGCGGAATTCTTCTCGTTCGGCACCAACGACCTGACGCAGACCACCTTCGGCATCAGCCGCGACGATGCTGCGAGCTTCCTCGGTACCTACATCGCCAAAGGTATTTTGCCGATCGATCCGTTCATCTCCGTCGATCGCGACGGCGTCGGCGAGTTGGTGAAGATCGGTGTCGAGCGCGGTCGCAAGACCCGCCCGAACATCAAGGTCGGGATCTGCGGCGAGCACGGCGGCGATCCGGCTTCCGTCGCGTTCTGCCATCAGATCGGCCTCGACTACGTGTCGTGCTCTCCCTATCGCGTGCCGATCGCGCGCCTTGCGGCAGCGCAGGCCGCGCTGGGCAAGGACGTCGCCAGCCAAGCGTGATCTGAATAGCTGCGTAGTTCTACGTAATCAAAAACGGCCGGGATTTTCCCGGCCGTTTTTTTGCGGCCATTGCCGGGCGCAAGGGCGCCGCCCGAGCGAACCTCAGCCACTCCCATTGAGTGGCGGGGAATCCCGCGACGTTCAGCGCGCGGCTATCTAGCTGCGCCGCCGCCGTCCTTCGAGGCTCGCCAAAAGGCGAGCACCTCAGGATGACGGCTCTGTTCAGTTCGCGATGGAACTCTGAAATGGAAAGCTGCGTGTCGAAAAACTCTTCATCATTTTCGTTGATGCATTGTTTACTTCATTGCTGAAGCCCCTATTTACCAAGGCTTCCGATCATCGCCTGCGCACGCAAGTACCTGCTTGCGTGTGGTGCCGGTGCATCGCCGATTAACTCCCTCGCAACTTTAATTCGATATCACCAATTTCGATCAGATTGTACGGAACGTGCCGTTTGATCGCATGTGTGTAAGCGTTGCGTGAGCGTATCGATGTCAGTAATGCGTAACCGGCCGAAGGGCGCGCGTAGCGCGTCTTTCGGCCTCGGTCTTTGCGTCTTTGCATTGATCCCGAACGAGATCGGCTATCAGGACATCGCTTCGTTGCTGGCACGCCAGCCGGGCGTCGCCGAACGGTGGCAGAAGCGCGTGGTCGCCTCCGCGGTCAGTTCCATCCAGGTCGCGACCTTCTCATTCGGCCGTCCGATCGGCACCACGACGCGCAATCCGAGCCTGCAGCTCGCCAGCCTCGACAATTCCGGTATCGACATCACGGGCGCGATCACGCGCAATCCGCTGGCGCAGCCGCCGCGTCGCTATCAGCCATCCGAATTTCCTGCCGTCGACCGCACGCTGAAGGGCGACCGGCTTGCCAGCGTGGCTCCCGAGACCGAGGCCCCGGCCGAAGCGCTGCCGAAGGGGGATTCGTTTCCGACCAACGCATCGGTCATGGGCGCGAAAACCGCCGAGGCCATCGCGCCGCCAGCTGCGGTCGCGCGCAATATTGCGCCACTCGATCCGGAACTCGTTGAGGCCCTGAAGGCCCCGCCGCTGCCGCAATACGATGCCGCTCTGTCGCTGGAGACCCAGCCGATCATCGACGCAAAAGGTCAGCCCGATACGGCGGTCATCGCGGTCGAGCCGGCGCCGCCGAAGGATGGCTTCTCGGTGAAGACCGCCAGCCTGTTCTTCGGCAGTTCGTCGCTGGGCGCGGAGGTCGAGACCATGGAGCGCTGGCAGCCGGGCGAGGAGCCGATGATCGTGCTTCCCGGCGGCACCGTCGATCCCGATCTCAAGGTGAAGGCAATTCCGCCGGCCGTCGCGGCAGATCCCGCGAAAGGCGGCGAGAGCGTCGCCGGCAAGGGCGAGGTCAACACCACCAATCACGTCAAGACGCCCGCCGAGCGGCTGGGGCTGCTCGACCCGAAGCTGCGCGCCAAACATGAGAAATGTCTCACCGACGCGATCTACTTCGAGGCTCGCGGCGAAGCGGTGCGCGGCCAGATGGCGGTGGCGCAGGTGGTGCTGAACCGCGCGTTCTCCGGCTTCTATCCCAGCAACGTCTGCGGCGTTGTCTATCAGAACAAGCACCGCCATCTGGCGTGCCAATTCACCTTCGCCTGCGATGACGTCGCCGATGTGGTCAAGGAACCGGACATGTGGGACCGCGCCCGGAAAATCGCCAAGGCGTCGTTGGACGGCCAGATCTGGCTTCCGGAAGTCGCGAAATCCACGCACTACCATGCCTATTGGGTGCGCCCGTCGTGGGTGCATGAGATGAAGAAGATGTACAAGTTCGGCGTGCACACCTTCTATCGGCCGCGGGCGTGGGGCGACGGCAGCGATGCGCCGAGCTGGGGCACCAAGGAGCAGACAGCGGCAATTTCCGCCCGGCTCGCCGAGGTCAAGCCGTAACCGAGTTCGAGTGGTCGCCGGAAAATCCGTTGCGACGGAGGTGCGGCAGACCCGGGGCAAAATCCGGGCGCTTCGAACGCGCTCCGGTTTCTCTGCATTCGACGGGATCGATTTGCATTGCTGCTATGCGGTAGAGAATTTCTTTCTCCGGCCTTTGTGATTTCCATGCGCATGCATTAATCTCGCCGGGACTGCGGAGAGGTCGGTTTAGACTCGCCCGCCAAAGCTTTTGCGGGCCGCGCAGCGGCTCAAATTCTGGCACATCGGGGAAACGACATGGCGGCGACTGACAGCATCTTGCCTCCACGTGGCCTCGGCTGGCGGACACCGCTGGTAATCGTGATCTGCGGGTCGCTGATCGGGATGCTGACTTTCGGGCCGCGCTCTAGCGTCGGCTTCTTCATGCAGCCGATGAGCCAGCAGTTCGGATGGGGGCGCGACGTGTTCGCGCTCGCCTTCGCGGTGCAAAACCTGCTGTGGGGCATCGGCCAGCCGTTCGCGGGCGCGATCGCCGACAAGTTCGGCGCCGTGCGGGTGATCAGCGTCGGCGCGCTGCTCTATGCCGTCGGCCTCCTGGTGATGCGCTATTCCTCGACGCCGCTGGAGCTCAACCTTGGCGCCGGGCTGCTGATCGGCTTCGGCCTGTCGGGCTGCTCGTTCAACCTGGTGCTGTCGGCCTTCGGCAAGCTGATGCCGCCGGAATGGCGCGGCATCGCGCTCGGCGCCGGCACCGCGGCGGGATCGTTCGGGCAGTTCGTGTTCGCGCCGTTCACCGTGGCAATGATCGACAATGCCGGCTGGCCGTCGACGCTGATGACCTTCGCTCTGCTGATGCTGCTGGTGATCCCGCTGTCGCTGGCGCTGGCGACGCCCGCCGCCACGGTGGCCGACGTGCCGGTGGCGCAGCGCCAGTCATTCCGCGCGGCGCTGTCGGAAGCGTTCGGCCATCGCTCCTATGTGCTGCTGGTGCTCGGCTTCTTCACCTGCGGCTTCCAGCTCGCCTTCATCACCATGCATCTGCCGGCCTATCTGGTCGACAGGGGCATGCCGGCCTCCACCGGCGGCTGGGTGATCGCCGTGATCGGCCTGTTCAATATCGTGGGCTCGCTCACGGTTGGCTATGCGCAAAGCAGGTTTCCCAAGCGCTACATCCTGTCCTTCATCTATTTCACCCGCGCGCTGGCGACGGTGGCCTTCATCCTGCTGCCGATGACCACCTTCTCCGCGATCACCTTCGGCATCATCAGCGGCCTGACCTGGTTGTCGACGGTGCCGCCGACGTCGAGCCTGGTGCTGCTGATGTTCGGCACCCGCTGGCTGGCGACGTTGTACGGTTTCGCCTTCTTCAGCCACCAGGTCGGCGGCTTCCTCGGCGCGCTGCTCGGCGGCATCGTCTACGAGAAATTCGGCTCCTACACGCCCGTATGGTGGCTGTCGGTGCTGTTCGGCGTGCTGTCGGCGCTGATCAACCTGCCGATCGTCGAAGCCCCCGTGAAGCGCCCGGTTGCGCAGCCCGCGTGATCCGTTAAACGTCATTGCCATCAAAACGGAATTCAGGGAGTGGCGCGTTGGGTATGTTCAGGGCTGTTCGGATCGACAAGGCCGACAAGGGCACCACGGTTGCACTCACGCAGTTCGACGAAGCCGAGCTGATGGACGGCGACGTCACCGTCCGGGTCGAATGGTCCACGGTGAACTACAAGGACGGCCTCGCGGTCACCGGCAAGGCACCGGTGGTGCGGCGGTTTCCGATGATCGCCGGGATCGATCTTGCGGGCACCGTGGAGACGTCTTCCCATCCCGACTGGAAACCCGGCGACAAGGTGATCTGCAACGGCTGGGGCATGGGCGAGACCCATCTCGGCGCCTACGCTGAAAAAGCGCGGGTCAAGGGCGACTGGCTGGTGCGGCTGCCTGACGGCATGACCACCCGCGATGCCATGGCGATCGGCACCGCCGGCTATACCGCGATGCTGAGTGTGTTGGCGCTGGAGAAGCACGGCCTGACGCCGGCCTCCGGCCCGGTGGTCGTCACCGGCGCCGCCGGGGGCGTCGGCTCCGTGGCGATCGCGGTGCTGTCGAAGCTCGGTTATCACGTCATCGCCTCCACCGGCCGCGTGGCGGAGGCGGCCTATCTCAAGGATCTCGGCGCGGCCGAAGTGATCGACCGCAGCGAGCTGTCCGGTCCGGCCAAGCCTCTGGCGAAGGAGCGTTGGGCCGGTGGCATCGACAGCGTGGGGTCGACCACTTTGGCCAATCTGCTGTCGATGACCAGGTATCGCGGCGCCATCGCCGCCTGCGGGCTCGCCGCCGGCATGGACCTGCCGTCGTCGGTGGCGCCGTTCATTTTGCGCGGCGTGTGTCTTCTTGGCATCGACTCGGTGATGTGCCCGATCGAGCTGCGGAAACAGGCCTGGGGGCGGCTGGCCAGCGATCTGGACAAGGCGAAACTATCTGAAATCACTCATGAAATTGATCTCTCCGACGTCATCGCGGCGGGCGCCCGGTTGCTGGCCGGCGAGGTCCGCGGTCGAATCGTGGTAAAGATTCCCTGACGATGTTCAGACTTTACCAACCAACCTGCTCCAATGTTGCCACGGTTGGTATGGTAAGCAGCGGGTAAAGGCATCTGGCGGTCACCCGCGCTCAGTTGGTCGGAGTATCCTATGGTCGCGCGTTTTGTATTGGGAGCCGTGTTCGCAGCGTCGGTGGCGATGCCGGCCATGGCCGGTCAGACCATGTCGGCCGAAGAGGCCCGCAAATTCGTTGCCGGCAAGCTGTTCGCCTTCACCTGTTTCGACGGCACCCGCGGCGCGGGTCGCGTGTTCGACGATGGCGGTGCAGCGGGCGCGGTGCAGTTCTCCGGCTCCGGCCCCTCGCGCAACATGCGGCTTCCCGGCAATACGCTGCAGGTGAAGGGCCAGGCGATCTGCGCCTCGATCAAGGGCATCCCGTTCGAGCCGTGCTTCAACCTCACCAAGAATGACGACCGCAGCTTTCGCGGCGCCGTCTCCGGCATGGGCTTCGCCTATTGCGACTTCCGCCATCAGGGCGTCGGCCAGATGCTGATGGCGCGCTCGCTGTCGCGGCCGCGCTCGTTGCGCGCGCCGGAGCCGACCCGCTCTGCCGATGCGACCCGCACCGAAGTGTCGGCGCGCGTCGAGACGCCCCGCGTCGAAATTGGCAAGATCGAATCGGTCAGCACCGGATCGGTGAAGTCCGACGCGAAGCCTGAGGGCGCCATGGAGTTGCGCCGCTCCAAGGATTGAGCCGGCGTCACGCGGGCCGCGTCAAGCGCCGCAACATCCATCGACCGCCGCCACCGGGATAGGTGGCGATCGCGCAGGATCGCTGTGGCTCGCGTCAATCACGCCACCGTCTGATGACGGCGCGGACGCGCCAGACATGGCCGTCGCCAGCAGGCGTTGCGTGAACAATTCAATTCAAATTCAACTGTACTTCCAGCCGTGACTGATGCCGTCTTCGGCAGCGGCTGCCGCATTTTGCAGCGCGGTGGATTAACGATTGCATCAGGGTTGAGTGGTATCTTGAGACCGATCAAAGCGCCGCCCACAACGGCGATGCGACTGCCGATCAAGCGACGGACCCCGCTCACAACCGTCGCCTGATCGGCGCGCATCCAACAATCTCATCCATCCGGCCTTCGCTGCCGCCGCCCGCTCACGCTGACGGAGGTTGTCGCAGCGTTGCGCGCGCGTCCTGCCACTTCGTCGCATCCCCTGAGAGTACTTCGAGATGATCAAGCTCAATCGCGTTGGCAACAAACTGGGTCTTGCCGGTCTGGTCGGCATCCTGTTGTCGATCGGTGTCGTCGCCAACCAGATGCGGACCGAGACCACGGTCGCAGAAAACAACCTGCGCGCCGATGAGCAACAGCGGGTGGTCGATCTGGTCCTGACGGCTGAAGGCGAGATGCGCAGCATGCGGCTGGCTAACAGCACGTTGGCTTCGGCCAAAACCCGCAATGAGATTGACAAGGCTTACGCCAGCCTCGTTGCCGCGAAGACAGCCCAGGACAAGGGACTCGATGCCGCCCTCGCGATGCCGCTCGGGCAGGAAACAGGCGCCAAGCTTGCCAAGGTCAGGGAACTGACCACCGCCTATGCCAACGGCGGCAACCAAATCCACGAGCTTCAGAAGAAGCTGCTCGATCTGTATCGCAGCCGCAACGTCGCCACCATCGATTGGGATCGTCATCTCAGTCAGCTGCGTCTGTCCACCGCGGTGATCGAATCGAGCAAGTGGCCGGAGGTCGACCTGCAGCTGCGCGATGCCGATATGGCGATCAATGCGGTCCGCGCTTCGGCCTGGCGCTTCACGGCCATGGGCGAAGCCACCGAAAAGATGCAGATCGGCAAGCGTGCCGACCTGCTCAACAAGTCGCTTGCGCGCGCCGCCAGCCTCGCTGAAGACGGCCCGATGCAGGACGTCATCACGTTGCTGTTCACCGACGCCAAGAAATTCATGGTGGCCACCGATGAGGCCATCAAGATCGACGATACAAAGGCCGGTCTGTGGCGCGAGACCATCTTACCGACGGCGAAGGATGCTTCGGAATTGATGGCGACCGCGGTCGCTTCGGCGAAGCAGGTGGCGGATCTGGCCCGCGGCCAGGCGGCCGTGCAACTCGTCGACTCCGGCAAGATCAACCTTGCCCTGGGTGCGGCAGTGGTTCTGGTGCTGATCTGCACCATGGTCTTTTCCTTCGTGGACGTGGCGCGGCCGATGGTTCGGTTGAACGGCGCGATGACGTCGATGGCCGCGGGACATCTCGATACCGTCATTCCCGGTGCCGATCGCGGCGACGAGATCGGCGATATCGCCAAGACGGTGACCGTCATTCGCGCCAATGCCGAACAGGCCGCGCGCGCCGAGGCGGAAGCCAGGGTGACGCAGGATCGTCTCGCCGACGAGCAGCGCAAGCGCGACATGGTCAAGCTGGCCGATGATTTCGAGAATGCCGTCGGCGAGATCGTCGAGACGGTGTCGTCGGCATCGACTGAACTCGAAGCCTCCGCGGGCACGCTGACCGATACAGCCGAGCGGGCCCAGGAACTGACCGCGCTGGTCACCTCCGCGTCCCAGGAAGCGTCGATCAACGTGCAGGCGGTGGCGTCCGCCACCGAGGAGATGGCGCTGTCGGTCAGCGAGATCGGACGTCAGGTGCAGGAATCCGCCAACATTGCCAACGAGGCGGTGGAGCAGGCCCGCCGCACCAATGACCGGGTCGGCGAACTGGCCAAGGCCGCGGCGCGGATCGGCGACGTGGTGGAACTGATCAACACCATCGCCGGCCAGACCAACCTGCTGGCGCTGAATGCCACCATCGAGGCGGCACGCGCCGGCGATGCCGGTCGCGGCTTCGCGGTGGTCGCCAGCGAGGTCAAGGCACTGGCCGAGCAGACCGCCAGGGCGACTGGCGATATCAGCCAGCAGATCAACGGCATCCAGGCGGCGACGCAGGAATCGGTCGGCGCCATCCGGCAGATCGGTGACACCATAGGCAAGATGTCGGAGATTGCCTCGAGCATCGCCTCGGCGGTGGAAGAGCAGGGCGCCGCCACCCAGGAAATTTCCCGTAACGTGCAGCAGGCCGCCCAGGGCACCGTCCAGGTCAGCACCAACATCGGCGATGTCCAGCGCGGCGCCAACCAGACCGGATCGGCCTCCTCGCAGGTGCTGTCGGCTGCCCAGTCGCTGTCGTCGGACAGCAACCGGCTCAAGCTCGAAGTCGGCAAGTTCCTCGCCTCGGTGCGCGCCGCCTGAGCGTTCCGACTGATCCGACGCGGTCCGGCCAGGCGCCGGGCCGATGCAAGCGCGAGGATCGCACCAGAACCCCGCGGAGGCCGCCGGTCCCGGCTTCCGACAGACGTAGCGGCGCGCAATTTCGCGTCACGGTATTTATTGCACAGTTTATTAACGCCATCCGGCGAAGCTGTAGCGGCGAAGTTTGATCGATTGCAACTCACGCGATCAGTCTTCGACTGGTAATGGCCGCCGCGTCACTGCATTCATTTCAGCAGAATTCGAGATTCCGTCATATGCGCCGCGGGCAACCGCCGCAGGCGTGCCGGATTCAAAGCATCAATATTATGGAACACCCAATGCAAGATTCCCGTCGCTGGACGTTCAGGCTTGTTCCCCGCATCATGATCCTGTCGCTGTCGGGCGTCCTGCTTCTGGGCGTCTGCGTGACGTTGCTGGCGTCCTACCTGCTTGAGCGCGGTGCGGCCGAGGCCGCCGCCGAGCGGGTGGACACCAACATGCGGGTCGCGTGGGACGTCCTGCGCTCGAACGGCACCAAGTTCAGCGTTGTCGACGGCAAGCTGCTGGCGGATGGCCACGTGCTGAACGGCGACACCGCCCTGGTGGACAAGGTGAAGGCGCTGGTCGGCGGCACTTGCACGATCTTCATGGGCGACATCAGGGTCACCACCAATGTCATGAAGCCGGACGGCACGCGCGCGGTCGGCACGCCGTTGGCGCGCAGCGCAGCCTATGCGGCGATCTTCGAGCGCAAGACGTCATTCCGCGGCGAGGTCTCGATTCTCGACGTGCCCTATATGACGGCCTACGATCCCATCCTCGATTCCAGCGGCCAGGTGCTCGGGATTCTCTATGTCGGGATCAAGAAGAGTGAATTTCTGGAAACCGCCCGCGCAACGCTGTGGACCATGATCTATTCGACCCTGGCGGTGGCGTTTGCCGTCATGGTCGCCAGCTATTTCGCCGCGCGCAACGGCATTGCGCGGCCGCTGAAGGCCAGCATCGCGACGATGAAACGCCTGGCTTCGGGCGACCTGTCGGCCGACACGCCGATCCCTCGCCGCGGCGACGAAATCGGCGAGATCATGACTGCGCTTGCGGTGTTCAAGGCCAATGGTCTCGAAGTCGAGCGGATCAAGGGCGAACATAGCGTGGCGGAGAGGCGCAGCGCCGAGTTGCGCAGGCAGGACATGGAAAAGCTTGCCGGTGAGTTCGAAGGCGCGATCGGGCGCATCATCCATCACGTATTCACCGCCTCCACCGAACTCGAGGGATCTGCCAACAGCCTTGCCGCGACGGCCGGGCGCTCGCAGCAACTGGCGACGGTGGTGGCGACCGCCTCGGAAGAAGCCTCCACCAACGTCCAGTCGGTGGCCTCGGCCACCGAGCAGATGACGTCCTCGGTCAACGAGATCAGCCGCCAGGTGCAGGAATCCGCAACCATCGCCCATCAGGCGGTCGGTCAGGCGCAAAGGACCAATGATCGGGTCGGCGAACTGGCCAAGGCCGCGGCAAGGATCGGCGACGTGGTCGAACTGATCAATAACATCGCCGGCCAGACCAACCTGCTGGCGCTCAATGCCACCATCGAGGCGGCACGCGCCGGTGACGCCGGCCGCGGCTTCGCGGTGGTGGCCTCGGAGGTGAAAGCGCTGGCGGAACAGACGGCAAAGGCGACCGGCGAGATCAGCGCGCAGATCTCGGGCATCCAGAACGCGACGCAGGAATCGGTCGGTGCGATCAAGGAGATCGGCGACACCATCGGCCGCATGTCGGAGATCGCCTCGACGATCGCTTCGGCAGTGGAAGAGCAGGGCGCTGCCACCCAGGAAATTTCCCGCAACGTGCAGCACGCTGCGCGGGGCACCCAGTCGGTGTCATCCAACATCGCCGATGTGCAGCGCGGCGCCACCGAAACCGGCTCGGCCTCGTCGCAGGTGCTGGATGCCGCGAGAACGTTGTCGTCGGAAAGCAGCCGCCTCGAGCTCGAGGTCGGTAAATTCCTGGCCTCGGTGCGCGCAGCCTGACGCACCGCAATCCCCGCCGGCAACCCGTAGTTTTACGGGAGGGGTTTTTAACGGCCGGGTTCCATCGAATCGGATATATCTGTCAAATTGCAGTGCCGCACGGACATATGGGCCATTTGCGGAGAGGCTCAACCCTTGCCGACAGAGACCAACTCCCTGCTGATGTGAACCAAAGGCGACAGCCCGTGCTGAAGTTGTCAACCCGTTTGGCGATCGCAATGGTGGCGCTGGTTCTGGTGACGACAATCGCCTTGGGCGTGATCACCTATCGGAACGTCATCCGCCTTGCCCTGCCGCGCTCGCTGGACCGGCTTGAAACCCACGCTTTGCTGAATGCCACCCGGCTCGAGTCGGCGCTGCACAATGCGCGCGTCGATCTGATGGCCCTTAGCACCACAGGCGCGGTCGCCGAATTCGGCAAGGCCTACGCGCAAGGCCTCGTTGACCCGTCTGCGAACGATGTCGCCGCGACGTGGCGAAGGCGCATCGCGGCTCGTTTGACCGCGGAGCTTTCGGCCAAGCCGCAATATGCCCAGATGCGCGTCATCGGTCGGGAAGACGGCGGACGCGAACTGGTCAGGGTTGATCGCTCCGGGACGCAAGGTGCCATCCGCGTCGTGCCGGAGGCCGAACTCGCGCCGAAGGGCGAGCGCGCGTATTTCACCAACGCGATCGGTCTTTCCGCCCGGGAGATGTACGTGTCGCCGGTTGAACTGCAACAGGTCCCGAGCGCTGCCGATCGTGCACCGTTTCCTGTTGTTCGCGTTGCCGCTCCGCTCCTTGCCGGCGATGGCAAGGCATTTGCCGTGGGGGTGATCGATGTCGACCTGCAGCCGGAGTTCGATCGGATTCGTGCCAGCATGGACGGCGGCCGCCAGATCCATGTCGTCAACGAGCGCGGCGAATATCTGCTGCATCCGGATGTGCACCGGGGGTTTGCCGTGGAATCGGCGGCGCCGACCCGCATCCAGCGGGCCTTCCCGCGGTTTGACGAGGCCATGGCGCAAGGCCGGACCAGCGGGTTGTGGACCGATCAAAACGGCGAACAGTTCGCGGTTGGCTGGGCGTCGGCGTTGCTCGCGGGCGGGCCCAAGATCACCGTGGTCGAGGCCAGCGCCTATCCCACGCTCAATGTCGGCTTCGCCGCCGTCGGTAATTCGACGTTGATCGCAGGGGCGCTGGCCATGCTCTGTGCGATCATCTTCGCTCTCCTGCTGGCGCGCTCGTTGTCCAAGCCGCTGGTGCAGATGACTCGCGCCGTGGAAGGATTTTCGCGCGGCGAATCGATCGCGCTGTCGCCCGGCGGCGGGCGGGAGATCGAGGTGCTGTCGGCAGCCTTCACCCACATGATCGCCGAGGTGAAGCAGAAGAGCGCCTTGCTCAACAATGTCATCACGACCATTGCCGATCCGGTGCTGGTGGCGAACGAGCGCGGCGAGATCGTGATCGCCAATCCTGCGGCGCAGCGCAAGTTCGGTGTTGCGGCCGGGACCTCCGTTGCCTCATCGGCGAACTCCTGGTTCACGCAGTTCTATCCGGACGGCCAGACACCGTTTCCGCTCGAGCAATCGGCCATGTCGCAGGCGCTGCGCGGCAATTCGGTCGACAATCTGCATGTGGTGGTGCGGCCGCTCGGGGCAGGCAGCGACATGGACATCGTCGCCAGCGGGCGACCGATCATCGACGAGTCCGGGCTGCTGCGCGGTGCCGTGACGGTCTATCACGACATCACCAGAAATCTGAAGGCCCAGGAGGCGCAGTCGGCCAGCGAGCAGATGGCGCAGGCCATCATCGACACCGCGCTCGATGCCTTCGTGCAAATCGACAGCCTTGGCACCGTCCTGCTGTGGAGTCCCAAGGCTGAAGCCATGCTCGGCTGGAGCCGGGACGAGGTGATCGGGAAGAATCTCGGTGAGCTGGTGATTTGCGGCGACAAGCAGACGCCATGTTCGGAGCGGATCGGGCAGGCCCTGCGCAAGCTCGACGAGGGGATTCCCGGCTGGCGCTACGAGACGGTCACGCTGCGCCGCGACGGCGCAGAGATTATCACCGAAGTATCGTTGACGGCGTTGCGGCGCCGCGACGCCGTCATCATCAACATGTTCCTGCGGGATATTTCGCAAAGTCGCGTCGCCGAGGAACAACTTCGACAGGCCCAGAAGATGGAATCGGTCGGTGAACTGACCGGCGGCCTGGCGCACGACTTCAACAACATGCTGACGGTCATCACCGGCACCATCGACATCCTGGCCGAGGCGGTGGCCGACAAGCCGCAGCTCGCCGCAATTGCGGCGCTGATCAGCGGCGCGGCCGACCGCGGTGCCGAACTCACCGCCAACCTGCTGGCCTTCGCGCGCAAGCAGCCGTTGCAGCCGCGCGCCATCGACGTCAACTCGCTGATGATGGAGGTGTGCAGGCTGCTGCACCCGACGCTGGGGCGCCAGATCGAGGTCGAGACCGAACTCGGCAGCGACGTCTGGCCGGCGCAGGTCGATCCCGGGCAGCTCAGCTCCGCCCTCGTCAACCTTGCGATCAATGCCCGCGACGCCATGCCCGACGGCGGCAAACTGTTCCTGACCACCGGCAATCTCGAGCTCAAGGCCGAGAACCCGAAATTCAACGGAATGCTCGCGGCGGGGCAATATGTGCGGGTCACCGTGCGCGATACCGGCACCGGCATGCCGGAAGCCATTCTCGACAAGGTGTTCGAGCCGTTCTTCTCCACCAAGGAACCCGGTCGCGGCACCGGCCTCGGCCTCAGCATGGTCTATGGCTTCGTCAAGCAATCCGGCGGCCATATCGAGGCGGTGAGCGAAGTCGGCCACGGCACCACGTTCAGGATCTACCTGCCGAAGGCCACAGCGCAACCGAGACACCTTGCGGAGCCGGCCGGCGAAACGCGGGCGGCGAACGGCAACGAGACCATCCTGTGCGTGGAGGACGACGCCAGCGTGCGCAGCTTTGTGCTGACGCAGTTGCAGAGCCTCGGCTACAAGACGGTCGCCGCGGCGAATGCGGCGGAAGCCCTGGCGCTCGTCGAAAGCGGCGAGCCGTTCGACCTGCTGTTCACCGACATCGTGATGCCCGGCAAGATGAATGGCCGGCAACTTGCCGAGGCGGTGGCGCTGCGCCGGCCCGCGCTCAAGGTGCTGTTCACCTCCGGCTTCACCGAGAATGACGACGTCATCAATCACAGCCGCATGAACAGCGACGTGCTGCTGCTGCCGAAACCCTACCGGCGGGCGGATCTCAACCGCATGATCCGTTTGGCGCTGGAAGCGCCGACGCCGGCGATCATTCAGGATCGCCGCGTCATCGCGCTGAACTGACGACGATCCGCGCTGCGTTCACGCCGGCTTGACGTTGGACAGCACCAGCGTGGCAACGTCCATCCAGGTGCGCACCAGCGGCGCCACGATGGCGTGCAAGGCGGTCTTCGATACCAGCGTGTCATGCAGGATCAGATGATCGATGCCGGTGGTGAGGAAACAGGCCATCGCGTCGCGCGGCGTCTCGACGATCGGCTCGCCCTTGACGTTGAACGAGGTGTTGAGCAGCACCGGCACGCCGGTCAACGCGTCGAATTCCCTGAGCAGCCGGTACAGCACCGGATTGGTGACCTCCGAGACGGTCTGCACCCGCGCGGTGCCGTCGACATGGACGATTGCGGGAATGCGGTCGCGCCATGCCGGATTGACCGACTTGGCCATCAGCATGAATGGCGAATCGCCCTTGCCCTCGAAGATCTCGTCGGCGCGTTCGGCGAGCACGATCGGCGCGAACGGCCGGAACGGCTGGCGATGTTTCACCCGGCTGTTGAGGATGTCCTTCATCTCGGCCCGGCGCGGATCGGCGATGATGCTGCGGTTGCCCAGCGCGCGCGGCCCGAACTCCGAGCCGCCCTGGAACCAGCCGATCACCTTCTGGTCGGCGAGCAGCTTTGCCGTGTCGGCGCAGATGCTGGCGCTGCGCGCAGCCGAGGTCTGGATCCGCACCAGGAACTTCTGCGCGGCGGTTTCGACGTCGGTCTCGGGATAGGACTTGCCGATATAGGAATGCGTCATGGTGAAATTGCGCGGATTGTTCTGCAGCGCGAGATGGCCGTAGAAGGCGCAGCCGATGGCGATGCCGTCGTCGCCCGCCGCCGGCTGGATCCAGACATTGTCGAAGCCAGCCTCGCGCGCGATGCGACCGTTGGCGACGCAGTTCAGCGCCACGCCGCCGGCAATGACCAGGTTCCTGGCGCCGGTGGTCTCGCGCAGCCAGCGGGCACGGGCGAGCAGCACCTTCTCGGTGTCGTCCTGCACCCGCCAGGCAAGGTCTTCCCAATGCCGCATCGACGGGCTGGTGTCCCACTTGCCGCTGTCGGCCACGTAGGGCTGGTTGAATGCAGCGGTCCAGCGCGGTACCTGCAAGCGGTTGTCGCTGATCTCCATCAGCGGCCTGATCTGATCGCGGCGGCCATAGGGCGCCAGCCCCATCAGCTCGCCGCACTTGTTCCAGTCGCCGAAGATGTAGGTCGAGGCGCGGCTGTACAGCGCGCCGAGACCGGGCATGTTGGTGAACTCGTCGCTGAGGAAGCCGCGGTCCGGTTCCATCCAGACCTTCTTGATGCACTCGAGCCTGCTGCCGGAAAATGTGTAGTAGCTCTCGGATTCGCGTGCCAGCGGCGACGCGGCGTCGGCTTCCGGAAACGGCT
The DNA here is from genome assembly GCA_036561845.1 of Tardiphaga sp. Lineage (GTDB taxonomy): Bacteria > Pseudomonadota > Alphaproteobacteria > Rhizobiales > Xanthobacteraceae > Tardiphaga. The sequence goes on along the minus strand of DATCUS010000083.1, from coordinate 49,493 downwards.
CCATCACATCGGAACGATAGCTGCCGACGCCGTCGACGATCATCACGGCGCCGTGCTCGAACGGGCACGGCGCGAAGGCGCTGTAGGCATGGGCGAGGTGGTGCGAAATCGTCGCCGTCTTGCCGGTCTTCGCACGATACAGCGGATGCCTGGCGGCATCGGCGCGCTCGAAGTCCGGCAGGAAGCCTGGCATGTCCTGGTAGACCAGCCGCTCTTCCATCTCCGGCACCGGCAGGATGTAGCAGTTGCTCACCACCAGTTCCACGTCGTCCAGCGAGATGCCCTCGGCGTCGAGGCAGTAATCGATCACCTCCTTGTAGAAGCCCATGGCGTGCTTCTCACGGGTGATGCGCTCCTTTGCGATGCCGAAGGCAATGGCGCCGTCGCGCAGCAGGCAGGCGCTGACATCGTGGTCATAGGTGTTGAGGCCGAGGATATAATGATGTTGGGGCATGGACCATCTTCTGCGGAAGTCGCGGGAACAAATTATCGGAAATCATCGCGGCGCGGCGCAAGGCGTCTGATATTCGGATTGTCGCTTCGCCTTCGGCGGGTGGGAGGTGAGCGGCTTGCGCGGGCGCTGTGCAGTGCGAAAGAGATTGCTGCGACCGTGACAAGCATAGTGCCGGTGCACACGATCGCAACATGAACGAACGCGCAGCGTGCTTGTTCGCTACTGCGGTCGCGCAATTGCTTGACCGACAGCGAGGCTTAATCCTATTCTGACGCCATTCTGCGACGCGCGCCACGTGTCGGCCACATTGCCAGATTGATTTCAGAACGCGACTGAATCGAGATGACACGAAAATTCGACGCCGGAAGCATTCTTGAGAATTCCTGCTTCCCGAGAATGGGAGATTGCGACAATGGCTCAAACTAAATCGACGACGCGCCATAATATCGTGACGCGCTGCCTCGCAGCGATGGCGCTGGTCTTTGTCTACTGCGTCGGACTGGTTGGTGCATCGGCGATGCTGCTGGCGGCCAGCACCACCTCTGCGGATGCCCGCGGTGGCGGCGGGCGCGGCGGTGGCGGGCGTGGCGGTGGTGGTTTCCGCGGCGGCGGCTTTCGTGGTGGCGGGTTCCGCGGCGGTGGCTATCGCGGCCGCGGCTACGGCTATGGCTTCGGGCCGCGGATCATTGCGCCGGGCTGCTATTTCAGCCGTCGCTGGGGCCGGGTGATCTGCCCGTACTGATCTTTCACGAGCTCGGCGCAAAGGTTGCGCCGGCTTAAAGCGAATTACGAGGTGCGCCGGGAAACCGGCGCACCTCGTTTTCGTTTGGCGTGTCGTCGCTATGGCGTGGGTGGCTGCGGGGCGGCGCGGCGGCTGAACAGGATGCGCTGGTACAGCCAGCCGATCGCCACCAGCACCAGACCGAGGCACATGAAGGACAGTGCGCGATAGACGCCGGTCAGCGACGACATGTCGACCACAAACGCCTTCAGCACGGTGAGGCCGATGACGATGGCCGAGGCCAGCCGGGCGCGCTGCGAATTGAAGATCACGCCGAGACCGAGCAGGATCACGCCGAACCCCAGGCAGGCGATCGACAATGTGTATTGCTCGGCGTCGGTGGTGACGGCGGAGGAGAATACCGGGCCGTGGTAGAAGCGGCGGACCTGCAGCGTGATATACATCAAGGCCAGCACCAGCGCGCCGCCGGCCACCGTGTTGGCATAGGCGACAGCGCGGCGGCCGGCTACCGCATAGGACAGCAGCAGCGCGAGCACTGCCGGGAAGGCGTAGCCGAGCAGCAGCAGGTTGATCACGGCGCCGCCGACATCGATGCGCCAGATCGCCGGGTTCTCCAGGAACAGCAGGCCGAACAGGCTGGCGGCGCCGGCAAACAGGGTCAGCATGACGGCACCGACATTGTGCACGATGCTGGCGGTCCGGATCCGCAGCCGTTCCAGCCCGATCGCCATGGCCAGCGTCACGCAGACCTGCAGCGCCACCTCGGTGAGCCCCGCGGAAGGCCGATAGACATCGCCGCCATTGACGGCGTGGCGGATCTCCAGGAAGGCCAGCAACACCGTGAACAGGATCGCGGCGGACTCCACCATGCGCAACGGCACGTCGTCGCCGCGGCGGCGCAGCAGGATGCTGGCGCCCCAGAAGGCCGCCGCCGGTACGCCGTAGCCCCACAGCAGCCAGTTGAAGATCGGCGTCGAGCCGACGAGGTCGCCGACGATGCGCGGTTCGTAGCCGACGCGCGCCACCACGATGGCTGCGAGGATGGCGGCGAGCCAGCGCAGGAACGGGATCGGACGCTGGTTGGCGATCCATGCGGTGCCGAGTGCCATCAAGGCCAGCGCGATGGTCAGCCAGCCCTTGTCCAGCGCGAAGGTCAGCGCCAGCGCCAGCGCGCCGAGCGTGCCAGTGGCGAACAGCGCGATGGCAATCGACTGTCCCGGCCGCGCCTCGCGCTTGCCGAGCTGTTCGGTCGCCGCGGCAAAGCCGGCGGCGAGCATTACCGCGAGGATCGCGAAGGGGATCGAACGGTCGAGATGGGCGATGCGGGCATACAGCGCGATCAGCAGTGCCAGCGGCACGAACACGCCGGCCGCCGACCAGATCACCGGCACGATGGCGCTGACCGAGCGGCCCTGTGCGAGAAAGCCGCCGAGGCCGAAGCCGAGGGCGAAGATCGCCGCGGCAATCATGTGCGTCGACACCGAGCCCTCGATCGGGCTGGCGCCGATACCGGGAAGCGGACCGCCGGGCAGCACCAGCATGTCGGGATTGCCGCGCACTGCCCATTCCAGGAACGCCAGCGCCACGAAGCCGGCGGCCACGGCAATCGCCGCGGTGGCAGCCTGGGCATACCAGGCGACGAACAGCGTGCCGGCGACCAGCAGTCCGAAGGTCACCATGGCAGTGTCGGCATGGAGACTGTTGAGCACGATCAGGGTGGCGCCAAGCAGATAGGCCGACAGCGCGCCGGACGAGATGGCGTCGATGCGTCCCTGTTCGGCCGACGGGCCGTAGATGAAGCCGCACACCACCAGCAGCGCGGCCAGGACGAATCCGACAATGACATGAAAGGCGTGCGGCGCGATCATCGACGGCCCGCATTCCAGGCATGGCAGCGTCCACAGCGTCGCCAGCACGATGGCGGTGACCGCCAGCCATGGCCACAGCCGGATCCGGGCCAGGCCAAACGCCGCCGCGCTGACCACCGCGAGATAGAGATACAGCGCCCAGTAATCCGGCCTGTTCGACGACACCAGCACCGGCGTGGCGAAGGCGGCGACGACGCCGAGCCCGGCCAGCGCCGGCCCGTGCAGCAATGCCGCGGCCATGGTGCCGAGCGCGACCAGCCCGAGCAGGATGAAGGCGGTGGCCGGCACCAGGAAGTCGTACAGCGCATAGGCCGCATAGACCGTGGCGAAGGCCACTGCGGTGCCGGCAGCGGTGAGGATCGCCGGGATATTGGCGATCGGCAACGGCGCGATCGCCGAGAGGCTTTCCTTGCGCCGCGACCACTCGCCGGCCAGCAGCAGCGCCAGCGCGAAGGCGCCGCCGAGCAGCACGCGAACGCCCGGCCCGAGCAGGCCGGCCTCGATGGAATAGCGCACCATGAAGAAGCCGCCGAGCGCCAGCGTCAGGCCGCCGACCCACACCACCCAGCGGGTGCCGATGCGTTCCTCGAAGCCGGGACGGGCCGGCGCCGTGGCTTCCGGCGCAACGGGCGTTGCGACCGCTGTCTGCCAGGTCTCCGGCTGGATCGAGGGTGACGGTTCGGTGGCGGGAGCGGCCTCGGCGACGACAGGTTGCGCCATGGGCGCTTTGTCGTCGGCGCCGGCCCGTGAGGACGTCGCTTGTGCGGAAGGCACGCTTGCCGGCGCCGCGACAGGCACCGCCGTTTCATAGACGTCGAGCCGCGCCTGCAGCACCTTCACCTCGTTGCGCGCCTTGCGCGCGAAGATGAAAGCGGCAATGGCGACCGCCAGCGCGAGGAAACTGTAGTCGTCGAACATGTCGCGGACCTTTTCTTCCCTCTCCCCTTGTGGGAGAGGGTGGATCGACCGCGCGAAGCGCGATCGAGACGGGTGAGGGGGTGCCACAGGCTCGAAGCCTAGAACCCCCTTATCCGACGCGGACTTCGTCCGCGCCACCTTCTCCCACCTCGCGAAGCTTCGCTTCGCGCAGGGGAGAAGAAAAGAAGAAGCGAGCTTGCGGCAAGCTTATGTGCACGCTTTGCCGATTAAAGTTCAATCCGCCAATGCGTCTATTATATTTCAATCCGAAACGGTTTTCCCACCACGGTCATGCTGCCGGGGCCCATCTCGTCGAGCGCGCGGACCATGCGGCCGTCGCGGCCGAGCGCCTTGTCGGCCAGGGTGACAATCAGCCGGTTCGGTGCCGCGATCGGCGATGCTTCGCGGATCTTTTGCGCGATGTCGCGCTCATCGCGGTCCGGGTTGAGCATGCAGGCCGCGGCGAAGGCGCTCGCGGTGGAGCGGCTGATGCCGGCATAGCAATGCACCACCAGCGGCGCGCTGCGGTCCCAGCCGCGGACGAAGTCCAGCACCTGCACGATGTGCGCCTCATTGGGCGCGACGAAGCCATCGGTCTGTGCGGTGATGTCGTCCATCTGGACCCGCAGATGGTTGGCATCGAGGACCGTTTCCGGCCGCACCACCTGCGCCACATTGGCCATCACGGTCAGCACATGGCTGGCGCCGGTGGCCTTCACGGTAGGGTGCAGATCGGCGAGCGAGCAGACGTGAATCATGGCGGTCCTTTGGTTGCGGCGATTATAGGCCGAGGGTCAGGGTGGGCAAAGGCGGTGGTGGCATCCCTCCCCCTTGCGGGGAGGGAAAAGAAGGCGCGCCGTTGCAAAGAAAGCTACGAAGTTGCCACCGCCTCGAATCGTGCCAGCAGCCGCTTCTCGGCTTTCCCCGCTGACCACGGCGTCAGGAAGTCCTCCATGGCCGCTTCGGACAGGCCGGGATCCTTGCCGAACAGCCGCTTGGCCTCGGCCTGGGAAAATCCCGCAAGGCGTGTGGCTTCGAGATAGGCGGCGCCCATGTCGGCATTCTTGATCTGTTTGGTGATCTCTATTGGCAGCACCGGCGGCAGGCCGAAGCGAATGTGGATCGCCGCCAGCAGGCGATGCTCCACCACCTTGTAGGCGCCGCCGATCACCGCCTTGAAAGGTGAGATCATGTCGCCGATGACATATTCCGGCGCGTCGTGCAGCAAGGCCGCGAGTCGCACGCGATCATCGACGCGCGGCGTCTGCTGGCGCAGCACGGCCTCCACCAGCAGCGTGTGCTGTGCCACCGAGAAGATGTTCGGCCCGTGGGTCTGCCCGTTCCAGCGCGCGACGCGCGCAAGGCCATGGGCGATATCGGCAATCTCGATGTCGAGCGGCGACGGGTCGAGCAGATCGAGCCTTCGCCCCGACAGCATACGCTGCCAGGCACGGGTGGCGACCTCGGTGGAGAATTTCGATCTGGCCATTACTTCGCTTTGATTCGCGGTGCGCGCAGCTTGCCTTTGCAGGCTTCGTGGCAGAAGCAATTCACCAGATGGTCATTGACCATGCCGGTGGCTTCCATGAAGGCGTAGACGATGGTCGGGCCGACGAATTTGAAACCGCGCGACGCCAGTTCCTTGGAGATTTTCGACGACAGCGGCGTCGACGGCGGCACGCTGCCATGGGTCTTGAAATTGTTGACGATCGGCTTGCCGTCGACGAAATCCCACAGGAATTTCGAGAAGCCCGGGCCTTCCTCCATGATCTTCAGATAGCCCCTGGCGCTGTTGATGGCGCCCTCGATCTTGGCGCGGTTGCGCACGATGCCGGCGTCCTGCATCAGCGCATGCACCTTCTTCTCACTGTAGCGCGCGATCTTCTCCGGCTTGAAGTCGTCGAACGCGGCGCGGAAATTGTCGCGCTTGCGCAGGATGGTGATCCACGACAGCCCGGCCTGGAAGCCGTCGAGAATCAGCTTCTCGTACAACGCGCGGTCGTCATATTCCGGCACGCCCCATTCGGTGTCGTGATAGGCCATGTAGAACGGGTCTTCGCCGGGCCATGGGCAGCGCTTCAGGCCGTCGGCATGCAGGCGCGCCGATCGCGTCATGCCATCAGCTTCTTCTTCGGCTCGATGCGGACGTCCGCGGGTGCGGTGAGATGCAGCGGAATTCCGCCGGCCAACAGCGGCAGTGATGCATCGATGGCGTCGGCGGTCCGGTCGAGCCGCAGCAGCGCCAAGCCGTGCCCATTGGCCGACGAGCCCATGGTGCCGACCGGCTTGTCGCCGGCGCGGATTTCGATGCCGGGCTCAGGCACCGGGCCATCGAGCTCGACGCGGGTGACCCGGGTGCGCACCACAGTGCGGTGCTGCATCCGCGCCACCACCTCCTGGCCGACATAGCAGCCCTTGTCGAAATCGACCCCGGCCATGCGGTCCATATTGGCCTCATGGGGAAAGGCGTCGCCATAGCTGAAGTCGAGGCCGCCGCGCGGCACGCCGAGGGCGATGCGATGCGCCTCATAGGCCGCCTCGTCGACGAACTCGGCGCCGATCAGGTCGGCGGTCTTCTGCGCCAGTTCCGCCGGCACCAGGATGCGCCAGCCGAGTTCGGCATGGCGCGGATCGACGAAACTGAGGTCCGGCTTCAGCGTGGGGTCGCCATCCCAGACCGCCAGCACCCCCAGACTGTCGGAGAGGTTTTCCACCGCGACCTTGGCGCGCAACTTGTAGAAGCCGAGCTTCGTGGCAAGGCCCTGCGCCAGCGCGCGGGGGCAATCGACCAGCAGTCCGCCGCCGTGTCCGGCCGGGGCTTCGGTCACCAGGAAATCGACGATGATCTTGCCCTGCGGCGTCAGCAGCGCTCCGAAACGGGCGGATCCGGGCTGCAGCGTTCCGAGCTCCGAGGTGATCAGATTGTTGAGAAATCCGCGGGCGTCGTCGCCGCTGAGCTTGATCACGCCCCGTTCGGAAAGAAAGGCTGCCTTCATGGGAGTTCTCGAACTTCGTTGGGGGAAATGCCTGCGCCGGATATTACATATGAAGTTAAGCCGCTAGAATGCCGGCAACAAGGCCCATGCCGCCCATTTCCTGCAGCAAATGCAGGCCCTTGAGGACGAATGACGCAGACATTTCAATCTATTCTAAAGAACGGGACCGTCGTCAATCAGGACGGCGAGGGCGTGCGCGATATCGGCATCTCGAATGGCCGGATCGCCGCCATCGGCACGCTCGATGCCGGCTCCGCCGCCGAGGTGATCGACTGCAAGGGGTTGCATATCCTGCCGGGGGTCATCGACACCCAGGTGCATTTTCGCGAGCCCGGCTTGACGCAGAAAGAGGATCTGGAAACCGGATCGCGCAGCGCCGTGATGGGCGGCGTCACCGCGGTGTTCGAGATGCCGAACACCAACCCGCTGACCATCGACGAGGCCACCTTCACCGCCAAGGTGAAGCTCGGCCATCACCGGATGCATTGCGACTTTGCGTTCTTCATCGGTGGCACGCGCGACAACGTTGCCGACCTGCCGGAGCTGGAGCGGGCGCCCGGCTGCGCCGGCGTCAAGGTGTTCATCGGATCAAGCACCGGCGCGCTGCTGGTCGAGGATGACGACAGCCTGCGCCGCATCTTCAAGGTGATCAATCGCCGCGCCGCGTTCCACGCCGAGGACGAGTACCGCCTTAACGAGCGCAAGAATCTGCGCATCGATGGCGACCCGCGTTCGCATCCGGTGTGGCGCGACGAGACCGCGGCGCTGCTGGCAACGCAGCGGCTGGTGACCATCGCGCGCGAGACCGGCAAGCGCATCCACGTGCTGCATATCTCGACGAAGGAGGAGATCGACTTCTTGCGCGACCACAAGGACGTGGCGACGTGCGAGGCGACGCCGCATCATCTGACGCTGACCGCACCGGAGTGCTACGAGCGACTCGGCACGCTGGCGCAGATGAACCCGCCGGTGCGCGACGCCAGCCATCGTGACCGCATCTGGCACGGCATCGAGCAGGGCATCGTCGACGTGCTCGGCTCCGACCACGCGCCGCACACGCTGGAAGAGAAGAACAAGACCTATCCGGCGTCGCCCTCGGGCATGACGGGGGTGCAGACGCTGGTGCCGATCATGCTCGACCACGTCAATGCCGGGCGGCTGTCGCTGGCGCGCTTCGTGGATCTGTCCAGCGCCGGGCCGGCGCGGATCTACAACATCGCCACCAAGGGCCGCATCGCCGCGGGCTATGACGCCGACTTCACGGTGGTCGACATGAAGCGCTCCGAGACCATCACCAATGACTGGGTGGCCTCGAAAGCCGGCTGGACGCCCTATGACGGCCTCAAGGTCACCGGCTGGCCGGTCGGCACCTTCGTGCGCGGGCAGCGGGTGATGTGGCAGGGCGAGCTGGTGACGCCGGCGCAGGGCGAGACCGTGCGGTTTCTGGAGACGCTGAGGGGGTAGGCTCTTCACCCTCCCCTGGAGGGGGAGGGTCGGTAACGTCGCGCGAAGCGCGATGTTACCGGGGTGGGGTGATGGCGGTGCGTGTTGCTCGTTGTTCATCCGAACGCGGGCGCTGTCACCCCACCCCGACGCGCGCGATGCGCGCATCGACCCTCCCCCTCAAAAGGGGAGGGTAAGAAAAACTACTGCTTCGCCAGCGCCAGCGAGAATTCGCCGTTGCGGACGCGGGTCGGCAGACCCTCGACGAACTTCGCCACCGCGTCCTCGCCATAGGTGCCGACCAGTTCAGCGAAGGCGGTGAACAGGCTGGCCTGCGCCAGACAGTCGCCGTCGATGCCGTCATGCAGTGCCTCGGCCCATGCCTCGTTGAGGTAGGACAGCGCCGCCTGTTTCTGGTCCTGATCGGGCAACGGCTCGCGGGCGGGGCTGTAGGACACTGACTGGCTCATGAAATTCCCAAACAACTTCTGCTGTCGCCCGAATCAGGGCGGGTTCCTCAATCAGCCAGAGTTAACATGCGCAACGCGGGGCGCCAGACCACATCTTTAAGAAGGGTTAACGGCGGCGAATCACATCTCCGGGAATGTGGAAAAAAGCCATAGGATGCATCGAGCAACAGCTCAGCCTGTCGACTGGAAATTGCAATGAAGACGACGAACCCCACCTCCTTCGCCAGCCCTGGCGACGCCGCTCGCGCGGCGGAGCTGCGCCGGGTGAAGGCACTGGCCACCCTGGTACTGGCCGGCTGCCTCGCGGTGTTCATCGTCGCCAAGCTGCTGCTGCCGACCCATCCCGTCTTCGGCTTTATCGCGGCCTTCGCGGAGGCCGCCACCATCGGCGGGCTGGCCGACTGGTACGCGGTGGTCGCGCTGTTCCGCCGGCCGCTGGGGCTGCCGATCCCGCATACGGCGATCATCCAGGGCAACAAGGAGCGCATCGCCGACAAGCTCGGTGAATTCATCGAGGTGCATTTCCTCGAGGCCGGGCCGGTCGAGGCCAAATTGCGCGAAGTGGATTTCGCTTCCTTCGTGGCGGACTGGCTCGGCGACCGCAAGCGCAGCGCCGATCTCGCGCGCTTCGTGCTGCGGTTGCTGCCGGAGGCGATGTCGGCGACCGAGAGCTCGGGCCTGACCGGCTTCATCAGCCGCCGCGTGATGACCCAACTGCAGTCAATCGATCTGGCGCCGCTGATCGCCGGCACCGCGCGCGGCTTCATCCGCGACGGTCGCCATCAGGGATTACTCGATGATCTCCTGCGCGCCCTGCACGGCGCCTTGACCGAGTCGCAGACGCTGGCGGTGATCAAGGAGAAGATCCGCAACGAACTGCCGACGCTGCTCAAGCTGTATCGCACCGACACCTTCCTGGTGAAGCGCATCGTCGCTTCGGCGACAGCGTTCTTCGAAGAAGTCCGCAACGACCCGGCGCATCCGTTCCGCGGCGAGTTCGACCGCATGCTGCTGTCCTTTGTCGACAGGCTGGAGAACGAGCCGGGTTTCACCGGCCGCATCGACGGCCTCAAGCGTGACCTGCTGGCGCGGCCTGAGCTGGCCGAACTCGCGGGCAACCTGTGGAGCAACGCCAAGTCCTTCATCGAGCGCAGCGCCTCGGGCGAAAGCACGGTGCTGCAGCACCATCTCGCCAACATGTTCGTGGCCGCCGGCGCGACCCTGGCCGCGGACTCCGACATGCGCGGCGAGATCAACCAGGGCCTCGTGGTGGTGCTGCGCAGCTTCATCGCCGACCAGAAGGGCGGCGTGTCCACTTTCATTGCCGACCAGGTCAAGGCCTGGGACATGGGGCAGCTGATCGGGGTGATCGAGGTCAATATCGGCCGCGACCTGCAATATATCCGCTTCAACGGCTCGCTGATCGGCGGGCTGGCCGGGCTGGCGCTTTATACCGCCGAGGTGCTGTTGCGGTTGTGACACTCCGATACGTGCCCCGGACGCGATGCGATACGAAGTATCGCGTCGCAGAGCCGGGGCCGTCGCGGGCGCCGGCATGTTTGGCGGTCCCGGTTCGGCGCAGCGGCACAAGGGTGCCGCAGCGCGCCCGGGACAGGTAACCTCAGCTTACCCTGATACGCTTGATCTCCTGCTGATCCGGGCTACACTTTCGGGAACCGATGCTTGTTGCGTTGCGTTATCCCGCGCCCGTATTTCACAGCAATCGATTCCGCCCCGGCGTCACAGAGCACCGGCACGAGAGGAAATCAGATGTCGGCCACTGCCCAGACCCTGCGAGCCCCCTCAAAAGCCCTGATGCTGCTGGAGACCCGGGCGCTGCATGAATTCGGTGCCTTTCTCGGCGCCCTGCCGCTGCTGAATCTGGCGCCGCGGGGCGACGGCCATCCGGTGCTGGTGCTGCCGGGGCTGGTGGCGTCGGACATCTCGACGCGGCCGCTGCGCAGTTTCCTGAAGGGTCGCGGCTATGCAGTCAGCGGCTGGAAGCAGGGCCGCAATCTCGGCCTGCGCGACGGCGTGCAGGACAGCATGATGGACCTGCTGCGGGACCTGAACGACAGCCATGGCCGCAAGGTCAGCCTGGTCGGGTGGAGCCTCGGCGGCCTTTACGCGCGCCAGCTGGCCAAGCTGATGCCGGACCGGGTCCGTGCCGTGATCACGCTGGGCAGCCCGTTTGCAGCGGGCCCCAAGGCCACCAATGCCTGGCAGGTCTATGAGATCGTCAGCGGCAAGCCTGCCGATCACAGTGACCCGAATTTCGGCAGCGACCTGTCCGAGCCGCCGCCGGTGCCGACCACCGCGATCTACAGCCGCACCGATGGCATCTGCGCCTGGCAGGGCTGCAAGGAAGCTCCGTCGGCGCAGACCGAGAGCATCGAGGTCGAGAGCAGCCATTGCGGCATGGGGCACCATCCCGCCGTGGTCTATGCGGTGGCCGAGCGCCTCGCCCAGCGTGAGGGCGAATGGGCGCCGTTCGACCGTTCCGGCTGGCGCAGCCTGCTGTTTCCGGATCCGAACCGGTAGGTCTCTTCCCCTCAGTCGGATATTTCCAAGGTCGTCATCCTGAGGCGCTCGCCCACAGGGCGAGCCTCGAAGGATGCGGCGATAAGCGCTTGCGGCCCATCCTTCGAGGCCGTCGCTACGCGACGGCGCCTCAGGATGACGGGGAGTTTGTTGTTGGCGAGAATTGATAGTACACATTTGCCAAGCAAGAATGATGCGATCAACGCTCCGGGATTTTCAACGATGACCACCGCCCCCCAACAGCCGCTTTCCGTCGACGCGCGCTGCCTGCGGCTGCTGGCAAAAGCCGCCGATGCGGCGTCCGTGGCGCCGGTGGTCGAGCGTCATCGCCTGTCGCACGCCGCCGGCGAGGTGCTGGTCGAGGTCAAAGCGGCAGCGGTCAATCCGTCGGATGTCAAGGCCGCCACCGGGCTGATGCCCTATGCGATCTTCCCGCGCACGCCGGGCCGCGACTTTGCCGGCGTGGTGATCGACGGGCCGTCGTCGCAGATCGGGCGCGCGGTGTTCGGCTCGTCCGGCGATCTCGGCATCCGCCGCGACGGCACCCACGCCACGCATCTCAGCGTCGAGGCCGAGGCGCTGGTCGACAAGCCCACCAGCCTGTCATGGGAAGAGGCCGCCGGGATCGGCGTACCCTTCGTCACCGCGATGGAAGGCTTTCGTCGCGCCGGCATGCCGAAGCCGGGCGAGACCGTGCTGGTGATGGGCGTCAACGGCAAGGTCGGCCAGGCGGCGGTGCAGATCGCGACATGGCAGGGTGCCCGCGCGATCGGCGTGGTGCGCAAGGCCGAACCCTACGAAGGCCATGCGACCGCGCAGGTGGAGGTCATCGATTCATCGGCGGTCGATGTCGCCAACACGGCGCGCGCAATGACCGGCGGCAAGGGCGCCGACATCGTCTTCAATACCGTGGGCGATCCGTATTTCCAGGCCGCCCACAAGGCGCTGGCGCTGAAGGGTCGGCAGATCCTGATCGCCGCCATCGACCGCATCGTGCAGTTCAACATTCTGGAATTCTACCGCGGCCAGCATACCTATGTCGGAATCGACACCCTCGGCCTGTCGTCGATCGCAACGAGCGCGGTGCTGAAGGAGCTGGCACCGGGTTTTGCCGGCGGACACTTGAAGCCGTTCCCGATCCGCGCCGAGGCGATCTTTCCATTGGATGATGCACGACGCGCTTTTCAGGCGGTGGCGGGCTCGTCACGGGATCGGGTGATCCTGAAGCCGTAACTTCAACGGCGTCAATGCTACTCCGCCGCCTTGGTCACGATGCGAATCTCCGACTTCAACGTGCGATGCACCGGGCACTTGTCGGCGATGTCCATCAGCCGCTTGCGCTGCTCGGCATCGAGCGCGCCTTCGATCGATATCACGCGGTCGAGCTGGTCGAGCATGCCTTCCCTGGTCTCGCACTCCACGCAATCCCTGGCGTAGATCTTGCTGTGATTCAGCGTCACGGTAACGCGGTCCATCGGCAGCGCCTTGCGATCGGCATAAAGCCGCATGGTCATGCTGGTGCAGGCGCCGAGCGCGGCGAGCAGCAGGTCGTAGGGACCGGGGCCGGTGTCGGCGCCGCCGGCGGCGAGCGGTTCGTCGGCGATCAGGCGATGCGGGCCGACCATGATCTGCTGCTGCAGTTTGCTGGCGCGGGTCTCGCGCACCACCACCTTGCGCGGCTCCGGCGAGTCGGCGGCAGGCGCCGTCGCCGCCGCATCGAGATAGCGGCCGGCCCAGGCGGCGATCACGTCGGCGACATAGACCGCGTCGGATTTTTTCGCCAACAGGTGGTCCATGCCGTCGAGCGACACGAAGCTCTTCGGATGTCTGGCCGCCAGAAAGATCCGCGTCGCGTTGTCGATGCCGACGGTGTCGTCGGTGGGCGACTGCATGATCAGCAGCGCCTTGTGCAGCCTGGCGACATGCGCCATCAAATTGTGTTCGGCGATGTCGTCGAGGAATGCGCGCTTGATGGTGAAGGGGCGGCCGGCGAGCTTTACCTCGACCTCGCCGCGGGTGCGGATGTCGTCGAGGTGCTCTTCGAACAAGTGGGTGACGTGGGCAGGGTCGGACGGTGCTGCGATGGTCACTACCGCCCGAGCCTCGGGAATGTCGGCGGCGGCAGCGAGGATCGCGGCGCCGCCAAGACTGTGACCGATCAGGATCGCCGGTGCCTTGCGGATATTGCGCAGGTGGTTGGCAGCGAGCACGAGGTCGGCGACGTTGGACGAGAAGGTCGCATTGGCGAACTCGCCTTCGCTGGAGCCCAGCCCGGTGAAGTCGAAGCGCAGCACGGCGATGCCGCGTGCGGTCAGCGCCGCGGCGATGCGTGCGGCAGCCAGCGAATCCTTGCTGCAGGTGAAGCAATGCGCGAACAGCGCATAGGCCGCGGGCTCGCCATCGGGCAGGTCGAGCGCTGCCGCGAGCTGATGGCCGCCTGTGCCAGGAAATTGAAAGCGTTCGGTGGGCATGACCAGGCTCCAGAGGCTATCGATGACCTCATCCTGAGGAGCGCGCTCTTGGCGCGCGTTTCGAAGGATGAGCGGTACAGTTCATGGTTCGAGACGGCGCTGAAGAAGCGCCTCCTCACCATGAGGGCGGCGCAGGACTAGTTTAACTTCAATCTTCCGAATAGCGCTGCTCCAGCCACGGGTCGCCGCGGTTGTGATAGCCGCGGACTTCCCAGTAGCCGGGCCTGTCCTCGGTGACGAATTCGATCCGCTGCAGCCACTTGGCGCTCTTCCAGAAGTACAGATGCGGCACGATCAGCCGGACCGGGCCGCCATGCTCGCCTTCGATCGGCTGGCCCTGCCACGCATGCGCGAGCAGCGCGTCCTCGGCGGCGAAATCGTCCAGCGTGAGATTGGTGGTGTAGCCGTCGTGGGAATGCAGCACGACGTAACGCGCGTCGTCCTTCGGCTTGCATGCCGCCAGCAGGTCCCGGGTCGACAGGCCTTCCCATGCATTGTCGTAGCGCGACCATGTGGTGACGCAGTGGATGTCGGAGACAAATCTCTGCTGCGGCTGGGCGGTGAAATCCGCAAAATCCCAGAACAACGGCGTCTCCACCGCGCCATAGACGTCGAGCCGCCAGGTGTCGCGGGTGACCTTCGGCGTGACGCCGAGATCGAGCACCGGCCAATCCCTGGTCAGGTGCTGGCCGGGCGGCAGCCGTTGCTCTTCCGGGCGCGCGATCCTGCCGGTGAGGAACTTGCCCTCGCGCGCCCAGCGTTGCTTGCTGCGTGTCAGCTTGGAATCCGGCGGAAGATCGTCGTCGGTCATGGCTGCCGCTCCGTCAGGCGATGGCCGTCACTCGTGACGGTGCATCGCCGAGTTATGCTTGGTATCGCGCATGGTAAGATAGATCAGCAGCGACAGGAAGATCATGCCGCTGAGGTAATAGTAAAACCATTCCTCGTGACCAAGGCTCTTGAAGTACAATGCGATCGCCGGCGCGGTACCGCCGAAGATCGACACCGTCAGCGCGTAGGGCACGCCGACGCCGAGCGCACGGATATTGGTCGGGAACAGTTCGGCCTTCACCACGGCGTTGATCGAGGTGTAGCCGGCCACGAACACCCAGGCGGCGCAGATCAGCAGGAACGCGGTGAAGGGCGACTTGGTGTCCTTCAACAGCGTCAGGATCGGAACCGTCGACAGGGTGCCCGCGACACCGAAGAAGATCAGCAGCGGCTTGCGGCCGATGCGGTCCGACAGCGCGCCGTAGATCGGCTGCAGGAAGGTGGCGAAGATCAGCGTGCCGAAGATCACCGTGGTGGTCTGGTCGGCGGTGAGTCCGACCGAGAGCTTGACGAAGGTCTGCATATAGGTGGTGAAAGTGTAGAACGCCGCGGTGCCGCCCGCGGTCAAGCCGACGACCAGCAACAGTTCGCGCGGATACTTCAGCAGGCTGCGCATCGAGCCCATCGGCTTCTTCAGCTTCTTGGCTTCCAGGAACTGTTCGGTCTCGTGCATGTCGCGTCGCATCACCGCGGTGAACACCGCCAGCAGGGCGCCGATCACGAACGGAATCCGCCAGCCCCAGTCCTTCAGTTCCTGTTCGGTGAGAAACACTTTCTGCAGCAGCATCAGCACGATGATGGCAGTGAGCTGTCCGCCGATCAAAGTGACGTACTGGAAGCTGGAGTAGAAACCGCGATGCTTGGGGTCGGCGACCTCGCTGAGGTAGGTGGCGCTGGCGCCATATTCGCCGCCGAGGCTGAGGCCCTCGATGATGCGGGCAAAAGCGAGGATAGCCGGGGCAGCGAAACCGATCGAGGCATAGGTCGGCGTACAGGCGATGATCAGCGAGCCGAAGCACATGCACAGCACCGAGGCCGTCAGCGACAGCCGCCGGCCGTAGGTGTCAGCGAGATAACCGAACAGCCAGCCGCCGAGCGGGCGCATGAGGAAGGTCGCGGCGAACAGCACGGCGGCGTTGAGCTGCTGCACCACCGGGTCGCTGTTGGGGAAGAAGGCGGGGGCGAAATACAGCGCGAAGGCGGTATAGGCGTAGAAATCATACCATTCGACGAGATTGCCCATGGAGCCGATGAAGATGGCCTTCACCCGCTTTTCGACGTCGATCAGATGGAGTTTGCCGTCGGCGTTGGGTGCCGCAATTTGTTCCGCCACGTGTGAAGCCCTCGGAATTCCGTGAAATGAAATGCTCCGTTGCCACGGCGGGACGGAAAAGCCAATGGCACGGATTGCATTGCAGCCGTCAGCAGACGCATCCGTCCATGCTGCGTTGCGGCATGGACTTCAGCGGGCGCCGGGAAACTGCAATGGCAGCTGTCTCGGGCCGCGTACGGTACCTTCCGACCAGGTGACGGTCCCTGCGGGATCGAGACTAAAGTCGGGTATGCGCTTCAGCCACTCCTCGATGGCGATCGCCATGTTCATGCGGGCCAGATTGGAGCCGACGCAGCGGTGGATGCCGAGGCCGAAGGCGACGTGCCGGTTCTCCTTGCGGTCGATGATCACCTTGTCGGCGTCCGGGAACACCGCGGGGTCGCGGTTGGCCGCCGGGAACGACAGCAGTACCATGTTGCCGGGTTTGACGGGGCAGCCGCCGACGGTGGTTTCCTGCATCACCTCGCGCGCCATGGTGACCGGCGAATAGGCGCGCAGGAATTCCTCGACGGCGACGGGGATCAGCGCGGGATCGGCGACCAGCCGCGTGCGGTCGGCCGGCGTCTTCGCCAGATGCCACAGGGACGAGCCGATGGCGCTCCAGGTGGTGTCGATGCCGGCGATCAGCAGCAGCCGCAGCGCGCCGAGCACATAGGCGTCGGACAAAGGCTGGCCATCGGGATCGCGGGCATTCATCAGCGTGCTGATCAGGTCGTCGGTCGGCCGCGTCTTGCGCTGCTCGATCTGTGCCGCGAAGTAGCCGCTCATCGCTTTGACGCCCTTCATCAGTTCCGCGTCGTCGGAGATGCCGAGTTCGAGGATCTGGTGGATCCAGGTGATGAACAGGTCGCCGTCTTCGCGGGGTATACCCAGCATGTGGGCGATGGTGCGCACCGGAATATACTTGGCATATTGCGCGGCGGCGTCGCAGCGACCCTCGGCAATGAAGCTGTCGATCAGCGTGTTGCAGATGGTGCGCACGTCCGGCTCGAGCTTGCGCACCGCGTCGGGAGTGAAGGGCGGCAGCAGCAACTGCTTGAACGGCTTGTGCACCGGCGGGTCGGCGGTGATCGGCGGCGCCGGCATCGGCGGCTCCGGCCGCACGCTGCGCACTACGACGCGGCGCGACGAGAAGCTGTCGGTGTCGTAGGATACCTGCTTCACCGCCTCATAGGTGGTCGGCAGATAGACGCCGAGAAAGCGCTCGGTGTGGGCGACCGGGCACTTCGACCGCAACTCGTCGAGGATCGGATAGGGATCTTCGGTCCAGCGCGGGTCGGTGTGATCGAAATCGGTGAGCCAGTCGGTAACGGGGACAGGTTTGTTCATCGGGACGGTTCCTCGGGATGATCTGGTCCGGCCCGTTGATCGGGCTCTGGCATTTGAGTTGGATGCAACAGGTTCTGGTTCAGCCCTCGCTGATATCGATGGCCAGTTCCGGGCAATTGGACTTCGCCAGCCAGGCCTTGTCCTCGAGGCCCGCGGGTACGCTGCCGTCGCCCACCTCACGGGCGTAGCCATAGGCGTCCAGCTCGAACAATTCCGGCGCCAGCGACTTGCAGCGGCTGTGGCCCTGGCATTTGTCCGGATCGACGCGGATTTTGAGTGTGCCTGGCAACGTGATCCCCCCAAGGGTTCGGCGGCGCTTTGCTGCGCTCATGTTCTGCCGGGGGATTATAGGCGCAGCCAAGCCGTGCGCCAGCGGGTTCGCTTTTGCTGCTTTGCAAAACTTGTCGGGTCTACGGCGTCGTCGCCGACTTCACCCCGCGCGGATCGATCGGCGTGCTGCCGCTGATGCCCAGAATGTCCTCGAGCAAACGCGCACCGGCCAGCAACGGCGCTTCGCCGCGCGGCGGGCCGACCATCTGCAGGCCGACCGGCAGGCCGCCGGCAGTGAAGCCGCAGGGCAGCGACAGCGCGGGGCAGCAGATCAGCGTGATCGCATAAACGATGCCCAGCCACTGCACGTAATTGTCGAAGGCGGTGCCGTTGCATTCGGCGAGGTAGCGCTGCTCGATCGGGAACGGCGGCACGATGGTGGCGGGGCACAGCAGCAGGTCGTAGGTCTGGAAGAATTCATAGGCGCGTGCGGCCATGGCGACGCGCTGCCCCTCGGCGCGTTCGATGTCCGTCACCTTGAGCTTGAGGCCTTCCTCGATGTTCCAGATCACTTCCGGCTTCAGCAGGTCGCGCTTGTCGCGGAGCAGCGCCGCCTTGGACAGCGCGAAGTCGTAGGCGCGCAGCACGTGGAAGCACTCATGCGCCTCCTTGAGGTCGGGGCAGGCCTCCTCGACGATAATGCCGGCTTCTTCAAACCGCCTGGCGGCGGCGCGGGTGATGGCGACGACTTCGGGATCGACCGGGGTGACGCCGAGGTCCGGCGAATAGGCGACGCGCTTCGGCTTCGTGCCGGAACGGAGGGCGGCGCGGAACGATTCCGGCAGCAGCGGCAGAGACAGCGGATCGGCCGGATGTTCGCCGCTCATGGCGTCGAGCATCAGCGCGAGATCCTCTACGGTGCGGGCCATCGGGCCCTGCACGCTGAGCGTTCGCGCGATCGCCACTGATGGCGTTGCCGCGACGCGGCCGATACTCGGCCGCAGACCGACGATACCGCAGAAGCTGGCGGGGTTGCGCAGCGAACCACCCATGTCCGAACCGTGGGCCAGCCATGCAGTGCCGCTGGCCAAAGCCGCCGCGGCGCCGCCCGAGGAGCCGGCCGCGGAGCGCGACAGGTCCCACGGATTGAGCGTCGCGCCGAACACGTCGTTGAACGTGTTGGCGCCGGCGCCGAATTCCGGCGTGTTGGATTTTGCGTAGATCAGCGCGCCGTTCTCTTCCAGGCGTTCGACGAGAATATTGGATTTGGCCGGGACGACGTCCTGGAAAATCCGCGAGCCCTGGGTGGTGCGCACGCCGGCTACCGAGGTCAGGTCCTTGATCGGCACGGGCATGCCGGCGAGGATGCCGCGGCTTCCGAGCGGCTTCTTCATCAATTCCTTCGCGGCACTGCGGGCACGATCGAAGCACAGGGTAGGCAGCGCGTTGACCTGGCCGTCCACCGCGGCAATGCGCGATTCCAGCGCGTCGAGCAGGTCGAGCGGGGTGACCTCGCCGGCATTGAGTTTGTCGACGATAGCGCAGGCGGTCGCCTTGATCAGCTCTTGCTCGGATGCCACGCAACTCTCCAGTTCATTCCGCAATGTTGTCGATTCCGACGAAAGCCGTGTAGACCATTTTCCGGCAAAGTGAAATTGCAGGCGCGCTTGCGCATGACGAGCAGAGGTACAACCATGGGTAAGCCATTCGGCGAAACGGACTGGCGCGCGATGAGCCAGCAGGCGCGCGACGCCGGCCTCAACAACGGCACCGCCGTGGCGAACAGCGGCGACATCACCGCCGGCTGGGTGCAGCGCTCCGAGGCGATGAAGGCGAAATATCCCGATCACCTCGACCTCAGCTATGGCCCGCGCGAGCGTAACAAGTTCGACTTTCTGAAGGCGGCCGATGGTGGGCCGACGCTGGTGCTGATCCATGGGGGCTACTGGCAGATGCGCTCCAAGGATTTCTTCACCTGCTTCGCCGCCGGCCCCATGGCGCACGGCATCAACGTCGCCGTCATCGGCTATACGCTGGCGCCGGACGCGACGCTCGAGGAAATCGTTGGCGAGCTGCATGCCGGCGTCGACATGCTGGTGAAGAGGTCGCCGACGCTGGGTGCCGATCCCGCGCGCATCGTGGTGTCCGGCTGGTCGGCTGGCGGCCATCTCACCGCGACGACGCTGACCCATCCGCAAGTGAAGGGCGGCGTGGCGATCTCGGGCATCTACGATCTCGAGCCGATCCGTCACTCCTATCTTAACGAGAAGCTGAAGCTCGACGAGGCGATGGCGAAGCGCAACTCGCCGTTGTTGCAGGATAGCGGTCCCATGTCGCCGCTGTCGCTGGTGGTGGGCAGCAACGAATTGCCGCTGCTGCGCCAACAGACTGCGGACATGGCGGCGTTCCGCGCCAGCCAGGGCCTCCCGGTGACCTACGAAGAGATCCCGGGCGCCAATCATTTCACCATCATGGCGGAGTTGGAATCGCCGACCGGGCGCATTACCACGCTGATCAAGCAGATGGTGGACCGGATTTAGGGTCGTCGCCTTCTCCGCAGCCGTCATCCCCGCCGAAACGCAATTGCGTTTCGGCTGGAGGAGCTCGCCCGAAGGGCCGTCGCAAGGGCGACGGTGCCTCAGGATGACGGCGGAGTGGAGGAGGAGCTATCCCCAGCCCGCGCTCAACCCGCCATCCACCGTATAGATCACGCCGGTCGTGTAGCCGGCGCGATCGGACGCCAGGAACGTCATCAGATCGGCGATCTCGCGCGCATGGGCGGGACGTCCGAGCGGCAGGCCGGCTTGCAGTTCGCGAAAGCGGCTTTCGTCGCCGAACTGCGCCTTCGCCCTGGTCTTCATCAGCGTGATGTGGCGCTCGGTTTCCACCGGGCCGGGATTGATGCCGACGACGCGGATGTTGTCCTTCAGGCTCTTGCCGCCCAGCGCCCGCGTGAATGCCATCAGCGCGGCATTGCCAGCGCTGCCGCAGATGTAGTTGGCGTCGAACTTCTCCCCGGCGGCGCCGATGTCGTTGATGATGACGCCGTGCCCCTGCGCCTTCATCCGGGCGTAGACCAGTCGTGTCAGGTTGATGAAGCCGAACACCTTGAGGTCCCAGGCATGGCGCCAGGCCGGCTCGTCGATCCTGTCGAGCGAACCGCCAGGAATGTCGCCGGCATTGTTGACGAGAATGTCGATTTGACCCGCGCTGGCTTCCAGCGCCGCCAGTTCGTCAGGTTTGCGCAGGTCCACCGCATGCACGGCGACTTCGACGCCGCGGGTCGTCCGTAGTTGGGCCGCCAGTTCCTCCAGCGCAACGCCGCTGCGGGCGGCGAGGGCGAGGTGGCAACCTTCCTCGGCAAAGGCTTTGGCCGCAGTTGCGCCAATGCCCTTTGAAGCGCCGGTGATCAGGACGCGCTTGCCGCGCAGGTGGAGATCCATGGAACGTGCTTTCGGTTATTGGCGGAGGTGCCGCGTCGAATCCAGGCAGGGGAGGCGCGCAGGCCTCGCCGTGGCACGGCGAGGCTGCAGCTACAAATAGCCCTCGCCGGCCTCGGCGGCAAACCGACCGGGGTCGCCTTCCCAGACGATGCGGGCATGTTCCAGCACATAGACGCGGTCGGCATGGGGCAATGCGAAGGTGACGTTCTGCTCGCCGAGCAGCACGGTGATGTCGGTGGTCTGCCGCAGCTTCTCCAGCGCCTTCGACAGCAGTTCGAGAATCACCGGTGCCAGACCGAGCGTGGGCTCGTCGAGGATCAGAATCTTCGGCTGCATCATCAAAGCGCGGCCGATCGCCAGCATCTGCTGCTCGCCGCCGGACAAGGTCTGCGCCATCTGCCCCTGCCGTTCCCGCAGGATCGGGAACAGGTCGAACAGCCATTCCAGTTGCGTGGCCCTGACCTCGTCGGTGAGGTGCTGGCCGCCGAGATCGAGGTTTTCCCGCACGCTCATCTCGCCGAACAGCTCGCGGGATTCCGGGCATTGCACCACGCCGGAGCGCGCGATCTTCGCCGGACTGGTGCCGCGCAGCTTGTTGCCGTCGCGGACGATCTCGCCGGTGTAGGGCAGGAAGCCCGAGATGGTGTTGAACAGCGTGGTCTTGCCGGCGCCGTTGAGCCCGACGACCGAGACGAACTCACCCTTGTGGACGTGGATCGAGACATTCTCCAGCGCCTGCGCCTTGCCGTAGTAGACGCTGACATTCTCGACCTGCAGCAGCGGCACCTTGTCCTTGAAACTGGTCTCCGGGCGTGCCGAGGTCTCGATGGCGCCACCGAGGTAGACCCGCCGTACCGTCTCGTTGCGCATCACCTCGCTGGCCGCACCGGTGCAGATTTCCTCGCCGAGATACATCGCCAGCACCCGGTCGACCAGGGCCGCCACGCTCTTCACGTTGTGATCGACCAGCAGCACCGCGCGGCCCTCGTCGCGAAAGCTGCGGATCAGTTCGGAAAAGGTGCCGACTTCCGCCAGCGTCAGCCCGGCGAAGGGTTCGTCGACCAGCACCACCTTCGGATCTCTGGCGATCGCCTTGGCCAGTTCCAGCCGGCGCAGGTCGGCGAACGGCAGCGTCGGCGGCCGGCGATGCATCACGTTGCCGAGGCCGACCCGGTCGGCGATCCATTTCGCCCGCTCGGTGAGCGCCTTGTCCGCGAACAGCATGAACAGGCTGTCCGGCAGCAGCGCCACCATGATGTTTTCCAGCACGGTTTGCCGGTTCAGCGGCCGCGAATGCTGGAACACCATGCCGAAACCCTTGCGCGCGATCTTGTGCGCGGGCAGGCCGGCGACGTTCTCGCCCTGGAACAGGACCTCGCCTGCGGTCGGGCGTTCGATGCCCATGATCGACTTCATGGCGGTCGATTTTCCGGAGCCGTTGGGGCCGATCAGCCCGAAGATCTCGCCAGCGTTGAGGTCGAACGACAGTTTCTTCACCGCGGTGAGGCCGCCGAAGCGTTTGGTCAGGCCGCGCACTTCGAGCACCGGCGGGTTGTTGGTGATGGCATCCATCAGGCTTTGGCCTCGCGCGACAGGGCTTTCCCGAGGAAGCCGCCAGGGAAGAACAGGATCGCCAGCAACGCGATGGCCGAGACGATGAAGGTTGCGAGTTCGCCGGTCGGGCGCAGGAACTCGCCAGCGACGATCAGGAAGATGGCGCCCAGCGCGGCGCCCAGCACGGTGCGGCGGCCACCCAGCACCGCGGCGACGATCACCTGCACGCCGACCGCGACATCGACCACGGTGCCGACCGACGCGGTGCCGAAGTAGAACACCAGCATGGCGCCGGACAGGCCGGAGAAGAACGCGCTGACCACAAAGGCGAACAGCTTGTGCTTGACGATGTTGAAGCCGAGCGCGCCGGCCTGCACCGGGTCCTGGCCGGAGGCCTGCAGCACCAGCCCGATCGGCGACTGCGACAGGCCGTAGAGCACAATGGCGCTGATGGTCATGAAGCCCAAGGCGATCCAGTAATTGGTGCCGGCATCGATAGAGATCACGTCGGGAATGGTGAGGCCGATCTCGCCGCCGGTGAGATCGGCGAACACCACGATGAAGTTCTGCAGCATCAGCACCGCAACGAGGGTGGTCAGCCCGAAATACGGCCCGCGCACCCGCAGCGCCGGCAGCGCCAGCACGACGCCGGCGATCACCGAGGCCATGGCGCCGAGGAAGATGCACAGGTACACCGACCAGCCATACTGGTTGTTGAGAATGCCCGCGGTGTAGGCGCCGACGCCGATCAGGAAGGTCGGGCCGAAATTGACCTCGCCGGCAAAGCCGAACAGCAGGTCCCAGGCCATGGCGAATACGCCGAAATAATAGGCCACGGTGAGCAGGCCCAGAATATAACCGGAGACGTACCAAGGCAGCGTGGAGGCGATCACCACCACGGCGAGCGCGATCCAGAACAGCCGCGATTTGAAGAAGGACATGCTCATCGCCTCCCGAGCAGGCCCTGCGGCCGGATGTACATCACAATGACCAGCAGCAGCAGCGCCGGGATGGTGCGGTAGGCGGGCGAGACCAGATAGGCGGTCAAGGTTTCGAGATAGCCGACCACGAAGGCGGCGATCAGCGAGCCCGACACGCTGCCGAGCCCGCCCAGCACGACGATGGAGAAGGCGCTCGCGGTGAGCGGGCCGACGCTGTAGGACGACACGCCGAGGAACATGCCGAGCAGCACGCCGGCGATCCCCGCCAGCACGCCGTAGATCGCCCACACCACGATATAGATGCTGGTCAGTTCCAGCCCGAGCAAAGTGACGCCGCGCGGATTCATCGAGGCCGCCAGCACCGCCTTGCCCATCTTGGTGCGGTTCACCAGCAGCCACAGCAGGCCGATCACCAGGCAGCACACCAGCGCGGTGAACCATTCATTCTTCGGCGTGCGGACGCCAAATACGGTCACCACGCCCTCGATGATCGGCAGCACGGTCTTGGCGTTGTTGGTGAAGAAGTAGGCGATCACTTCCTGGATCATGATGCCCCACAGCAACGTGCCGGTCAGGACAAAAATTTCCTTTTCCTCGTTGGGGATCCGGCGCGAGCGCTGGATCGGCTGCACCACCGCGAAATAGGTGATCAGCGCGGCCACCAGCGCGGTGGCGATGCCGATCAGCGCGCCGGCGTAGTTGTTGACTTGCAGCACGCTGGAGGCAGCCCAGGCGGCCACCGCCGCCAGCACCATGATGGCGCCGTGGGACAGGTTGAGCACGCCGGAGACGCCGAAGATCAGGGTGAAGCCGGTGGCCCCCAGCGCGTACAGCGCGCTGATGGCGAAACCGTCGATCAGGATTTGCAGGAAGAGCATTTAGATTTCTGATCCGGTGAGATGAGATATGGCGCGTCATGCGCGGTCTTCTTTCCCCTCGCCCCCGGGCGCAGCGAAGCTGCGACTGGTGGGAGGGGGCTCGAACGCGCGACGCGCGTTGGAGACGGAAGAGGGGCTGTCGCAGAAAGAGCCCTCTCCCGCCTTCGCTGCGCTCAGGCACCCTCTCCCGCGGCGCGCAGCTTTGCTGCGCTGGGGGAGAGGGGACGACAGCGCCTCAGTTCGCCGTCACCTTGATGAAGGCCGGGAACTTGATCTTGGCCTTCGCCACTTCCGGCGGCCACACGCTGGTCTGCTTGCCATCCTGCCACTGCAGCATCAGACCGGTGATCAGCCCCTTACCGTATTTGAGGCCGTGGGTGAACGGCTCGTCCTTGCCGTAGAACTGGATGCGCCCGATGGTGCCTTCCCAGTCGGTGGCTTCGAGAGCGGTGACGAGCTTGTCGGCGTCCGTGGAGCCGGCGCGCTTGATGGCGTCGGCGATGAAGTAGACCTCGTCATAAGAGGTGTAGCCGGCATAGGACGGGAAGTTGCCGAACTTCTTCTTGAAGCCGTCGGCAAACGGCACCGACTTCGGGGTCACCGCGACGCCGGGGCCGGAGACGCCCTGATACAGCACGCCGTCGGAGGCGTTGTTGGTATCCTTGCCGAAGGTTTCGTTGGTGGCCTGGGAGGAAATGCCGAGCATCGGGATCGGCACCTGCTGGTTCTTCCACTGCACCGTCGGCTGCACGCCCACATGGGAGATGCCGGTGATGATCACGTCCGGCTTGGCGCCCTCGATCTTGTTGAAGATCGGGGTGAAGTCGGTGGTGTCGGGCGAGAAGCGGATGTGGTCGAGCACCTTGAGCCCGACCTTGGGCAGGCATTCCTCGTAGCCGACGTCGAGCGGCTTGGTCCAGGCGGCGTCCTCGCTCATGATCACCGCGGTCTTCATCTTCTTGCCGTCGACCAGCAGGTCCTTGGCGGCGTCGCACACCGACATCGCCAGCGCGCCGGAGGTCAGGTAGCCGTGGAAGGTGTATTTGTTCTTCTCGTAATCCTTGTTGATCGCCTTGGTGATCTCGTTGGAGGCCGCACCCGGGGTAATGAACGGGGTCTTCAGTCGCGACGCCCAGGGCATCAGCGCCAGCACCACTTCGCTGATGTAGCTGGAGATCACCGCATGGACCTTGTCTTCGTTGACGGCGCGCTGGAATGCGCGCACCGAGTCGGCCGACGACGAGTGGTTGTCATAGGTGACGATCTCGATCATGCGGCCGTCGACGCCGCCCTTGGCGTTGATTTCCTCGGCCGCCATCTGCGCCGCCTGCGGGATCGAGGCGCCGGCGATGGCCTGGGCCTCGGCGATGACGCCGATCTTGATGGGGTCGGCGGCCAGCGCGGTGGTGGCGCTCCATGCGAGCGCGGTGGCGGCGATGAACGCGCGCAATGACCATGAGTGAGAATACGGGATTCTGGGTGTCATGATGTGGTTTCCTTGACCCTGGATCGGCTCTGCGGCCGGGCTTGTTGATCAGCCTCGGGTGGAATAGTAGCGCGCATTGCGAACTCGGCAAGTTAAACCGCGTCATGTCGACGCATGATCGTACTGTGCAGTGCAGCGTTGATCGCCG
This sequence comes from Tardiphaga sp., assembly GCA_036561845.1. Classification (GTDB taxonomy): domain Bacteria; phylum Pseudomonadota; class Alphaproteobacteria; order Rhizobiales; family Xanthobacteraceae; genus Tardiphaga. The sequence continues at coordinate 23,377 of DATCUS010000083.1, read as the reverse complement.
CGCCGGTTTGGTTCAATGCTGTCCGGACATTTTTTGCGTGGCGGGCGCGCATCGCCTTGTCGTTCCCGTTACCGAGCTGAAGGGACGTTCTGTGAGCAGTAAGTCTAAAGAATATCGGATCGCGGTTATTCCGGGTGACGGCATCGGCAAGGAAGTCATGCCGGAAGGCCTGCGCGCGCTGGAAGCGGCGGCGAAGCAGCACCGGGTCAAGCTGCATTTCGACCATTTCGATTTCTCGTCCTACGACTATTACGAGAAGCACGGCCAGATGATGCCGGACGACTGGAAGGAAAAGATCGGCAAGCACGACGCGATCTATTTCGGCGCCGTCGGCTTGCCCGCCAAGATTCCGGATCACATTTCGCTGTGGGGATCGCTGATCAAGTTCCGTCGGGAGTTCGACCAGTACGTCAACCTGCGTCCGGTCAGGCTGATGCCCGGCGTGCCCAGTCCGCTGGTCGGCCGCAAGCCAGGGGACATCGACTTCTGGGTGGTGCGCGAGAACACCGAAGGCGAATATTCGTCGGTCGGCGGCCGCATGTTTCCGGGCACCGACCGCGAATTCGTCACCCAGCAGACGGTGATGACCCGGATCGGCGTCGACCGCATCCTGAAATTCGCCTTCGATCTCGCCCAGTCACGCCCGAAGAAGCACCTGACCTCGGCGACCAAGTCGAACGGCATCTCGATCACCATGCCGTACTGGGACGAGCGCGTCGAAGAGATGGCGAAGGCCTATCCGGACGTGAAGTGGGACAAGTACCACATCGACATCCTCACCGCGAATTTCGTGCTGCATCCGGACTGGTTCGATGTCGTCGTCGGCTCCAACCTGTTCGGCGACATTCTCTCCGATCTCGGCCCGGCCTGCACCGGCACCATCGGCATCGCGCCGTCCGGCAACATCAATCCGGCCGGCGATTTTCCCTCGGTGTTCGAACCGGTGCATGGATCGGCGCCGGATATCGCCGGCCAGGGCATCGCCAATCCGATCGGCATGATCTGGTCGGGCGCCATGATGCTGGAGCACCTCGGTGAGAAGCAGGCCGCGGACTCTATCGTCAAGGCGATCGAGCGGACGCTGGGCGAACGCACCTTGCGCACCCGCGACCTCGGCGGCCAGGCCGACACGACGGCCTGCGGCAAGGCGGTGGCGGAGATGGTGGAGTAGGGCCGCACTTCTTACTTGCTTCTTCCCTCTCCCCTTGTGGGAGAGGGTGGACGCGCGAAGCGCGGCCGGGTGAGGGGTAGTCACAAGCTTGGAGCTTCGCGGCTACCCCTCATCCGCCTCCGCTTCGCGGAGGCACCTTCTCCCACAAGGGGAGAAGGCAAGAGGGCGCTCGCGCTTTAAGCCGCAGCAATCCTTCGGCAATGTTCGAGCGCGGCGTGAACGAGATTTTCGCTCGCTTCCGGGGTGCGGAACGCGGAATGCGCCGACAGTGTCACGTTGGGGACTTTCGTCAGCGGGTGATCCGCCGGCAGCGGCTCGATGTCGAACACGTCGAGGCCGGCGTGGCGCAGGTGGCCTGATGTCAGCGCATCGATCATCGCGGCTTCATCGACCACCGCGCCGCGCGCGGTGTTGATAAGAATGGCGCCGGGCTTGATCTGCGCGATGCGGGCGCGCGAGAGAAAGCCGCGGGTCTCGTCGTTGAGGAGCAGGTGCAGCGAGACGACGTCGCTCACAGCCAGCAATTCGTCGAGGCCGACGAAGCTGACGCCGGGACAGGTCTTCGGCGTCCGGTTCCAGGCGATCACCTTCATGCCGCTGCCAGCGGCGATGCGGGCCACTTCGGCGGCGATACCGCCGAAGCCGGCCAGGCCCAGCGTCTTGCCGGTCAACTGCATGCCGTCGATGCGCAGCCAGTTGCCGGCGCGCATCGCACGGTCCATCAGGGCGATGTCGCGCGCCGCGGCCCACATCAGTGCGATGGCGCATTCGGCGACGGCCGTGTCGCCATAGCCGCGGATCAGGTGAACCTCGATGCCGAGCTCGGCGAGTTCCTCCGGGTTCATGTAGCTGCGCGCGCCGGTGCCGAGGAACACGACGTGCTTCAGCCCCTTGCACTGTCGCGCGATCTCGGTCGGCAGATAAGTGTGATCGATCATGGCAATGGCGGCATCGCCAAGCACGCCGGGCAGTTGCTCCGGCGTCACATCGGGGTCGCGGTGGATGATGACTTCGGGATCGCCGGCCTTGAGCTGCTGTTCGACCAGGACCGCCAGCGATTCGCTGGCATCAACAAATGCGGCGCGCATCTCGTTCTCTTTCGTTACTTGGATGCGACGCCGGCGAGCGCCAGCACGGTGTGCATCAGCACATTGGCGCCGGCGGTGCAGTCGGCCTGGGTGGCGTCTTCCAGCTCGTTGTGGCTGATGCCGTCCTTGCAGGGCACGAACACCATCGCGGTCGGCATGATGGTGTTGAGGTTGCAGGCATCGTGGCCGGCGCCGGAGGTGATGCGGCGGTGGCTGTAGCCCAGCGCCTGCGCGGCGGTCTCGACCGCGTCCACCAGGGTCTTGTCGAAATGCGTCGGCGGCTTGTGCCAGACTTTTTCGATCTTGACCGCGACCTTGCGGTGAGCGGCGATTTCGGCGGCGGCGTCCATCAGCGCCTTGTGCAGATGCTCCATGATGTCGGCGTCGGCGCTGCGCATATCCACGGTGAAGGCGATCTCGCCGGGAATGACATTGCGCGACGGGCTGGCGATGACGGCCTCGCCGATAGTGCCGACTGCCCTGGGGCCGAAGCCTCTGGCGATGCGTTCCACCGCCAGCACGATCTCCGACAGGGTCGCCAGCGCGTCGCGGCGCAGGGTCATCGGCGTCGAGCCGGCATGGCTTTCGAAGCCGGTGATCTGGCCGTCGTACCACAGCACGCCCTGGCCGGAATCCACCACGCCGATGGTCTTGCCCTCGGCCTCCAGGATCGGGCCCTGCTCGATATGCAGTTCGACGAAGCTGGTGAACTTCTGGGTGCCCACCGGGACGTCGCCGCGATAGCCGATGCTATCGAGCGCTTCGCCGACGGTGATGCCCTCGATGTCCTGGCGTGACAGGATGTCGTCGGTGGTGAAGTCGCCGACATAGGCGGCCGAGGCCATCATCGCCGGGACAAAGCGCGAGCCTTCCTCGTTGGTCCAGTTGGCGATGCAGATCGGCAGTTCCGTCTCGATGCCGGCGTCGTTCAGCGTGCGCACCACTTCGAGCGCGGCCAGCGTGCCTAGGATGCCGTCAAACTTGCCGCCGGTGGGCTGGGTATCGAGATGCGAGCCGAGGCCGATCGGCGGCTTCGACATGTCGCGGCCGCGGCGCAGTGCGAACATCGAACCCAGCGCATCGATATGCACCTCGCAGCCGGCTGCTTCGCAGGCGGCCCGGAACCAGTCGCGCACCTGCTTGTCTTCGGCAGTCAGCGTCAGCCGCCGGATGCCGCCTTTCGGCGTGCCGCCGAATTTGGCGGTCTCGAGAATCGTGCCCCACAGGCGTGCGGAATCGATTTGCAGATTGGATGCGAGCTGGCTCATGCAGTTTTCCAATATTCCGGCGGCGGGAATGGGACTGCTTTTTAATGACGCGGCTGGGTTGGCACGTCAACCAAACTGCTTTCGTGCGCGATCTGGCCGGCGAGATGGGCAACCAGCTCCACAGCAACCGTGTCCGGCGAGGCCAGCCAGCTGGCGCAGAAGGTCAGCGGTGACACCTGCAGATCGGTGGAGAGCAGCTGCAATCGCCCGTCAGCCAGTTCGTTCTGCACGATGGCGGTGGGAATCACCGCGATGCCGAGGCCCTCGATCGCCATGTGGATCACTGTGGCCAGCGAGGCGCTGGCGTGCAGCCTGATCGGCGGCAGTTCCGGCAAGTTGAACAAGGAGCGCACGATCTCGTAGGGCTGGGTCTTGCGCGGGAAGGTGATGATCGGGAATTTTGCAAGATCCTGCACGGTCAGTTGGCCGTTGCCGAGCCCGAGCGCCGGACTGGCGAGAAAGCCGACCGGATAGTCGCAAAGCTCCCGGCTGCGCACGGTGGCGGCGGCGGGGGCGTCGATCAGGAAGGCGAGCTCAATCTCCTGCGCCATCAGCCGGGCGCGCAGGTTCGGCGTGATGTCGACCTCGATCTCCAGCGACAGGTTAGGATAGGCTTCGTTGACGCTCTTGACCAGCTTCGACAGCCAAGTGTGCACGATGGTCTCGGCGACGCCCAGCCGCAGCACCCCGCGCATGGCCGAGCGGTCTCCCACCGCCGCCATCATCTCCGAGCGTAGCCCGATCAGCTTCTCCGCATAGACCAGCATCTGCCGGCCGGCCGGGGTCGGTGACGCCAGCTTGCGGTCGCGCTGCAGGAGCCGCACCCCCAATTCGCGCTCCAACTGGGCAATGCGCTGCGAGATTGCCGGCTGGGTGGTGTTAAGCTTCTGCGCCGCGCCGCGGAAGCTGCCGAGATTGACGACCCAAAGGAAAGTCTCCAGCGCCTTGAAGTCCGCCATTGATTGAATAACCCGGCTGCCGATAAGATGGATTTATCATCATCGATTAAAAAGAACGATTAGACATTATAGTAGTCCTAGGTTTCAGTCCGTGTCGAGGCAGAATTAGGCAGGACGTCAAGATGGCCAGTTTTTCGGCAGTGGGACGCGAAGGTGAAAGCGCGGAATTGTTGCCAGGCGCCATTGCACGTCGTGAATATCGGGCTGGAAAATATGGCAGCACTGCCGGCGTCGCGCCGGGTTACGTGCAGGGCAATCTGGTGGTTCTGCCGGAAGCCCAGGCGAGCGCCTTCCACCGCTTCTGCCAGCTCAACCCGAAGCCATGCCCGATCATCGGCATGTCCGAGGTCGGCGATCCCCGCATTCCCGGCCTCGGCCTCGATCTCGATATCCGCACCGATATTCCGCAATACGTGGTGTGGCGCGACGGCGAGGCGATCGATCGCCCGGCCGACGTCGCAAAATACTGGCGCGACGATCTGGTGTCGTTCGTGATCGGCTGCTCGTACTCGTTCGAAGAGGCCATGATGGCCGACGACCTGCCGATCCGTCACATCGAGCAGGGCGTCCTGGTGCCCATGTATCGCACCAATATCCCATGCAAGTCGGCCGGCCCGTTCGCCGGTCCGATGGTGGTGTCGATGCGGCCGCTGAGGCCCGCCGATGCGATCCGCGCGGTGCAAATCACATCGCGCTTTCCGTCGGTGCATGGCGCGCCGGTGCATCTCGGCCTGCCGCAGTCAATTGGCATCGCAGATATTAACAAGCCCGACTATGGCGATGCGGTGCAAATCCGCGATGACGAAATCCCGGTATTCTGGGCCTGCGGCGTCACGCCTCAAGCGGTCATCGCCGCGGCGCGCGTGCCGTTCGCCATCACGCACGCACCGGGTGTCATGCTCGTCACTGACCTCAAGAATAAGCATCTGGCTGTTTTATAAGAAGCAGCTTGCCGATCTTTCAGGCTTTACCGTAACCTTGATTAGTTTCATCGATAGCCGCCGGTCACAAAGGATCATCACATGACAATTTCCCGCCGAAACATCCTGCTCGGGGGCGCTGCCTCTGCTGCGCTGCTGCCGCTTGCCACGACTGCTGTCCGTGCGCAGGTCAAGGAAGTCGTCATCGGCGTGATCTATCCGCTGTCCGGCGCCAGCGCGCAGATCGGTGTGGATGCTCAGAAGGCGTTCGAAACCGCGGCCGACATCATCAACAAGGATTACGATTTCGCTCTGCCGATGGCCAAGGGAGAAGGATTCAGCGGTCTGGGCGGCGCCAAGGTGCGCCTCGTGTTCGCCGACCATCAGGCCGACCCCCAGAAGGGTCGCGCCGAAGCCGAGCGCCTGATCACCCAGGAGAAGGTCTGCGCCATCGTCGGCAGCTACCAGAGCTCCGTAGCGGTCACCGTTAGTCAGATCTGCGAGCGCTACCAGATCCCCTACATCTCCGCCGACAACTCGTCGCCGAGCCTGCATCGCCGTGGTCTCAAATTCTATTTCCGTGCGGCGCCGCATGACGAGATGTTCTCCACCGCGATGTTCGACTTCTTCGACGCGCTGAAGAAGAAGGGCCAGAAGATCGAGACGCTGGCGCTGTTCCATGAAGACACCATCTTCGGCACCGACTCCGCAAATGCGCAGCTCAAGCTCGCCGCCGACCGCGGCTACAAGATCGTCGCCGACATCAAGTATCGCGCCAACTCGCCGTCGCTCACCGCGGAAGTGCAGCAGCTCAAGGCGGCGGACGCCGACGTGTTGATGCCCTCGAGCTACACCACCGACGGCATCCTGCTGATCAAGACCATGGGTGAACTCGGCTACAAGGCCAAGAACATCGTCGCCCAGGACGCCGGCTTCTCCGAGAAGGCGCTGTACGACGCGGTCGGCGACAAGATCCCGGGCGTGATCTCGCGCGGTTCGTTCTCGCTCGATCTCGCCGCCAAGCGGCCGATGGTCGGCAAGATCAACGACATGTACAAGGAGCGTTCGGGCAAGGACTTCAACGACTACTCGTCGCGGCAGTTCATGGGCCTGATAGTGATGGCCGATGCCATCAACCGCGCCAAGTCCACCGATGGCGAGAAGATCCGCGAAGCGCTGGTCGCTACCGACATGCCGGGAGATGTCACCATCATGCCGTGGGCCAAGGTCAAGTTCGACGAGATGGGCCAGAACAACTTCGCCGACCCGGTGCTGCTGCAATATACCGGTGGCAAGTTCGTCACGATCTTCCCGCCGCAGGGTGCGGTCGCCGAAGCCACCTGGCCGATGAAGTAAGCGACGTTCTGTAGGACGAACACGACAAACCGAGCGGCGGGTTTTTCCCTCCCCCCGTGCGAAGCGCAGTTTCGCCAGGTGGGGAGGGTGGCCGGCCGAAGGCCGGTCGGGTGGGGTAAGCCGCAGGGTACAGCGCCCGCGGCCCCACCCCGGCCTTCGCTTCGCTCGGCCGACCCTCCCCACTGCGCGCCGCTTCGCTGCGCTTGGGGGAGGGAGACCAATGCCGCCTTCGCGCTACGACTTGATCCAGGAGCAACGCCTTTGACCGCCGCGACAATCATCCAGAGCCTCGCCAGCGGATTGCTGATGGGGCTGCTCTACGGCCTGATCGCGGTCGGCCTTGCGCTGATCTTCGGGTTGATGGATGTGACCAATTTCGCCCACGGCGAATTCCTGATGTTGGCGATGTATGGTGCGTTCTTCCTGTTCGCGTTCTTCGCCATCGACCCGCTGCTCGCCGCTCCTTTGGTGGCGGCCGGCATGTTCGTGTTCGGTGCGGTGATCTATTTGCTGATTGTGCGCTTCGCGATGCGCGCCAAAGCCAATATCGGCATGGTGCAGATTTTCACCACCTTCGGCCTCGCCATCCTGATGCGCGGCCTGGCGCAGTTCTTCTTCACGCCGGACTATCGCAGCATCCCGACCTCATGGCTCGGCGGCAAGACCGTGTCGTTCGGCGGGATCTTCCTGCCGGTGCCGCAACTGGTCGGCGCGCTGATCTCGTTGCTGGCCTTCGGGGCGCTGTTCTTCTTCATCAAGAAGACCGATTTCGGCCGCGCCCTCGAAGCCACCCGCGAGGATGCCGGCGCCGTGGCGCTGGTCGGCATCGACAAGAACAAGGTATTCGCGCTCGGCTGGGGCCTTGGCTCGGCGCTGGTCGGCCTCGCCGGCGCGGTGATGGCCTCGTTCTTCTACATCTATCCCGATGTCGGTGCGTCGTTCGCGCTGATCGCCTATGTCACCGTCGCGCTCGGCGGCTTCGGTTCTGTGTTCGGCGCCTTTGCCGGCGGCATCATCGTCGGGCTGGTGGAAGCCTCCACCGCACTGATCCTGCCGCCGTCGCTGAAGTCGGTGGGCATCTACGCCGTCTATTTGCTGGTGGTGTTCATCCGGCCCCGCGGCCTGTTCGGATCGATCTGATGGATAGCACCTTCGCCCAGAACCGCCGCCGCGACCTTGCCATCGCCGTATTCCTGGCCGCGCTCGCCGCCGTGGTTCCGTTTTTCGTCAAGGACGTGAATATCCAGAACATCATGGTGCTGACCCTGATGTGGGCGGCGCTGTCGCAGAGCTGGAATATCCTCAGCGGCTATTGCGGGCAGATCTCGCTCGGCCACGCGCTGTATTTCGGCCTCGGCGCCTACACCACGACGCTGCTGTTCACCAAGTTCGGCGTGCTGCCGTGGTTCGGCATGGTGGCCGGCGGCATGATCTCGGCGCTGATCGCGCTCGGATTGGGCTATCCGACCTTCCGCCTGCGCGGCCATTACTTCGTCATCGCCACCATCGTGATCGCGGAAATCGGATTGCTGCTGTTCCACAACTGGGATTATGCCGGCGCGGCGCTGGGCATCGACGTGCCCGTCCGCGGTGATAGCTGGGCGAAATTTCAATTCACCCGCAGCAAGCTGCCGTACTATTACTTTGCCCTGGTGTTCTGCTGCGTCGCCTGGCTGGTGACGTGGAAACTGGAAAATTCCAAGTGGGGCTTCTGGTGGCGCGCAGTGAAGGACAATCCGGATGCTGCCGAAAGCCTTGGCGTTGTCGTGTTCAATTCCAAGATGGGTGCAGCCGCGATCTCCGCATTCATGACCGCGATCGGCGGTGCGTTCTACGCGCAGTACGTTTCCTATATCGATCCTGACAGCGTGATGACCTTCCAGTTCTCGCTGCTGATGGCGCTGCCGGCCGTGCTCGGCGGCATCGGCACCCTGTGGGGGCCGGTGCTGGGCGCGGTGATCCTGATCCCGCTCACCGAATTGACGCGCAACTATCTCGGCGGCTCCGGCCGCGGCATCGATCTGATCCTGTACGGCTCCGTCATCGTGCTGATCTCGCTGGCCCGGCCGGAAGGTCTGATCGGCCTGTTCTCGCGCAAACCCGGCTCGAAAGGAGTGCCGCAATGACGACACCCCTGCTTGAAACCCGCGGCGTCTGGCAGCGTTTTGGCGGCCTGATCGCCAACAGTGACGTATCGATCTCCGTCGGTGCCGGCGAGATCGTCGGCCTGATCGGCCCCAACGGCGCCGGCAAGTCGACCCTGTTCAACCTGATTGCCGGCGTGCTGCCGCCGACGCAGGGCACCATCTGGTTCAACGGCGAGGACGTCACCCGGATGCCGGCAGCGGAGCGCTGCCAGCGCGGTATCGCCCGCACCTTCCAGGTGGTGAAGAGCTTCGAGACCATGACTGTGATCGACAACGTCATCGTCGGCGCGCTGGTGCGCACCACGGTGATGCGCGATGCCCGCCGCAAGGCCCATGAGGTACTGGAATTCTGCGGCCTCGGCGCCCGCGCCCACGTGCTAGCCAGCCAGCTTATCCCGTCGGAAAAGCGCCGGCTTGAAGTGGCCCGTGCGCTCGCTACCGAACCAAAACTGCTGTTGCTTGACGAGTGTCTCACCGGACTGACTCCGTTGGAGGCGCAGTCCGGCGTCGCGCTGGTCCGCAAGGTTCGCGAGACCGGCGTTACCGTGCTCATGGTGGAGCACGTCATGGAAATCGTCATGCCGCTGGTTGATCGCGCCATCGTGCTCAATCTCGGAAAAGTCCTCGTCGAGGGCAAGCCGACGGATGTCGTGCGGCATCCGGAAGTCATCAGCGCTTACCTTGGGGATCGTCATGCTATCAGTGCATGAAGTCACCACCGCCTATCAGGGGCTGGTCGCGATTTCCTCTGTCACCGTCGAGGTCGCCAAGGGCGAAATCGTTGCAGTCTGCGGTGCCAATGGTGCCGGCAAGTCGACGCTGATCAAGACCATTGCCGGCGCCGAGCGCCCGCGCAGCGGCACTGTGACCTTCGACGGGAGCCGCATCGACGGCGTGCCGCAACATCTCATCACCGCGCGCGGCATAGCCTATGTGCCGGAAAACCGCCGGCTGTTTCCACGCCTGTCGGTCGGCGACAACTTGCGGCTCGGCAGCTACATGTATCGGGGCCAGTCCGACCGCGACGAACCGCTGAAGCTGGTGTTCGAACTGTTTCCGCGGCTGTCGGAGCGGCTCGAGCAGCGCGCCGAAACGCTGTCGGGAGGTGAGCAGCAGATGCTGGCGATCGGCCGTGCGCTGATGACCCGACCGCGGCTTCTGATGCTCGACGAGCCGTCGCAGGGCATCATGCCGAAGCTGGTGGACGAGATTTTCCAGGCGGTCGTCAAGATCCGGGATACCGGCATGACCGTGCTGATCGTGGAGCAGCGCATGTCCGAAGTGCTGGAGATCGCCGACCGCGCCTACATTCTGCAGACCGGCCGCGTCCAGATGCAGGGCAAGGCTGCGGATATCATGGGCAATCCAGACGTGCGCAAGGCGTATCTCGGGCTGTAGGCTGCGATCGTCGCATTTTTCGGGACGGCGGTCGCGTTTACGCTGCCCGGACGTCGCGCAGAAATGCGTCGACCTGGGTCTTCAGGTCCTCGCCGTTGTGCGACAGCTCCGCAGCCGAGTCGACCACGCGGCTGGCGGCGAGGCCGGTTTCGCGTGCGGCATCATTGACCCCGGCAATATTTTCGGAGACCTCTCCGGTGCCCCGCGCGGCCTCGGCGACGTTGCGAGCAATCTCGAGGGTGGCGGCACCCTGTTCCTCCACGGCCGCAGCGATGGCGCTGGCGATCTCGCTGACCCGGCCGATGGTCGAGGTGATGCCCTGGATCGAGGCCACCGACGATCTGGTGGCGTTCTGGATGGCGTTGACCTGGGCCGAGATCTCGTCGGTAGCCTTGGCGGTCTGGGTCGCTAGCGCCTTGACCTCGGATGCCACCACTGCGAAGCCTCGGCCGGCCTCGCCGGCGCGCGCTGCCTCAATAGTAGCATTGAGCGCCAGCAGATTGGTCTGCGCGGCGATCTCGCTGATCAGCATGACCACGTCGCCGATCTTTTGCGCCGCGGTGGCGAGGCTCTGTACTTCCGTATAGGTAGTGTTGGCTTGGTCAACGGCGTTGCCGGCGACCGTGGCGGATTCATTGACCTGCTGGGCGATCTCGCTGATCGAGGCGTTGAGTTCCTCGATCGCGGCGGCGACAGCCTGAGCGCTCTGGGTGGCTTCCTCGGATGCCGCTGCGACCGCCGCGGTCTGCCGGGTTGCCTCGCCGGCGGTGGTGGCCATCGACTGCGCCGTGCTGCGCAACTCGCCGGCCGCGATGCCGACGGCATCGACCACGCCGCCGACGCCGGATTCGAAACGCGCCGCCAGCATATGCATGGTCTCGCGCCGGTCGTCCAGCGACTGCTGGCGCTGTTGCTCCTGCGCCGCGCGCAGCCTGTCGGTCTCGATCAGCCCATCCTTGAAGATGGCCACCGCGCCGGCCATCGTGCCGATCTCGTCCTTGCGACCGGCGCCCGGCACCGCAATCGTGTGATTGCCCGCAGCGATGGCGCGCATCGCCGCTTCCAGCGCCCGGATCGGTCGCGCCATGCCGCGTCCCATCAAGGTCGCGACAACGCCGGCCAGCGACAGCACGCAGACGGAGGCGATCGCCAGCCAGTTCAGCGAACTACGCGTCAAAGCTGTATAGGCGCTGGTGTCGCGCACGATCTCGAACACTGCGACGGGCTGGTCGGAGAAGTTCTTGATGACGCCGAACGTGGTCGCGGTGGGGCGGCCATTGGTCTCGCCAAACTGAACGACGGTCTCGCCGGCCATGGCGCGGCGGACGGCGTCGGCGTCGGCCGTCGCGCCGGTCAGCGTGGTGGCGAGCGTCTTGGTGGCCTGACCGTCCAACTGATGGATTGCGACGTCGAGCTTGAAGCGGCCTTTCATATTGTCGACGAAGGTCTTGCCGAACGGTGCGCCGACATCGACGGTGCCGATCAAGGTGTCGCCGTCGAGCATCGGGCTGGTACCGAATATGTTGAGGACGTCGCGGCCGGCCTCGATGCCGCCGACAGATTTGCGCGCGGTGAGCGCCTGCACGACCATCTTGCGTCGCGCCGAGAGGTCGTCGCCGAAGGCGGTCAGATTGTGCGCCCGTGCGAAGGCGACGGCCGGCGGAATCTGGATGGTGATCAGCTCCAGACCGCTTGGCGTGATTCTCTGCATCGCTTCCTTGAGCATCGCGAGCGTGCCCGGCCGGTCCTTGGCGCGTACCACGTCCTTGAGTTGCTGCATCGATGCCAGCGCATCGGCCACGGCCAGGGCGGCGCGGGTGTCGGCATTCAATGCAGCGGTCAGATTGGCGTAATCATTTTGCGATTCACGGATCAAGGCGACGTCGACGATGGACTTCTGTTGCCAAATGCTAAACGCTGCCAGCACCCCGCAAGAGCCGGCCGCAACCAGTGTGATAGCCAAAATCATGCGCGCTGAAATTGATTTGAGTGCCTGCATCGTCGCTCCCCAGGCCACGGCAAGCAATTTGCCGCGGCGTCCCCCCTTGATTGTTAGGGTGTTCCAGTGAAGGAGCTCTTAAGGATGTCGTGCTGCAGTGCAGTACACAAGTACCAACGAGTGCGAGCTAGTCGTTGGCACGGGCTTGTCGCAGCTATCAATCGCGTCAGGCGCGCGATGCCGCCGCAGTTGGCGCGATCGGGGCGAAGTTTGAAATGGATGGCGCCTGCCCGAGGCAGCGGGCGATATTCTCCAACAGGACAGCCGATTTGAACGGCTTCTGCAGACTGCACGCGGCGCCAAGCTTGGTTGCCATGGTCAGAAAGTCCGGTGGAGGTGTGCACCTGGCGGAGAAGGCGTGGCCGGATATCACGATGATCGGAACGCCGGGCCGGTACTCATGCACCTGCTTCATGGTTTCGAGGCCATCCATCCCCGGCATGAAGATATCGACAATGAGGAGATCGAAGTCGCGTTCGCGAAAGGTCTGCAATGCGGTGCGGCCATCGCTGGCGCCGACAACATCATGACCACTACGCTGAAGCAGGATTTTGACGATCTGCTGAACGGCTTCGTCGTCATCGGCGATCAGGATATTGGCCATCTGTCGCAGCTCCATCGGTTCCGCCCGGCGGAGTTCCGATTAGTCCCACCATAGGTTGCACCTAAAGGATTTGATTCGCTGTATAATTGTGCTCAGCGCGCGGATTGCGGAGGGCGAGCAGCTGCCGCTTGGACGGCGGTGAAGCGCTCAGACGTCGCGCTCGATTTGGGGCTTGTCGTTCAGGACGGCGTTGAGCAGCGAGTTGTGGACTTCAATCTTGCCGTTGTAGCTGATGAAGCCAAGCTTGCGAAACTTGTTCATGAAGAAGCTGACGCGCGAGCGAGTAGTGCCAATCATTTCCGCCAGCGTCTCCTGACTGAGCTCGATCGCGATCGGCTGGAGCGCGCCCTCCTTGCCGAAGTTGGCAAGGATGAGCAGCAGTCGGGCCAGTCGCTTCTCGCTCGAGTTGAACAATTGGTCGATCAGGTCCTCCTCCACGCGGCTGTTGCGTTTCAGCAGGTAGGTCATGAACAGTTCGGAAAAAGCCGGCTCCGCATGGAGGGTGGCCAGCATGGCAGATTTGGTGATGGAGGTGATAACGCAGGGCTCCAGCGCAGTGGTGGTGGCGATGCGCAGCGGATGGCCGTTCAGGCATCCTTCGCCAAAGAATTGCCCTTGCTCCAGTATGCCGACCACGGCTTCCCTGCCTTGTTCGGAAAGCACGGTAAGTTTGACCCGTCCCTTTTGGATGTAGAATACGGATTCAGCGAGTTCGCCCTGGCAGAATATGGTCTGGTTGCGCTTGTACTCCGTGATCGCCTTGCCTGCTCCGACGCGAGCGAGGAAGACCTTGGGATCAAACTCTTCCTTGAAAATCTTACCCACGGTAACCGCCTCTGTGCCCAATTCGAACCGCTCTAGGTCCTATGTCCGATATAGCACAAAGCCAGTCTGGGTTGTAAGTTCCATTTTTTCCTGCAACGCCGGGTGGCGGTGCCAAAAAAAACGCCCCGCCGGGGGGCCAGCGGGGCCTGCACAGTCTAGGCGATCCTCAGGGCAAGTTGGCTCGCCCGTGCAGTTGATCGATGACGACGATGCCCAACATCCTCGTTGAGCATCGACACTGACGGATTCGCGATACAGCCACGCGCGATCCGGGCTGGCGCGACGCGATCGGCTGCAACGCATTCCGGCAGCCAGATCAGCGGTATCAGATTGGATTATGTGGCTCGGTCCGTCTGTATCATTTTGAACGCGCCCTGCAAGGTTAGGCACCAGGGCAGGCCTCGGCGCGAAGCGCGTCGCGGGATCGTCTCCGCCGGTAATATAATCTGCAGAATTGGGGGAATGATGTTCATGGCGTAGCAATGAATTGCCGGCATGGTGCCTTGCAGCACCAAGCATGGATGCCGTCCCATGAGCCAGCGGCCGTTGCCAACCGTCCTCGAAGTCCGCGGACTGACCAAGGTGTTCGACCGGCCCGCGGTCGATGCCCTTGATCTCACCGTCTGCGCCGGCGAGTTCTATGCCCTGCTGGGCCCCAATGGTGCCGGCAAGACCACCACCTTGCGGATGGTCGCCGGGCTGTTGCGGCCCGACGCCGGATCGGTCCGGGTGCTCGGCATTGATGCGCTGGCCGACCCGGTGGCGGCCAAGCAGGTCATGGCCTGGGTGTCGGACGAGCCGATGATCTACGACAAGCTCACGCCGCTGGAATATCTGGAATTCGTCGCCGGCCTGTGGGGCTGCGATGCTGCTGTCGCCGAACCCGCGGCGCGCGAGCTGCTGGCGTCTCTCGGCCTCGGAGCGCATCTGCAGCAGCGTTGCGAGGGCTTCTCCAAAGGCATGCGCCAAAAAGTCGCGCTGGCCGGCGCGTTGGTGCACGAGCCCCGGCTGATCATCCTCGACGAGCCGCTGACCGGCCTTGACGCGGTCTCGGCGCGTCACGTCAAAGGATTGCTGCAGGCGCGGGTGCAGGCCGGCTGCACGGTGATCATGACCACGCACATTCTCGAGGTTGCCGAGCGGATGGCCGACCGCATCGGCGTGATCGCGTCCGGGCGCCTGGTCGCCGAAGGCACGCTGGCCGAATTGCGCCAGCAGAACGGCCAAGGCGATACCAGCCTGGAGGACATGTTCGTCGCACTGGTCGAGAGCGAGCCGGTCGCGGCATGAGTCCGTTCGCAGTCGTATCGTGGTTTGCCGGCCACGAGATCCGCCTCGCCTGGCGCGAACTGCTCGGGATGCTTACTGCCGGGACGCGCTGGCGCAAGCCGAGCGTCGCGCTCATCATGGCGGCACTGCTC
This sequence comes from Tardiphaga sp., assembly GCA_036561845.1. Taxonomy (GTDB): domain Bacteria; phylum Pseudomonadota; class Alphaproteobacteria; order Rhizobiales; family Xanthobacteraceae; genus Tardiphaga. The sequence continues at coordinate 8,221 of DATCUS010000083.1, read as the reverse complement.
ACCTTCCTGCATCTGCCGGCCTGGGTCGTGGTCGGGCGCTTCGCCGACATTCAGGCGCCGCTCGACACGCCGACGCTGATCGTCGTCACCGCCAGCGTATTTCTTGCCTGGGCCCTGATGCTGTCGCAGGCGATGGAGTCGGTGACGCGGGTGTTCTATGCCCGCGCGGATCTCGATCTGATCATGTCGTCGCCGGTGCCGCTCGCCACCATTTTTTCCGTTCGCATTGCTGCACTCGCGCTGAGCGTGACGCTGATGGCGCTGCTGTTCGCCACACCCTTCGTCGACGTGCTGGTCATCGGCGGCGGTATCCGCTGGTTCGCGGCCTATGGCGTCGTCGTGGCAATCGGGCTCTCCGCCTCGGCGGCGGCAATAGCGCTGACGGTGGCGCTGTTCCGGCTGTTCGGCCCGGCGCGGACCCGGCTGGTGGCACAGATCGTTTCGGCGGTGACCGGCGCCGGCTTCGTCATCGCGCTGCAGATCGCCGCGATCCTGTCCTACGGCACGCTGTCGCGCTTCGCCGTGCTGACATCCGACGCCGCTGCGCGCTTTGCGCCGGAGCCGGACAGCCTGCTGTGGCTGCCGGCCCGCGCCATGCTCGGCGACGGCGCGGCCTTGCTGCCGCTGCTGGCGGGCAGCCTGATGTTGCTCGGCGCTACCATGGCGCTGTTCTCGCCGCGCTTCGGCGACTATGTCGCGAGCGTCTCCCCGAAGACGGTCCGGCACAGCCATCGCGCGCGGCCGTTCCGCCCGGTGTCTCGGCCGGGCGCGTTGCGCCGCAAGGAATTGCTATTGCTCTGGCGCGATCCCTGGCTTGTGTCGCAGACGCTCATGCAGCTGCTCTATCTGCTGCCGCCGGCGGTGATGATGTGGCGCAGCTTCGGTAGCGACAACGGCGCTCTTATCGTACTGGCGCCCGTGATGGTGATGGCGGCCGGCCAGCTCGCCGGTGGCCTGGCGTGGCTGACCATTTCTGGCGAAGACGCCGCCGACCTTGTCGCCACCGCGCCGCTGCGGGCGTCATCAATCACCCGCGCCAAGATCGAGGTGGTGCTGCTGATCATCGTCGCGGTGTTCGCGCCGCTGATTCTCGTTCTGTCACTGGTCTGGCCGGAATTGGCTGTCATCACCGCGTCAGCAGCGATCGTTGCCGCGGGCTCGGCCACGGCGATCCAGCTGTGGTTTCGCGTACAGGGCCGGCGCAGCCAGTTCCGCCGCCGCCAGACCTCGTCGCGTATCGCCACGTTCGCCGAGGCGTTCTCGTCGATCGGCTGGGCAGCCACGGCGGCGCTGGCTCTGGTCCTGCCGGTGGCAGCTCTCGTGGCGGCGCTCCTCACTGCGGGGCTGATGGCGGGCACGTGGCGGATCAGCCCGGCAAGGGGATGAAACAAAACGCTGTCCCGGCTGGTGCAGCACTGCCTTTTTCGCGATGTTATTCGAACGGGCGACCTACACCATCTTCTCATGCTGCCAGTGCGACGTGACATCGGCACCGGTCTTGTTGAGGTGCACGTGCTGATCGACATGATCAACCCAGGCAACAGGAATAAGATGATGGTGCTGGCCGTCCGGCGAGCTCCCTTTGGTCAGCTTGATCTTGTCGGCGCCGTCCATGTGATCGACCTTGCCGACGACTTTGCGATCGGACGAGATCACGTCCATATGTTCGGTGATGTGCGCAGGTTCGAACATTTTTCATCCTCCTGTTAGTCGAGCAACTTGTCGATGGTGATCGGCAGGCTGCGGATACGTTTCCCGGTAGCGTGGAAGATGGCATTGGCCACCGCAGCGGCGGTACCGACGATGCCGATCTCGCCGAGGCCCTTGACGCCGAGGGGAGTGACCTCGGGATCCGGCTCGTCGACGAAGATGACTTCGATGTCGTCGACGTCGGCGTTCACCGGGATGTGGTACTCGGCAAAGCTGTGGTTCATGAAGCGGCCGAGCGTATGGTCCATCATCGTCTCCTCGTGGAGCGCCATGCCGATGCCCATGACAACGCCGCCGAGGATCTGGCTGCGTGCGGTCTTCGGATTGATGATGCGCCCCGCCGCGACGGCATTGACAATGCGGGTGACGCGGACGACGCCGAGTTCCTCATCGACCTTCACCTCGGCGAAGATCGCACTGTGGGTGTTGCGCGACTTCTGCATCTGGCTGATCATGCCGCTGATGCCGCCGCTTGCGGTCTCCTCGACCTCGATGGTGTCGAGGCCGGCGGCGCGCATGGCGTCCGCGAACGATACGCTGACCGATTGATCGGATTTCAGCACCAGGCGACCTTGCCTGATGTCGACATCATCCATAGAGGCGTCGCCGAGCGGATTGCCCTCGACCTTGGCAGCCGCCTTTAGCACCTTTGCCGCCACGGCCTTGCAGGCGAGTTGCACGGCCGCGCCCAGCGACGCCGCGACCCATGAGCCACCTTGCAATGGCGAGGCCGGCAGGCTGGAATCGCCGAGCCGTGCGGTGATCTGGTCGACCGGCAGACCGAGCGTGTCGGCCGCGACCTGGGTCATGACCGTGTAGGTGCCAGTGCCAATATCGGAAGAGGCCGACGCCACTTCGAGATGGCCGTTGGCCGACAGCTTGGCGCTGCACGAGGTCTTGGAGAACATGGCGTCCCACATGCCGGTGGCGACGCCCCAGCCGACCAGTTCCTTCCCGTCCGTCATGGAGCGCGGTTCGGCCGAACGCTTCGACCAGCCGAATTTGGCCGCGCCTTCGGCAAATGCCTCCTTCAGCGCCTTGCTGGTGAAGGGAGTCTCGTTCATCTGGTCGATGTCGGAGTAATTCAGCAGCCGGAATTGCAGCGGATCGATCTTCGCCGCATGGGCCATCTCGTCGATAGCCATCTCGAAGATCGTCATGCCGGTGGCGGCGCCGGGCGCGCGCATGTCACCGGAGGTGTAGGTGTCGACCGGCGCCACGGTGTATTCGCCCGACGCGTTGGCGCAGGCGTAGTTCATCATGCCCCAGATCACCACGTCTTCCATGTTGTTCTCGAAGCGCGAGGTCGAGGTGGTGGCCTTGTTGATGATCGAGGAGAGCTTGCCGTCGGCGGCGGCGCCGAGCTGCACGCTTTGCACCGCCTCGGGGCGATGCACGTGGCTGAACATCTGTTGCCGCGTCATCACCACGCGCACCGAGCGCTCCATCAGTTTCGCCGCCATCACGGCGAGATAGACCGCGTATTGCGGGCGCAGACCGGAGCCGAAGCCGCCGCCGACATAGGGATTCATGACTCGCACGTTGTTTTTCGCGAAGCCGAACACCGAGGCGAGGTAGCCCTGGACGTTCTGCGGGCCCTGGGTCTTGTCGTGCACGGTGATCCTGCCATCGCCTTCCCAGACCACTGTGGTGGCGTGCATCTCCATGGGATTGTGGTGTTCGGTTGCGAGGCGATAGTCCGCCGAGACTTTCAGCGCCGCATCCTTGAACGCGCCCTCGGCATCGCCACGGTTCTTCGGCGGATGGAACGTGCCGCGCTTCTTCTTCGGCAGGAATTTTTCCGCCAAGGCCTTGTCGAAGTCGGTGTTGTGCGGTTCGACGTCATAGGCCACCTCGACCAGAGCGGCGGCGTCGCGTGCGGATTCCAGCATTTCCGCCAGCACCAGCGCCACCGGCTGGGCGCTGAACAAAATCCTGTCATCATAGAGCGCGCGAAAGGGTTCGCCGGGCGGGCCGGCTTCTTCCGGATAGGAACGGTCGAGCCAGGCCACATGCGGCCGGTTGCTGTGGGTGACGATCTCCACCACGCCCGGCACCGCGCGGGCGGCGGTTTCGTCGATGGCGACGATCCTGCCCTTGGCGATGGCGCTGGAGACGATCCAGCCATAGAGCATGCCGGGGGTGGCGTACTCCGCGGCATAGCGGGCGCGACCGGTGACTTTCGCCAGGCCGTCGACGCGGTTGATGGCGCTGCCGATGCCGACCGTCTCTACACGGATGTTCATGGATGTCTCCTCAGGCGACGCGCTTGTCGGTCTGCGATTGCGGCGTGCCGCTGACGGCCTGCTGCAATGCGCGGACAATGGCCTTGCGGGCCAGCGGAATCTTGAAGTCGTTCTTGCCCTGGCCGACGGCGCCGTCGAGCAGCGCGTCGGCCGCCGCGCCGAAGCAAGCCGGCGAGGCGCTCCGGCCTTTCAGCAGGCTCTCTGCGGTGAGCGAGCGCCACGGCTTGTGGGCGACGCCGCCCAGCGCGATTCGTGCTTCTGCGATAGCGTCGCCGTCCATCCGGAGGGCGACCGCCACCGACACCAGCGCGAAGGCGTAGGACAGGCGATCGCGCAGCTTCAGGTAGGTGAAGTTGGCGCTGAAATCGTCGGCCGGCAGATCGATGGCGGTGACCAGTTCGCCAGGGCTGAGGGTGTTGTCGCGTTGCGGCTCGTCGCCGGGCAGCCGGTGATAATCGCTTATGCGGATGACGCGGTCGCCGCCGGGGCCGGTGACACGGATGCTCGCATCGAGCGCAGCCAGCGCTACGCACATGTCGGATGGGTGGGTGGCGATGCACGCCTCGCTAGCGCCGAGGATGGCGTGGATGCGGTTGACGCCGCCGACGGCGCCGCAGCCGGAACCGGGCTGCCGCTTGTTGCATGGCGCAGCCGTGTCGTAGAAATAATAGCAGCGGGTGCGCTGGTTGAGATTGCCGCCATTGGTGGCGGCGTTGCGCAACTGCGGACTGGCGCCTGCGAGGATCGCGGAGGCCAGCAACGGATAGCGCTGTGCGACGCGGTCATCGTAGGCGGTCTCGGCGTTGGTCACCAGCGCGCCCAGCCGCAATCCGCCGCCGTCAATGTCCTCGATCCGGTCGAGCGGCAGACGGTTGATGTCGATCAGCCGCACCGGGCGTTCGACATTCTCCTTCATGAGATCAACGAGATTGGTGCCGCCGGCCAGGAACCGCGCGCCTTCGATCGCGCCGTTGCTCACGGCATCGGACACGGCGGTGGCGCGGCTGTAGCTGAAGCGGTTCACTTCCCGGTCTCCTTGGCGAGCACGTCGATGACGGCATCGGTGATGTTGGGGTAGGCGCCGCAGCGGCACAGGTTGCCGCTCATCAGCTCACGCACCTCGTCGCGGCTGCGGGCGTGGCCTTCGTTGATCAGGCCCTGCGCCGAGCAGATCTGCCCGGGGGTGCAATAGCCGCACTGGAACGCATCGTGATCCATGAAGGCCTGCTGCAGCGGATGCGGAGCGGCCTCGCTGCCGAGCCCCTCGATGGTCGTGATCTCGGCGCCGTCGCGCACCACGGCCAGCGTCAGGCAGGAATTGATGCGCTTGCCGTCGATCAGCACGGTGCAGGCGCCGCACTGGCCGTGATCGCAGCCTTTCTTGGTGCCGATCAGGCCGAGCTGGTCGCGCAGCAGGTCGAGCAAGGTGGTCCAGGGTTGCACCTGGAGCTCACGGCGTTCGCCGTTCAGCTCCAGGCTGATGGTGCAGGTCTGGCCTGCAGCTGAAGAATTTTCGCTCATGGCGGCCTCACGGTTTGGGCGTTGGTATGCGCTGTCCGTGCGTCTTGGGGTACGACTGGCGTGGTGCGAAAATCGTTCAGCCCTGCTGGTCGAGTGGCTGCGGCTGACTGAGGGTTATCTCGCCGCGAACGGCGTGGCGCTGCGCTCACCGGCCAATTGATTTGTGCAGGTTTTGGTAGTCGCTACGGCGATGGTCTTCAGGCCTGCCGGCGATCATCGGGATGGTCGATGTCCTGCAGTACACCGGGATCGTTCAGGGCGAGCTCCAGTACCGGGTGCGCCGCGAAAAGCACCTGGGCACCGCGATCACCGTCCAGTTGCAGCAGCGCATCGCGATGGGTGCTGCCGATGCCGCGCGGATGGCCAGGGCGGCCGTCATAGGTCGGCACGACCAGGTTGTCCTCACGAATAGCCGCCGCGATCTCGCGCAGGGTCCGCGGCTGCACATAGGGCACATCCGCCAACGCCACCAGCCAGCCACGCGCCGCCGGCGCGTGGGCCACGGCCTGCGCGAGGCTGTGGCCGAGCCCGCGGGTTTCCAGCACAAGCACCTCGCAGTCGGCAGCGTTGGCGCTCAGCCAGTCGCGCAGAGGAAGGTTGTCTGCACGGGTCACCAGCAGCAGCCGTTCGGCGACACCGCGAAGGTTTGCCAGCGTGGCCGCCAGCACCGGCGGCGAAGACGCAGCAGCCAGGCTGGCCGCCAGCAGCTTGTCCTCCCCACCAGCCGCGCGATAACGGCTGCCCTGCCCCGCGGCGAGAACGATGGCGCAGACGCCCGGTTCAGGCACAGCGCTGTTGTTCCGGCAACGCCAGGCTGACCAGGGCACCGTTTTTCAGCGCAACCACTTCGGCCATCAAGGACAGCGCGATTTCCGCCGGCGTGCGGCTGCCGATGGGCAACCCGATGGGGCCGTGCAGGCGCTGCACCTGGCGCTCGCCGAGGCCCAGCGAGAGCAGGCGCGCCTTGCGCTTCTCGCTATTGACCCGCGAGCCCAGCGCACCGACGTAGAAGGCTTCGGACTGCAGCGCGGTGAGCAGCGCCATGTCGTCCAGCCGCGGGTCGTGGGTCAGCGCGACGATGGCGGTGTGCGCATCCGGCTCGATGGCCAGCACAGCATCGTCCGGCATGCCGGGCACGAAGCGCACGGCGGCCGCATCCCAGTCGTGGGCATAACCTTCGCGCGGGTCGCAGATCAGCACCTCGAAGCCGAGGCCGTGGGCCAGGTCGGCGACATAACGCGACAGCTGCCCGGCGCCGATCATCAGCAGGCGCCAGGCCGGGCCGAATGGGGCGCGCAGAGTATGGCCATCGAACTGCAGCGCGGCGTCGCGGCCGACGGTTTGCAGCGTTACGTCACCACTGGCGATATCCACGCAGCGCAGCAGCCGCTCATGCCCGACGCAACGCCGCAGCAGCTCGTCGATCCAGCCGGCATCGCGCAATGGCTCCTGCAGCAGGCGCAGGGTGCCACCACAGGGCAGACCGAAACGCGCGGATTCTTCCTTGCTCACGCCATAGGTGATCAGCTGGCAAGCCTGCGGAGGCTCGTCAGCCATGACTCGGGCGAGCAGATCGTCCTCGACGCAGCCGCCGGACACCGAGCCTTCAACGCGACCATCGCCGCGCAGTGCCAGCAGCGAACCGACCGGGCGCGGCGCGCTGCCCCAGGTTTCCAGCACCGTGTAGAGCACCACGGGATGACCGTCACGCAGCCAGTCGCGGGCCCGCCGCAGTACCGCCAGATCGACACTGTCCATTGATCTCCTCGGATTCAGCCCATTGCTGCCAGGACTTCCGGCAATGCAAGGAGTGACCGATCCGAGGCGAAATTAGTTCGTCGTTGCCGGCACCAGCATGGCGTCGGCTACTTCACGGCGCTTGCCGCGGCCAGCCAGACGCTCCACCAGGGTCAGGGCGAATTCCAGGGCGGTCGCCGGGCCCTGGCTGGTGATGCAGTTGCCGTCCACCACCACCGGCTGGTCAAGGAAATGCGTGCCGGTGAGGTTGTCGCTCATGCCCGGATAGCAGGTGACCTGGCGGCCCTTGAGCACGCCGTAGGGATGCAGCGCCACCGCCGGCGCGGCGCAGATCGCGGCGAAATCGAGCCCGGCACGGGCCTGCTGGCGCACGCGCTCGGCCAGCGGCTCCAGCTCGCCAAGGGTTTTCGCCCCGGGCATGCCACCGGGCAGCACGATCAGGTCGAAATCCTGCGCCAGCACGTCGAGCAGCATGGCGTCGGCGGTGATCCGGGTACCGCGCGCGCAGGTCAGCATGCGCCGCTCTTCGGCACTGGCCACCAGTACCTCGAACTCGGCACGCCGCAGCACGTCGATCAGGGTGACGGTCTCCAGGTCTTCGGAACCGTCGGCGATCGGAATCAGGACTCGTTTGCTCATGGCCTTCACCTGCTCAATGGAAATTCAACCGCGCTGCCGCCCGGTGTAAGATGCGCGGCTTTTGCGATGACACGCGAATCGCCCGCCAGAGGCGACAGCCCTCACACTGACCGGCACATAGGGGATCGACCATGCTGGAAAAGCTATTTCAACTCAAGGCGCACAACACCACGCTGCGCACCGAGGTCCTGGCCGGTATCACCACGTTCCTGACGATGGCCTACATCCTCTTCGTCAACCCGAGCATCCTCGCCGAAACCGGCATGGATCACGGCGCGGTGTTTGTCGCCACCTGCCTGGCCGCAGCCATCGGTTCGGCGATCATGGGCCTGGTTGCCAACTACCCG
>DATCUS010000082.1:0-20005 GCA_036561845.1 Tardiphaga sp. | reverse complement strand
GACCGCCTGCGCCGGCCGCTTCTTCTGCGTCGGCGCGTCCACCGTCACTGCGGGCAAGGCAACGCCCGATTGCGCCAGCGCGATCGCGCCCATCGACAGATCGCCCAGCAAGAATGCTGCACCTACGAGCAACTGCGCGCGGCGGCGGCTGAAGGGAGTTCGAAGCCTGCCGCGGCGGCACTCTGCACTGGGGGTCACGTCGTTCACTTCCGTATTCGAGATCAGTCGTCGTGGCTGCGTCTAACAGCCGCGCCGCCGTAAATGAACAAGGCAGGATTTGAATCGCTCTAAGGCGATGCGCGCGTGCCAGCGCGCGGGCTCACGCAGATGTTGAAAATCGAACCCGTGATGCGCGACGAGCCGTCGGAAATCCCTCCCCCTTGCGGGGAGGGGCGGCCGAGCAAGACGATGCGTAGCATCGCCGCAGTGGAGGCCGGGGTGGGGGTGCGGCGCGACGGTGCTTGCAGCTACCCCCACCCGACCGGCCTTCGGCCGGCCACCCTCCCCGCAAGGGGGGGGAGGGAAAGAAGTGAGCTACCGCTGACATTGCGGGCACCAGAATGTCGAGCGCCCGTTCTGCACGAAGCGCTTGACGATGCCGCCGCAGCCGCCGGCCTGGCGCGGTTCGCCTTCGCGGCCATAGATCTGAAACGAGTGCTGGAAGTAGCCGAGCTCGCCGGAGGTCTGGCGGTGATCGCGCAGCGGCGAGCGACCTGCTGCCGCTTCGTATCAATGAACGAATTCGCCCTTCGCCATCATAAGGTGGTGGAGTTGATGGTGCGATCCCTGCACCATGATGCCCATGAAGCCGAGCGCCTTGAGCTTTAGGACCTGCCTGGGGTCCGCACTGACGACAGTAAGCTTCACGCCGTTGGGCAGGTCTTCGGTCTGCGCGTTCCAGCCGAGCAGACCGAGTTCCTGCGCATGCGCGGGGACCATGCGCTTGATGGCGGCCAGGGTACGGTCCTGGCCGGTGATGGCGATCTCGACACCGTTGTCGAGTTGTCGTTCGCTCGCCGCCGCCCGCATCGTCACCTCATCCATATCGATGAGATGTTGGCGCAACGCCTCGATATTCACTTTTGACCAGTCGGTTGTCGGGTCGGCCTCGAGCAGGTGCACGACCTCCTGGATGGTACCAAAGGCTTCCTGTCCCGGCATCGTCGGCTGACCGGCGATCTGGGCGCCTGTCATTTCCCCGTTCATTCCGTGGTGCATCATCGGATGGGGCATCCCGATGCCATCCATCATCTTACCTTGCATTCCGTTCTTCGGTGAGCCACCCATTTTTCCATGCATGGTGGCATGATCGGGCATCTGGGCCATGGCATAAGCGGTCGCCGCGACAATTGCGACGCCGGCAAGGCCGGCCTTCAAAGACCATGATGACATGATTGACCTCTTTTCAAGAATACGTTCATGCGGCCAAACTAGGCTATCGCGGGCGACCACCCTATGATCCTGATCATACGGGAGAACTTCTGATCTTTATCGTGCGCTTCGCTCGTTCGATCTCACCCCTGGCTGCCATGTCCGCCAGCGTCCGGTAAAGCGTCTCATGGGTCAGTCCCAGTTCCGCTGCCAGATCCTTCAGGGTGCCGGCCAGCCTGACCGTGCGGCCATCGGCGCCGGCATTCAGCGTCAGATGATGCCGGATGCGATCACGGGCAGAGTGGATGTTGCGCTGTTCGAGACGAGTGCGCAGGCTCATGACCTGGCGTGCGAGCATTGCCATGAAGGCCTGGGCCGCCTGGGGATCACGCTCGAATTCAGCAAGTACGACCGTCTTTGGATAAAGACGAATGACGGCGTCCGTCGCAGCAACCGCATCGCAGTGGTAGACCGACGAAAAAAGCGACGCCTCGGCGAGCAACTCTCCGGCTTTGGCGACGTGCATAACGGCTTCGCGGCCGCTGCGGTCCACGCGCAAAAGACGAACATGACCGCTGACGACCTCTGCACAGCCGGTCGTTCGTTGACCCGTACGAAAAAGCGTTTGTCCAGCGGAAAGCCGGCGTTCTGCGCCGGCAGCCAGCATCTTGCGCGTCAGCCAGACCGGGGATTTCAACGCACGCCTTTCCCATTGCCTGGCGCAGGTTACGTCCGATCCTGCACGCTCCGCAATTTCTAAAGAAGCGCCGCTCCGGTATTGTTGACGATCAGATTATCGGTGTCAGCCGGTGCCAGTTCGCTTGCACTGCCTTTATCGAGAAACTTCTTCAGCGTTGCCTGTATTCTTTCCTTCGCGGAATCGGGACCGCGGTCGCTCAACCAGGTGTGTTGAAACGGCGTGCGGATGATATCGATACCGTCCGCCTTGGCTTGCTGCGAGGTCGGCAACACGCCTGGATCAGTTTTGAAGTTGGGGTCCTTCGAGCGGAAGGAAAGGATCTTCATCTTGTCGCTGAGCACGAATGGCACCCGAAGATTGTCCAGCGTCACGACCTTCGATACCAGCTCCGGATGTTCCTTGGCAAAGTACATGGCGGTGTCGCCGCCGTTGGAGTGTCCGACCATGGTCAGGTTGTGGTAGTCGGCATTCGGCTGCAACTTCTTCAATTGCTTCAGCACGAACAGGATGTTGGCTTCACCTTTTTCGTATACGCCCTGCCGCCCGACGTAAGGCGCGCCCTTCGTAGTCATCAAGGGCGGGTCGCTCGGAAGGTCCTGTTGAACGCTGGCGACCAGATATCCCCGCGTGGCAAACACATTGGCGAGGAACGAATACTCGGTGCATTTTACGGTGTTGCCGTTGCTGATGATGGCGACCGGCAATTTCCAGTAACCATCGTTCGCCTTGAGCTCGTAATCCCGGCGTACCGCGAGGTCGACAGAAACCGGCCGTTGCCGCGCTTCGTCGAACCAGTTCAGCGTTTCGTGCCGGATGCCCAACAGGCTGACACCGAAATAAGCGGCAGCCGCAACAGCAATGATGCACGTCAGAACCGCGAGTCCTCGCTTCGTCATTTCCACACCGATCACTTTTTTTTCAATGTTAAGTCAGATAACGCCGAAATTCGCGTCCCAGCACACGGGGCCAGATTAAATTTCAGACATGAAGTGAGATGCCTCTGCGAATGACGTCGTCATCCCCGCCGAAACGCCAAGCGTTCCGGCGGGAGGCGCCGTTGCGCATCGACGCAGTCGGACATCGGTGATGCCTCACCTCTGGCACTTCGGGCACCAGAACGTCGAGCGCCCGTTCTGCACGAAGCGCTTCACCACACCGCCGCAGCCGTCGGTCTGGCACGGCTCGCCTTCACGGTCGTAGACCTGGAATGAATGCTGGAAATAGCCGAGTTCGCCGGAGGTCTGGCGGTGGTCGCGCAGCGACGAGCCGCCGGCCTTGATCGCCTGGTTGAGCACGTCGTGGATCGCCTCGACCAGTTTGACGGCGCGCTCGGTGGGCTCGCCCTTCTTGGTCGATAGCGTCGCGGCCAAGCGGCGCGGCGACAGATGCGAGCGGAACAGCGCCTCGCAGACATAGATGTTGCCGAGCCCGGCGACCACGCGCTGGTCGAGCAATGCGGCCTTCAGGCTGACCTTCTTGCCGGCCAGAGCGGATGCCAGCATGGCGGCGTCGAAGGCGTTGCCGAGCGGCTCCGGACCGAGGTCCTTGAGCAGCGGTTCGCTCTCGATCTCGCTGCGGGCAAAGATCTTCATGAAGCCGAAGCGGCGCGGGTCGTTGTAGATGATCGACACGCCGGACGACATGTGCAGCACGACGTGATCATGGGCGCGCTCGTCGCTGCGCGGATGGTGGAACGCGCCGGGCATCGCTTGCGTGCCGTCGGACACCACGCGAAACGAGCCGGACATGCCCAGATGCATCAACAGCACGTCGCCGGAATCCAGGTCGGCCAGCAGGTATTTGGCGCGGCGCCCGAGGCTGGTGACGGAGCGGCCGGCGAGCCGGCCGGCAAAGTCGCCCTGGAACGGAAACCGCAGGTCGGCGCGGCGGACCTCGAGGCGGTCGATGCGAAAGCCCTCCATGGCCGGCTGCAACCCGCGGCGGACGGTCTCGACTTCGGGGAGTTCGGGCATGGCTTGGTCATTCACCTTGAGGCGGGGACGTGATAGCGCCATTGCGGCGGCCACGCTATGGTCCGCCGCGATGAGGCTTTTGGATGAAAACGATGGATAAGGGCGGCGAAACCACCCATTTCGGCTTCCGCGACGTCCCCGTGGACGACAAGCAGACGCTGGTGAACGACGTGTTCCACAGCGTGGCGAAGCGCTACGACCTGATGAACGACCTGATGTCGATGGGGCTGCACCGCGTCTGGAAGGATGTGATGATCCAGGCGCTCAACCCGCCGCGGAACGACGCGCCGTTTGCGCTGCTCGACGTGGCCGGCGGCACCGGCGACATCTCGTTTCGCGCCGCCAAGGCGTCGGGCTATGGCTTCCACGCCACCGTCTGCGACATCAATTCAGGGATGCTGGACGTCGGCCGCGAGCGCGCGGTGGCCCAGCACTTTGAGGACCGCGTCGATTTCATCGAGGGCAATGCCGAGGCGCTGCCGTTCCCCGACAAGAGCTTCGACGCCTATACCATCGCCTTCGGCATCCGCAATGTGCCGCGTATCGACCGCGCGCTCGCTGAAGCCTATCGCGTGCTGAAGCCGGGCGGTCGCTTTCTCTGCCTGGAATTCTCCGCCGTCGACGTGCCCGGCCTCGACAGGATCTACGACCTGTTCTCGTTCAAGCTGATCCCGCCGATGGGCAAGGCGGTCACCGGCGACGCCGAATCCTACCAGTATCTGGTGGAATCGATCCGCAAGTTTCCCAAACCCAACGCCTTCTCAGAGATGATCAGCGACGCCGGCTTTTCCCGCGTCAAGCATCAGAGCCTGTCCGGCGGCATCGTCGCACTGCATTCGGGCTGGCGTTTGTGATCTCAGCCATCACCCACATGGCGCGGCTCGCCCGCGCCGGTTTCGTGTTCGCGCGCGAAGGCGTGTTCGGCGTCGTCGATCCCTCGCTGGTGCCGCCGCCCGGCCAGCTGGCGCTGCGCATCGCCCGGCTGATCGAGCGACCCGGCGCCAAGTCCGGGCCCCGCCTGTCGCGCGCGCTGACGCGGCTCGGCCCGGCCTATCTCAAGCTCGGACAGTTTCTGGCGACGCGGCCCGACGTGGTCGGCGTGGCCATGGCGCGCGATCTCGAAAGCCTGCAGGACCGGCTGCCGCCGTTCTCCATGACCGAGGCCGAAGTCGTGGTGGCAACGTCGCTGGAACGCCCTGTGGCGCAGCTGTTCACCAGCTTCGGCCCGCCGGTGGCGGCGGCCTCCATCGCCCAGGTGCATCGCGCCGAGGTCGAGCACAAGGGCGTGCGCCGCTCGGTCGCCGTCAAGGTGCTGCGGCCGAACGTGGCCGCGCGTTTCCGCCGCGACCTCGGCGATTTCTTCTTCGTCGCCAACAAGGCCGAGCAGTTCTCGGCCGAGGCGCGCCGGCTGCGGCTGATCGAGATCATCAACATCATGTCGCGCTCGGTGGCCATGGAGATGGATCTGCGGCTCGAGGCCGCCGCTTTGTCGGAGATGGCGGAGAACACCCGCGACGATCCCGACTTCCGCGTGCCGCAGGTCGACTGGGACCGCACCTCGCACAACGTGCTGACCATGGAGTGGATCGACGGCATCGCGCTGAACGATCACGAGCGCCTGGCGGCGTCGCAGGTCGATCTGCCGGATCTCGGCCGCAAGGTGATCCAGAGCTTCCTGCGCCACGCGCTGCGCGACGGCTTCTTTCACGCCGACATGCATCCCGGCAATCTGTTCCTCGATGACAGCGGCCGTCTCGTCGCCGTCGACTTCGGCATCATGGGCCGGCTCGGCCTCAAGGAGCGGCGCTTCCTCGCCGAGATCCTGCTCGGCTTCATCACCCGCGACTATCGCCGCGTCGCCGAAGTGCATTTCGAGGCCGGCTACGTCCCGGCGCATCACTCGGTGGAGAATTTCGCGCAGGCGATCCGCGCCATCGGCGAGCCGATCCACAACCGCACGGCCGAGGAAATCTCCATGGCCAAGCTGCTGACCCTGCTGCTCGAGGTCACCGGCCTGTTCGACATGCGCACCCGGCCGGAACTGATCCTGCTGCAGAAGACGATGGTCGTCGTCGAAGGCGTGGCGCGCAGCTTCGATCCCAAGCTGGACATCTGGAAGGTCGCCGATCCCGTGGTCCGCGAATGGATCGAACGCAACCTCGGACCGCTCGGCAAGATCCAGGGCGCCATGTCCGGCGCCGGCGAACTCGGCCGCATCGTCTCCGGTCTGCCGGCGATCGCGACGCGCGCGGTGGCGGCGCTCGAGCAGCTGGAGGAGATGAGCCGCAACGGCCTCCGGCTCGACGCCGAGACCATCGCGGCGATTGCCCGGGCCCGGGCACGACAGTCGCGCTGGCGCACCGTGGGCATCTGGGTGATCGCGCTGACCTTTATCGGCATCCTGCTGTCGGTGCGCTGACGCCAAATTGATTGCAGTGCTTTCATTATGTGATAGCATTGCAATCAAATTGCGGTGGAAGCGACCATGGCCAGCCTGACAATCCGGAAACTCGACGACACCATCCGCGACGAACTGCGGCTCCGCGCCGCCCGCAACGGCCGGTCGGTGGAGGACGAGGTGCGGGTGATCCTGCGCGACGCGTCGCAAAATCGCCCCGGGTTTGCCGCATCGATTCCGCAACAATTTTCGGCCGCGCCCGACGCGCCGTCGCAGCCCCGAAGCGCCGTCGGCCAGCCCCGCGTCACCCTGATCATCGGCGGCGGCATTGCCGCCTACAAGGCGCTCGACCTGATCCGGCGGCTGAAGGAGCGGCACATCCATGTCCGCGTGGTGCTGACCCGCGCCGCGACGCAATTCGTCACGCCGCTTGCGGCCTCCGCCCTGTCCAACGAGCGCTGCTACACCGACCTGTTCGATCCGCAGAGTGAATTCGACGCCGGCCACATCCGCCTTGCGCGCGAGTGCGATCTCATCATCGTCGCGCCGGCGACCGCCGACCTGATGGCCAAGATGGCGGGTGGCCACGCCGACGATCTCGCCACCGCAACGCTGCTCGCGTCCAATCGCCCGATCCTGCTGGCGCCGGCGATGAATCCGCTGATGTGGAGCAACACCGCCACCCGCCGCAACGTCGCGCAGCTGCAGCGCGACGGCGTGATGATGATCGGCCCCAATGCCGGCGAGATGGCCGAAGCGAATGAGTCCGGCGTCGGCCGTATGGCCGAACCGACGGAAATCGCCAGCGCCGCCGACGCGATGCTGCGGCCGCCGCAGGCGCAGCCGCTGGCCGGCAAGCGGGTGCTGATCACCGCCGGTCCCACCCACGAGCCCATCGATCCGGTGCGCTATATCGCCAATCGCTCGTCCGGCAAGCAGGGCTTTGCCATCGCCGCGGCGGCGGCGGCGGCCGGCGCCGACGTGATTCTTGTATCGGGTCCGGTCGAACTGAAGGATCCCGCCGGCGTCGCCGTGACCCATGTGGAGTCCGCGCGCGACATGCTAGCCGCGGTCGAAGCCGCGCTGCCCGTCGACATCGCGATCTTCGCCGCCGCCGTCGCCGACTGGCGCGTGGTCAGCGAGGGCGCGCAGAAGCTGAAGAAGACCGGCAACGCCATGCCGCCGCTGCAGCTCACCGAGAATCCCGATATCCTCGCGACGGTCTCGAAGCTGCACGATAACCGCCCGCCGCTGGTGATCGGCTTTGCCGCCGAAACCGAAAATCTCATCGACAACGCGCGCGCAAAAATCGCGCGAAAGGGCTGCGACTGGATTGTCGCCAATGACGTGTCGCCGGCGACCGGTATCATGGGCGGCGACCGCAACACCGTGCATCTGCTGATGCGCGACGACGACGGCGACATCAGCGTTGATTCCTGGCCGGCGATGGGCAAAGAGCAGGTCGCGACCGCATTGGTCGCGCGCATCGCCGAAACCGTCACGAAAGAAAAGTCATGAGCGCCGCCGTCACCGTCGATGTCCAGCAACTCGCCCACGCCGAAGGGCTGGCGCTGCCGGCGTATCAGACCGCGCATGCCGCCGGTCTCGATCTGCTCGCCGCGGTACCCGGCGACGCGCCGCTGGTCCTCGACGCCGGCAAGCACGCGCTGGTGCCGACCGGCCTGACCATCGCGCTGCCGCCGGGCTATGAGGCTCAGGTACGGCCACGCTCCGGCCTCGCCGCCAAGCACGGCGTCACCGTGCTCAACGCGCCCGGCACCATCGATGCCGATTATCGCGGCGAGATCGGCGTGCTGCTGATCAACCACGGCGCGGCGCCGTTCACGATTCACCGCGGCGAACGCATCGCGCAGATGGTGATCGCGCCGGTCGCCCGCGCGGAACTCGTGGTGGCTTCCGCGTTGACCGCAACCGAGCGCGGCAGCGGTGGCTTCGGTTCCACCGGGCGCTGACGCGCGTTTCGCCACAACACGAAAAAATTAATTTCAAACGACTCGCATTTTTCGGCCGGCCGCTTTGCGTTCACGGTCTGGACTCTTACCCGCTGACTCCCGAAGGGGATAATGTCAGTCGATTCGCGATCGGTGGGGGATGCCGGTCGAGGACTCGTGTGGTTTGGGGCGAATAATGTCAGGCGTGATCGCGGCGATGCGTCGGACCTTGTTATCGTGCACCTGTCTGGTGCGCGATGGGCTCGCAGGCCTTGGCGCGTCCGTGGTTTGGGCGACCTCGACGGCCCGCGCCGCCGCCGATCCCCTGACCGACGACAATTTCGCCGCCTTTTTCGAGCTCGACCGCCAGGAGATCGCCGCGCTCACCATGGCGCTGGCGGTGCTCGGCTTTTCCGTCGTCGCCACGATCCTGCTGATGCGCACGCGAATCCGCGCTGCGAAGACCGAGGCCCGGCTGCGCAGCGACCTGCACGGCCTGCAGGTCGAGGCCGACCGCTTTCGCGCGCTGCTGTTCGCGGAGCCGCAGGTGCTGATCTCATGGGCGGCGGGTGACACCCGGCCGGAAATCTCCGGAGACACTTCCCTGGTGATGTCGCAGGAGCCGCAGAATCATCAGCCACAGCGCATCCTGGCATTTGGCACCTGGCTATCGCCCGAGCCGGCGCTGCTGATGGACCACGCCGTCGACGCGCTGCTCGACGCCGGCGAGGGTTTTCTGCTCAACCTCACCACATCGACCGGGCGCGCCATCGAGGCCATGGGCCGCGCCATCGGCGGCCAGGCCATCGTGCGGATCCGCGAACTCAGCGGCCTGCGCCGCGAACTCGCCGAGATGACGCTGCGCTACAAGGAACTGTCGGAAGAAACCGAGACCCTGCGCGGCTTTGCCGCCGCGGCACCGTGGCCGATCTGGGCCAGGAACGCCAAGGGCGCATTGAGCTTCGCCAACGCCGCCTATGCGCGCGCCACCGAAGCCAGCAATCCCGCCGACGCCATTACCCGCAACCTGGAACTGCTCGACAGCGAAGACCGCGGCAACATGGCCCGCGCGCTGAACGACAACCAGCCGTTCGAAGCGCGCGTGCCGATCGTGATGGGCGGCGAACGCCGGATCTATGACGTGCACGCGCTCAATGTCTCCGGCGGCAGCGCCGGCATGGCGATCGACGCCTCCGAGGCGTCGGCGCTGTCCGCTGCGCTGGTGCGGATGGCAGAGGCGCATCGCCGCACCCTCGACCAGTTGTCATCCGGCGTCGCGGTGTTCGACGGACAGCGACGGTTGGCGTTCTACAACGACTCCTATCGCCGGCTGTGGGATCTCGACCGCGCCTTCCTCGACAGCAATCCCGACGATTCGAGCGTCCTCGACCGTCTCCGCGCTGCGCGAAAGTTGCCGGAGCAGCCGGACTTCCGCGTCTGGAAGGCGAAGCTGCACGAGGCCTACCGCGCCATCGAACCCGCCAAGGATGTCTGGTATCTGCCGGACGGTCGCGCGCTCAGCATCGTCACCACGCCCAATCCCGAGGGCGGCGTCACCTATCTGTTCGACGACGTCACCGAGAGCCTCGAACTGGCGCGGCGTTTCGACGGGCTGATCCGGGTGCAGCGCGAGACCCTCGACAACCTCGCGGAGGCGGTCGCGGTGTTCGGCAGCAACGGCCGCGCGCAGCTGTTCAATCCTGCTTTCGCGAAAATGTGGAAGCTGTCCGACGAGGCGCTGCAGGAGCATCCGCATATCGAGACGGTGGAAGGCTGGTGCCGGCCGCTGTTCGACGACGCTTCGGCCTGGCAGACCCTGCGTGGCGCCATTACCGGCATCGAAAACCGCGTCGCCGTGCCGCTCAAGCTCGAGCGCAAGGACGGCAGCGTGCTGGACTGCATGACCATGCCGCTGCCCGACGGCGCCACCATGCTGACGTTCCAGGATATTTCAGACGCCGAGAACGTCGAGCGGGCATTGCGCGAACGCAACGAGGCGCTGGAAACCGCCGACCAGATGAAGGTCGACTTCGTCCACCACGTCTCCTACGAGCTGCGCTCGCCGCTCACCACCATCATCGGCTTCGCGCATTTCCTCAGCGATCCCTCGACCGGCCCGCTGACCGACAAGCAGTCCGAATATCTCAGCTACATCACCACTTCGACCAATGCGCTGCTGGCGATCATCAACAATATCCTCGATCTCGCCACCATCGACGCCGGCGCCATGACGTTGAACCTCGGTCCGATCGACATCCGCAAGACCATCGATGACGCCGCCGAGGGTATCCAGGACCGGCTGGCGCGCGACCGCATCACGCTGCAGGTCGACGTCGATCCGGGCATCGGCAATTTCACCGGCGACGAACGCCGCGTGGTGCAGGTGCTGTACAATCTGCTCGCCAACGCCGTCGGCTTCTCGCCGCAGGATTCCGCGATCTCGCTGAGCGTCCGGCGATCGGACCACAACGTCGTGTTCGCCGTTACCGATTCCGGGCCGGGCATTCCGCCCGACGTGAAGGACAAGGTGTTCGACTGGTTCGAGAGCCATTCCAACGGCTCGCGGCATCGCGGCGCCGGACTCGGCCTGTCGCTGGTGCGCTCCTTCGTCGAGCTGCATGGCGGCAAGGTGCGCGTCGACTCCGTCGTCGGCAAAGGTACCACCGTGACCTGCGACTTCCCGCTCGACCAGACCGCACATCGCAACGCCGCCGAATGAGCGAACCCGCGACATTCTCGCTGGCGCTGGTCAACGAGGCCGCCACCGCCGACCTGATGGCCGATCTCGCGCTGCTGATCGGCCCCGGTGACGTCATCACCCTGTCCGGCGATCTCGGCGCCGGCAAGACCGCAGCGGCGCGGGCGATGATCCGCTACCTCGCCGGCGACGACGATCTGGAAGTGCCGAGTCCGACCTTCACTCTGGTGCAGGGCTACGAACTGCCGTCGTTCCCGCTGGTTCATGCCGATCTCTACCGCGTCAACGATCCCATCGAGCTGGAGGAGATCGGCCTGTCGCCGCTGCCGGACGGCGCGGTGGCGCTGATCGAATGGCCGGAGCGAGCGCCCGGCGCGCTGCCCGAGGACCGCATCGACATCGCGCTCAGCCATCGGCCGGCGCTGGGCTCTTCGGCGCGCGCCGCCGAGATCACCGGCTATGGCAAGGCCGCCGCGCAAGTGATCCGACTAAAGGCGCTGCGCGACTTTCTCGACGGCGCGCGCTATCTCGACGCGAGGCGCCGGCGCATGGCCGGCGACGCCTCGACCCGCTCCTATGCGCGGCTGATTCGCGACGACGGCGTGGTGATCCTGATGAACGCGCCGCGCAAGCCGGACGGACCGGCGATCTATAACGGCAAATCCTACAGCGCCGCGGTGCATCTCGCGCAGGAAGTGACGCCATTCGTCGCCATCGCCAATGGCCTGCGCAAATTCGGCTTCTCCGCGCCGGCGATCCATCACGCCGACCTGGACGCAGGCTTCCTGATCACCGAGGATTTTGGCACCGCGAGCTTCGTTGAAGGCGACCCGCCGGCGCCGATCACCGAGCGCTACCAGGCGGCTACCGACATGCTGGCCGAGTTGCACGGCCAGGCATTGCCGGAGACCCTGCAGGTGGCGCCGGGCATCGACTACGGCATCCCCCTGTTTGACACCGAGGCACTGCTGGTCGAAGTTGGGCTGATGCCGGAATGGTACCTGCCGGATCGCGGTGCCGTGCCCACCGCAGAGATTCGCGCGGAATTCGTCACGATGTGGCGCAACCTGCTGGCCATCCCCGCCGCGGCGCCGAAAACCTGGGTGCTCCGCGACTTCCACTCGCCCAATCTGATCTGGCTGGCCGACCGCGCAGGGATCCAGCGGGTCGGCGTCATCGACTTCCAGGATACCGTGCTCGGTCCCGCCGCCTATGACCTGGTGTCGCTGCTGCAGGACGCGCGGATCGACGTCCCCGAATCCGTCGAACTGACCATGCTGACGCACTACGTCAAAGCTCGCCGCACCGCCGATCCCGGCTTTGACCCGGCGGCTTTCGTCGAGCTCTATGCCATCATGTCGGCGCAGCGGAACACAAGGCTGCTCGGCACCTTCGCCCGGCTGAACCGGCGCGACGGCAAGCCGCAATATTTGCGGCATCAGCCGCGGATCTGGACTTACCTCAACCGCTCGCTGGCCCATCCCACCCTGGCCGCATTCCGCGCCTGGTACGCCGCAAACGTGCCGCCGCCGGGCCCGTGAGCCGGGGCCTTTTACCGCTTCTTAGCCTTCGCAACGCTAAACTACCACCAAATGCCGGCCGGCACCCGGCCGGCGCGGCATCTTGCTGGAAGAGGTGGTTCATGGCGACGACAGAACGGCGCAAGGGTGAGCGCGTCGTGTTCGAGCGTGGCTTCCCTGCGCATATGATGGGTATCGACGGCACGTGGCGTCGCGCCTGCGTCATGGAGGACATTTCCGAGGTCGGCGCCAAGCTGACCGTCGAGGGCTCGGTTGAGGGGTTAAATCTCAAGGAGTTCTTCCTGCTGCTGTCGTCGACCGGACTGGCCTATCGCCGCTGCGAACTGGCCTGGGTCAATGGCGACCAGATCGGCGTCAATTTCCTCAAGCAAGGCGACAAGAAGAAAAAGTCCAAGCGGCCGGAGAACGAAGAGACCGCCTGAACCTGGGACGGCCGCGGAGGCTGTCGCATCGGCGTCACGGCGGTCGCCTATGGCTTGATCGATTCATGCAACGCCGGACGGCTCATGCTATGATCCGGTCGGAATTTTCAGACCGCCAGCGATTTCTCGAGACCGATTCGATCATGCCCGTGAAACCCCGCAAAGCCATGGTCCTCGCCGCCGGTTTCGGCCTGCGGATGCGTCCGCTTACCGATCACATGCCGAAGCCGCTGGTCCAGGTGGCCGGCAGCGCGCTACTGGACCACGTGCTCGACAAGCTGGCCGAGGTCGGCGTCGAGGAAGCCGTGGTCAACGTGCACTATCTGCCCGACCAGATCATCGATCATGTTGCCGGTCGAACGCATCCCAAGGTCGTCATCTCCGACGAGCGCGACATGGTGCTTGGCACCGGCGGCGGCGTGGTCAAGGCGCTACCCTTGCTGGGCAACGAACCGTTCTACCATCTCAACGCCGATACCATGTGGATCGACGGCGTGCGACCCAATCTGGCGCGGCTCGCCGAGGCATTCGACCCGGCGAAAATGGACATCCTGCTGCTGATGGCGCCGACTGCGAGCAGCATCGGCTATTCCGGATCGGGCGACTACGCCATGCTGCCGGATGGCACGCTGCGCCGCCGCAAGGAAAACCAGGTGGTGCCGTTCGTCTATGCCGGCGTCGCCATCATGTCGCCGACACTTTTTGCGGATGCGCCGGCCGGCGAATTCCCGCTGACGCAACTGTTCGATCGCGCCAACGAGCGGGAGCGTCTGTACGGGCTGCGGCTCGATGGGGTCTGGATGCATGTCGGCACGCCCGATGCGGTGCATGCCGCCGAAGAGGCGTTTCTCGCCAGCGTGGCCTGAGACTCCGTCCTCCCTGTGACTCCCGCCACCTCGCCGCCCATGCCATGATGCATCCTGTTCGCGAATCAGGATGCCCATGCGCGTATTCAGTGTTCCCTCGTCGGCGCCGTTTCTGCGCACCGTCATCACCGCGCTGGTCGATGGCGATCTGGTCGAGGGGTTTTCCGCGCGCAGCCATCCCGAGCGACTGGCGCAGGCGACGCTCTATCTGCCGACCCGCCGCGCCGGACGCATGGCGCACGAGATCTTTCTCGACGTGCTCGGCACCGACGCCGTGCTGCTGCCCCGCATCGTTCCGCTCGGCGACGTCGACGAGGACGAACTGGACTTCGCCCAGGCTATCTCGCCGGATGCGCTGGATCCGCTCGACATGCCGCCCGCGCTGGACGGCCTGCAGCGCCGGCTGCTGCTGGCGCAGCTGATTGCCGCCTGGGCGAAACAGCTCGCCCCCGGCGATCCCACCCAGGCGCCGCTGGTGGTCGGCGGCCCGGCCTCGACGCTCGCTTTGGCCGACGATCTCGCGCGACTGATGGACGACATGGCGACGCGCAAGGTCGACTGGAGCGCGCTGGACGGGCTGGTGCCGGATGCGCTCGACAAGTACTGGCAATTGACGCTGCAGTTCCTGAATATTGCAAAGGAGGTCTGGCCGCCGATACTCGCTGCGCAGGGGGCGATCGAGCCGGCGCGCCGGCGAGATCTCCTGATCGACGCCGAGGCGAAGCGGCTGGTGGCCCATCAGGGCGGCCCGGTGATCGCGGCGGGCTCCACCGGCTCGATGCCAACCACGGCGAAATTCCTCAAGGCCGTCGCTGAACTTCCACACGGCGCGGTGGTGCTGCCCGGGCTCGATACCGATCTCGACGACGACGCCTGGAAACTGATCGGCGGCATCAAGGATGCCTTGGGTCACACCACATCGTCGGCCTCGAACCATCCGCAATTCGCCTTGCACGGATTGCTCGAACGCCTCGGCATCACCAGGCGCGACGTCGTGCCGCTCGGCACAGCGGCGCCACGCGGCCGCGAATTGCTAGCCTCCGAGGCGATGCGGCCTTCCAACGCCACCGCGCAGTGGCACCGCCGGCTCGCCGAGCCCTCGGCGATGCAGAAGATTGCCGACGGGATGCAGAGTCTCGCGGTGATCGCCGCCGCCAATCCGGAAATGGAAGCGCTGGCCATCGCGGTCGCCATGCGCGAGGCCCACGAGCTCAACAAGTCCGCAGCGCTGGTGACGCCCGACCGCGCGCTGGCGCGCCGCGTGATGGCGGCGCTCGGCCGCTGGAACCTGAGCTTCGATGATTCCGGCGGCGACGCGCTGACCGACACCTCGACCGGCATTTTCGCGCGGCTCGCTGCCGAGGCGGCCGCCGAACAACTGGAGCCGGCGACCTTGCTGGCGCTGCTGAAACATCCGCTGCTGCGCCTCGGCAAAGCTGCAGGCGCCTGGAAGACGGCGATCGAGACGCTCGAGCTGGCGCTGCTGCGCGGCACACGGCCGGCCGCGGGCAGCAACGGGCTGGCGCAGGACTTTGCAAGATTTCGCGACGAGCTTGGCAAGCTGAAACGCCGCGAGATCTCGATGCTGCACGCCTCGGAGCCCCGCGCGCGGCTCGGCGATGCCGCGCTCGACCAGGCCGCAGCTTTGATCGCGGCGCTGCGCGACGCGCTGGCGCCGCTGGAGAGCATTCACCCGTCGAAGCCGGTGGATTTTTCCGATGTCGCCCGCTGCCATCGGACCGTGCTCATGGCGCTGTCGCGCGATGAACAAGGAACGAGTGTCGCCTACGAGAGACGCGAAGGAACGGCGCTGACTGCGGCGTTCGACGAACTGCTCGGCGAACAGGCCAGCGGCCTGATGGTGCAGCTGCGCGACTATCCCGAGGTTTTCCAGACGGCATTCGCCGACCGCGTGGTGCGGCGCCCGGAAGTGGCCGATGCCAGCCTGCGCATCTACGGCCCGCTGGAAGCGCGGCTGACGCAGAACGATCGCGTCATCCTCGGCGGCCTGGTCGAGGGTATCTGGCCGCCGTCGCCGCGGATCGATCCGTGGCTGAGCCGCCCGATGCGCCATCAGCTCGGCCTCGATCTGCCGGAGCGCCGCATCGGCCTGAGCGCCCACGACTTCGCGCAACTGCTCGGCGCCGACGACGTCATTCTCAGCCACGCGGCAAAGGTCGGCGGCGCGCCGGCGGTGGCATCACGCTTCCTGCACCGGCTCGAAGCCGTCGCGGGCGCCGGGCGCTGGAAGGCGGCCGTCGCGGCGGGCGACAAATATGTTCACTACGCCGACGAGTTGGACCGCCCACTCAGCGTGACGCCGATTGCGCAGCCGATGCCGAAGCCGCCGCGCGCGGCGCGACCGCTGCGACTGTCGGTCACCGCTATCGAGGACTGGCTGCGCGACCCCTACACCATCTACGCCAAGTTCATCCTCAAGCTGGCGCCGCTCGATCCCGTCGACATGCCGCTGTCGGCCGCCGACAGGGGATCGGCGATCCACGATTCGCTCGGCGATTTCACGCAAGCCCACAGCAAGGCGCTGCCGGACGATCCCGCCGCCGTGCTGCGCCGGATCGGCGAGGGCCACTTCGCGCCGCTGATGACACGACCGGAAGCGCGCGCGCTGTGGTGGCCGCGCTTCCTGCGCATCGCCGACTGGTTTGCCAGTTGGGAGACCGACCGGCGTATCAACGTCGCCGGCATCGACGCCGAGGTGCGCGGCGAGATCGCGATACCGCTCGACGGCGGACGGACCTTCTATCTCTCCGCGCGCGCCGACCGCATCGAGCATCGCAACGACCGCACCTTCGCCATCCTCGACTACAAGACCGGCCAGCCGCCGACTGGAAAGCAGGTCCGCATGGGCCTGTCGCCGCAGCTGACGCTGGAAGCGGCGATCCTGCGCGAAGGCGGCTTCAAGGGCATTGCGGCGGGCGCCTCGGTCAGCGAGCTGGTCTATGTCCGCCTCAGCGGCAACAATCCGCCCGGCGAGGAACGCGTGCTCGAACTCAAGATCGAACGCAAGGACGAGCCGCAATATCCCGACGAGGCCGCCGACGAGGCGCGCGCCAAGCTGGAAGGCCTGATCCGCAAGTTCGAGAATGAGGCGACGCCCTTCACCTCGCTGAACCTGTCCATGTGGTCGAACCGCTACGGCAGCTATGACGATCTGGCGCGGATCAAGGAATGGTCCGCCGCAGGCGACGCCGGAGCTGAATCATGAGCGGCCCGCGCAACATTCCCGAGGCCGCGCGCGCCAAGCAGGCGCTGGCGTCGGATCCCGGCGCCTCGGTGTTCGTCTCGGCCAATGCCGGCTCCGGCAAGACCTACGTGCTGGTCAATCGGGTGATCCGGCTGCTGCTCGATGGCGTGCCGCCGGAAAAGATCCTGTGCGTCACCTTCACCAAGGCCGCCGCCGCCAACATGGCGGAGCGGGTGTTCAGCAAGCTCGGCCACTGGGTCAGCCTCGACGATACCGCGCTCGATGCCGAGATCCGCAATGCCGGGGTCGGCAAGCTCGACAGCAGGATGCGGATGCGGGCGCGCGAATTGTTCGCCTGCGCGCTGGAAACACCGGGCGGGCTGAAGGTGCAGACGATCCACGCGCTGTGCACGCGGCTGCTGCAGCAGTTTCCGTTCGAGGCCAATGTCCCGGCGCGCTTCAGCGTGCTCGACGACCGCGACCAGAACGAGATGATGGAGCGGGCGTCATTGGCGGTGCTGCTGCAGGCCGCCGCTGCGCCGGACAGCGCCGAGGGCCGCGCGCTGGCCATCGCCATGACCTCGGCCGCCGACGTCACCTTCCGCGACGTGGTGCGCGAGGCCTCGCTCAGCCGCGACCAGTTCCTGGCATGGATCGCACGCGCCGGCTCGACCGACGCGGCGATGGCGCAGCTGTCCGCGGCCCTCGGAGTCCAGCCAGACGACTCCACCGAAGCCGTCGAGCAGGACATCGTCGACGGACCGCATCTGCCGCGGCGGCGCTGGAAGGACGCGGCAGGGATTCTTGCCGGCGGCACCAAGACCGACAACGATCAGGCGGCCCGCCTACGCGCGGCGCTGGATTTCCACGGCAGCGCGCAGGTCGATGAATATCTCCGGGTATTCTTCACCGCCGGCATGGAGCCGCGCAAGGCGCTGGCCACCAAGAAGATCAATGACGGCCATCCCAACCTTGCCGCCACGCTGAAGAATGAAGGCGAGCGTCTGTCCGGCCTGCTGGCGCGCCGCCGCGCGGTGGCGATGCGCGAACGCACCCAGGCGCTGCTGGTGATCGCCGGCAATGTCGCCGAGAATTATCGCCGCGAGAAGAACGAGCGAGGCTTGCTCGACTATGACGACCTGATCGACAAGACCCTGGCCATGCTGGACAACGTCTCCTCCGCCTGGGTGCATTTCAAGCTCGATCGCGGCGTCGACCACGTGCTGATCGACGAGGCGCAGGACACCAGCCCGCGGCAGTGGGACATCGTCACCCATCTGATCTCGGAATTCACCACCGGCGAAGGCGCGCGCGACGGCGTCAAGCGCACCGTGTTCGCGGTCGGCGACGAGAAGCAGTCAATCTTTTCGTTCCAGGGCGCCGTTCCCCGCGAATTCGCCGACCGTCGTCAGTATTTCAAGACGCGATTCGAGGCCGCCGGCCTGAAATTCGATCCGGTGGCCTTCACCTATTCGTTCCGTTCCGGTGCTGCGATCCTGCAGTCGGTCGATCACGTCTTTCGCGACGAAGCGATCTATCGCAGCATCCACGCAGAGAATGCCTATCCGATCCACGAATCGCTCGCGGACGCCGGCCCCAGCCTGATCGACCTGTGGGAATTGCAGCAGCCCGACGAGCGCCAGGATCTCGAAGGCTGGCAGGCGCCGTTCGATGCGGTGTCCG
This sequence comes from Tardiphaga sp., assembly GCA_036561845.1. Lineage (GTDB taxonomy): Bacteria > Pseudomonadota > Alphaproteobacteria > Rhizobiales > Xanthobacteraceae > Tardiphaga. Next base: position 1,196 of record DATCUS010000082.1, on the reverse strand, counting down.
AAACCAGTCCCGAAGTGAAGCTGGCGCGTCGCGTGCAAACGGAGATCAGGACGCTGATCGCCGAGGGCACCGAGACCGGCGCCATCGGCAAGCGGCGGCGGCTGCGCTATGGCGACATGCTGGTGCTGGTGCGCCGCCGCGGCAAGGCTTTCAACGCCATCATCCAGGCGCTGAAGCATGCGGGCATTCCGGTCGCCGGCGCCGACCGGCTCAAGCTCACCGAACATATCGCGATCATCGATCTGATGAATCTGGCCGACGCGCTGCTGCTGCCGCAGGACGATCTGGCACTGGCCACGGTGCTGAAGAGCCCGCTGTTCGGCCTCGACGACGACGATCTGTTCAAGCTGGCCTGGGAACGCCCGGGCTCGCTGCGTGCCGCACTCGATCACCACGCCGCCGGCGACGGCAAGCTCAACGACGCGCTGAAGCGTCTTGCCGCCTGCGAACAGCGCTTCGCCGGCGAGACGCCGTTTTCGTTCTATGCGTGGCTGCTTGGCGGCGATGGCGGCCGCGCGAAAATCCTGCGCCGGCTCGGCCACGAGGCCAATGACGCGCTCGACGAATTCCTCGAGCTGGCACTGGGCTATGAGCGCAAGGCGCCGGCCTCGCTGCAGGGCTTTGTCGCGTGGCTGCGCGCGGCCGACACCGAGGTCAAGCGCGACATGGAAATCTCGCGCGACGAGGTCCGCGTCATGACCGTGCACGGCGCCAAGGGGCTCGAGGCCCCGGTGGTGTTCCTGGTCGATACCACCTCGTCGCCGGCGGATTCGCAGCGTCTCAACCTGATCCATCTGCCTGTGGGCAATGCCGCGCCGAACACGCCGGGCGTGGTGGTGTGGGCCGGCAAGAAGGCCGACGACCCGCCGGCCGTGGCGACCGCCCGCGCAGCGATGATCGAGGAGACCGAGGACGAGTATCGCCGGCTACTCTACGTAGCGATGACCCGCGCCGCTGACCGGCTGATCGTCGGCGGCTGCATGCCGGGGAACCGCAACGAGGTGCGGCCGCTGTCGTGGTACGACCTGATCTGCAAGGGGCTGGAGAATTCCGGCCTGCACATGCAGACGGTGCCGCCGCCGGACGGCGTGGTGAAGCGCTATTCGCGACTGGAAGACGCCATGCCGCCACCGGGAACGGCGGCAACTGCGGCCGTGGCGGCGCCGATCGCGCTGCCGGCGTGGCTGCGCGCGCAA
>DATCUS010000081.1:0-33825 GCA_036561845.1 Tardiphaga sp. | reverse complement strand
CGCTCGGCGGCAGCCTGCCGCGCACCGTGGCGCGGCTGAAATCCGGCGGTGCGCTGACCGTGGTCGCGATGGGATCGTCGTCGACGGTCAGCCTTTGGATGCGCGACGAGGCGGCGACCTATCCCGGCGTGATGCAGCGCGAACTGACCCGGTTGCGGCCGGCGCTGCGCGTGACCGTCATCAACAGCGGGCGCAGCGGCGACACCATTCCCGGCAACATCGCCCGCTTCGATGCCGACGTGCTGGCGCATCGGCCGGATCTGGTGGTGTGGCAGGTCGGCACCAACGACTTCACCTGGCTGGAGAGCACGGACAGCCTGACCGGCAAAATCGCCGGCGGCGTGCAGACCCTGCGCGCGGGCGGCGCCGACGTGATCCTGATGGACCAGCAATATGCACCGGTCATCCTCGCCACCCGCTACACCAAGATGCAGGCGGCGATCGCCGATGTCGCGCGGCAGCAGCGCGTCGCGCTGTTTCCGCGTTTCGACCTGATGCGCCGCGCGGTGCAAGGCGGCCTGTCGATCGGCGCGCTGGTGTCGTGGGACGGCCTGCACCTTTCCGCCGACGGCTACGACTGCGTCGGCCGCGCGCTGGCCCGGGCCATCGCAGCCGCGGCAGAGGCGAAGTAGGCCGCGGCCGCACGCCGGCGGCGGTTCGCCGGCACGATCTGCGATCGTTAAGAACTTCTTAAAATCTATGGTTAATTTAACCTTAATATCGAGAACCCGTCGCGACGGCGGCAAATCCCGACCTTCGGCATGGACGCTGCAAAGCCCGTCTTGCACAACGAATTGGGGGCACGCGACGCCCGATAACGGGACAGAAGTGTCTCCGAAGGCCGCGTGCGAGTCGGGATTGAGTCAATGAAGCATCCATCGAGCCGGGAATTCTTCGCCTATTGGGACGACAAGCGCGCCGGCAATCGCGCACCGGACCGCAGCGAGATCGAGCCCGGCCCGGTGCGCGAGCTGCTCGGCGATATCTTCGTGCTGTCCTATGACAAGGAGGCCGGCTTTCCGGTCCGCGTCGCCGGCACACGGGTCTGCGCCCTGCTGGCGCGCGACCTCAAGGGAAATGCCTTTCCGGCGCTGTTCGACGCCGGCAGCCGCACCGAGATCGAGGACATCGTCACCATCGTCGCCGAGGAATTGCTGGTTGCCGTCGCCGGCGTCACCGCAACCACCGAATTCGGCGCCAAGGTGCAGCTGGAACTGCTGCTGCTGCCGTTCAGCACCCGCGCCCACACCCCGATCAGCCTCACCGGCCTGCTGGCGCCGCTCAGCGAGATCCGCGGCCGGCTCGGGGAATTCCAGCTGACCTCGTTCCGCTACCTGGCGCATCCGCCGCAGCGCTTCGTGCCGCGCGCGCTGCGCCGCTGGCAGGCCGCGCGCGGGCTGATGGTCTATGAGGGGCTGCGCTGACGCCTGCAACGCAAGCGCCGGCTTCATTGCCGGCCGGGCGCTCGCTGCGCGAGAGCCGCTAACGGGGCATTAACCCTGACAGCCGTAGGGTTTGGTAACCTCGATCCGCTGGACCGGCACGGCACTGATGGCGTTCGCCCACAAACAATCCATTCTCCCCGGCGCCGAAGAGCGGCGGCGTTTCCAGCGCGTGAAGGTTCACCTGCTGGGTCGCTACATGCTGCCCGACCGTCGCGAGTTTCCTTGCCAGGTCATCAACATGTCGCCCGGCGGCCTGGCCCTGCTGGGACCCGGCATCGGCAATATCGGCGATCGCGTGATCGCCTATCTCGACCATATCGGCCGGGTCGAGGGCAAGATCACCCGCATCATCGACAACGGCTTCGCCATGAGCGTCGGCGCCACGCCGCGCAAGCGCGACAAGCTGGCGGCGCAGCTGACCTGGCTGGCCAACCGCGACATCCTCAATCTGCCGGAAGACCGCCGCCACGATCGCATCGTGCCGCGCAATCCGATCTCGCTGCTCACGCTCGAGGACGGCAGCCAGATGAGCTGCCGCATCATCGATCTGTCGCTATCGGGCGCCGCCATCTCCGCGGAGAGACGCCCGCCCCTGAATTCGATGGTTTCGCTTGGCCGGGTGCAGTCGCGCGTGGTGCGCAATCTCGAAGACGGCTTCGCGCTGGAGTTCGTCCACCAGCAGCCCGCCGAGACACTCGAAGACAGCGTCAACGCCCGGTAAACAACCGGCCTTCCCGAGCTTCCCTTTTCCCGGCAGGCACCGGCGATATCCGCATCAGCGGATACCGCCGCCTGTGCATTTCGTGACGCTGCCGGCGGTTAACGCAGCCGGCAATGCGGCGTGGAAACCGCGGTTTAGAGGGGCACAACGGTTAATCCGTAAAATTTGAATCAAATCCGAACAACTACAATTTGAATCGAATTTCTCCCGACTATAGTTTCGAAGACGTGCTGTCTTTGCCCCGCATTCGCTTCAATTGTAGTCAAGCGATTTAGCGGCAGCGCAAAGCCTCTGTGCAAAACATGGTCCCAACAAGAAGCGGGGGCCACAATGTTTGGTAGCAAGGGGCGTAGGACGGGAATGGCAATAGCCGCCGTCCTGTTGGGAATGGCGACGACGGCACATGCAGGCGACGAGCGGCTTTACGCAAGCCTGGGCGACAGCACGCGTGCACCGATCGGCTGGGTCGAATTCTGCGCGGACAATCCCGGCGATTGCCGCGGCGGCGCGACCCAGGCACGCGACATCGTCGTCACGCAGACCGCGTGGAAAGATCTGCTGCGAGTCAACCACTGGGTCAACGAGACCGTCAAGCCGCTGACTGACATGGATCATTGGGGCGTAATCGAGAAGTGGTCGCTGCCGACGGATGGCTACGGCGACTGCGAGGACTACGTGCTGCTGAAGCGCAAGATGCTGATCGATGCAGGCTGGCCACGCGAGGCGCTGCTGATCACCGTGGTGCGCGACAAGAAGGGCGAAGGCCACGCGGTGCTCACCGTGAAGACCGACAAGGGCGAGTTCGTTCTCGACAACCAGAACGAAAACGTCGTGGCCTGGACGGAGACTGGCTACCGCTTCGTCAAGCGGCAGTCGCAGAGCGACCCCAATGTGTGGGTTTCCCTCGGCGACTCCCGTCCGGCAGTGGCCACGGCCAGCGCCCGCGGGCACTAGCGCAACAGAATTCGGAGACACGCGACCCGGTCACATTCCCACCCCTCCCCGTCCCTGACCGGATCGCGCGCGGCCAGCTCCTCCCCCAGGAGCTGGCCGCAACTACGTTTGGCGCTGACCATCTCTTCGGGATAGCAAGGCGGTGGCGTTACCGTTGAACATTCCGCGCCCGTCAGCGTTGTAAGGTGATGAGCAAGCGCCAAACCACAACCGAGCGACCGATGGGCCTGCAGCCGCTGAAGCTGACGCCGGGCATCGCGATGATGCCGCAGATGCCCGTCGCCGGCGATGAGCCGAGTGGACCTGCACCGCAGCGGCCGGAGCCGTCGCGGGCAGATTCCGTCAGGGCCGCCCAGGCGAAAATCTCACGAAGAAAATCGCTGCGCAAACAGCGCGCCGTCCAGTCTACAGACAGGGACAGCTAGCTGTTTCGCTTGCGGTCCAGTTCCCGCAGGAACGACAGGCCGTGCACGGTGAGGCGATGATGATCGCGCTCGCCGTTGACGTAAAGCCTGCCGAGATGCTGCGAGAGCTTCTCCCGCGCGCCCTTCGGTTCTGTGCGATCCGCGATCGCTTCATAGATGCTGATCGCGCGGTCAACGGCCTGAATGTTCATCGGTTTGCCCAAAGCTTTGACGGCTCATGCGACCGCCCGGTGACGGCCGCGTCGCGCAACCGTCGATGGGGTAAAGCGGCGCTGACATGTTCGTTCCGGAATTAGGCGGAACCCGGTGCACAAATAGCGCTCACTCGCCCCTCCGGTCCTCGCGCCCTGGTGATTTGCGTTTTCGCGCGGCCAGCACGCTTATGCGTCATACCACTCACGCCGGAGAGTTGCCCATGACTGCAGAGCCGATCCTGAATGCCGATATCATCGGACTGACGAAAACGGCGCCGTTCTCACGCCGCGGTTTCATGACCGCCTCTGCCGCGGTCGCCGCCGGCTACACATTGGCAGCCGGCCCGGTGCGCGCCGAGGTGATCACCACCGACACCACAGGGCTGGACGTCGGTACGGCAAAGATCAAGGTGGCCGACGGTGAGATGCCCGGCTACTTCGCGCGCCCGAAAGGCGTCGCCAATCCGCCGGTGGTGATCGTGGCGATGGAAATTTTTGGCCTGCACGAATACATCCGCGACGTGACACGGCGGCTCGCCAAGCTTGGCGCCTTCGCCATCGCGCCGGACTACTATTTCCGCAAGGGCGTTGACCTCACCAAGGTGACCGACATGGCGCAACTGATCCCGCTGGTGAATTCCAAACCGGATTCGGAGCTGCTGACTGACCTCGACGCCACCGTGGCCTTCGCCAAGGCCAATGGCGGCGACACCGGCCGGCTCGGCATGATCGGCTTCTGCCGTGGCGGCCGCAACGTCTGGGAATATGCCGCTCACAGCAAGGAGCTCAAGGCAGCCGTGACGTTCTACGGCCCGCCGGTGGATGCCCCGAACCCGCTGTGGCCGAAGAGCCCGACCCAGCTGGCGCCCGAAATGAAGGCGCCGGTGCTCGGTCTCTATGGCGGGGCAGACACCGGCATACCTGTCGCCCAGGTGGAGGCGCTGAAGGCGGCGCTGGCGGCGGCCGGCAAGACCGCCGAGTTCAAGATCTATCCCGGCGCGCCGCACGGCTTCCACGCCGACTATCGCCCGAGCTACCGCAAGGAAGCCGCCGAAGATGCCTGGCTGCAAATGCAGGCATGGCTGAAGAAGTACAAGGTGCTGAACTAGCCAAAACTACGTAACGGGCCGCAATGGTCTGGCCCGCTGCATCAATGCCCACCGGGCTCGTCAGGCGGCGCGCGTCCAACGACCGTAAGGCGCGCACGCCGCCGCGCCGCAAGGCGCTCCAGCTCGCAGAACATCCAGACGAAAGCCGTGGCAAGGCCGAAGATCGTCGCCAGGAAGAGCAGCGTCAGATCGGGAATATTTACTGCATCCAGCATGTATCACCCGAAGCAACAGCCATACCAACGGCGACACGGAGCAGCCATGCGAGTCCGGCATGCGATCCGGGATCGCTGGGCGATCCGGGATCGCTTGGTCTGTCAGAATCCCCGGGCTAGCTGCAGACCTCAACGCGACGAAACCGCCAGCCGTAAGGTGTCCAGATGCGGCGGTTGACGAGGTAGCAACCGCCGTCGCCGTAGTACCCTCCGTAGCCGGCATAGGAATACGGATACCCGTAACCATAGCCATAGCCCGGTCCGTAGTAGCCACCATAGGCATAGGGCGCCGCAAGGCCGAGGCCCAGAGCACCGAATGCGGGGCCGCGCCAACCACCACCGTGCCAGCCTCCGCCATGAAAGCCTCCGCCGTGCCAGCCGCCATGAAAGCCACCGAACCCGCCGCGCGCCGAGGCCGCCGTCGGCGCCGCCAGGGTCACCGCGGCCGCGGCCGCCAGAGCCAGAACCGTTTTCCGAACCATCACCGTTCTCCGTTTCACACCGCATCGCCAGATGCCAGTACCTCCATCTCATGCGATCTTTCGGCCGGAAGATGGGCAAGCGCCGCCGTCTGGATCACATCCTGGAGACTGGCAGGCGGCGCAACGGGTCAGCAGCCCTTGCAGATGCTCTTGATCTTGCGACTCACAGTCCGGTCCTGGGCATCGACAGCCGCATTGCCGGTCGCGGAAGACCCATCGAGGGACGCCGCGCCAGACCGCGTTCCGGACCTTGGGGTGCCACTGGCATTGGCGGTGCCGGCGCTGTTGGTGCCGGGCGGAGTGGCGCGCACGCTTCCCGGACCGCTCATGACGCTGCCGGTCGCAGTGCCGCCTGCGCCGGCTCCTCCGCCGCCTGAACCGCTTCCGCCGCTCTGGGCCAGCGTGGCAACGGGCGTAAGCAGGATGGCTACTGCGAGCAGGGAGAGTCTTGCATAGGACATCGGAAACTCCTTTGCGCTGTAACTCTGTTACAGGCGGCCGGGTTCCCCGACGTCGATCAGGCCGACGGCACCGGTACAAGCGAGGCTGCGGCCTCCATGCGGTCGGTGCGATCCTCGATGATGCTCAGAAACACCCGCGACTCGCCGTCCGGACCGCGGACCGGAATTCGCCTCACCCCGCGCCAGCGCGGACCGGCGGGTGTCTCGACCCGGTGGACGACCATCTCCAGCGGCTCGTCGCCGTCGAGAAGCCGCTTGTCGCCCTGTTCGATCATATCGGCAATCTCCGGCGCGAACAGTTCGCGCGCGGTCTTCCCCATGATGGACCCGCGCGGCAGCTCGAATAATTCTTCCGCGGCGCGATTGACGAACACGTAGCGCAAGCTGCGGGCGTCCTTGGCGGCGATCGCCTCGGGAACATTCTCGATCACCGTCACCAGGAACCGTTCGGTGCGCTCGAGGATCCGTTGCATCTTGAGTTGCTCGGTCACATCGTCGTGAGTCGACACCCATCCGCCGCCGGCCATCGGCTGCTCGGCGACGCGTATGACGCGCCCGTCGGTCAGTTCGGTCTGAGTGACGATCGGCTGCTGCTTGGCGATTCGCGCCTGCATTGCTGCAAGCACCTTGGAGGCGCTTCCGGCCAAAAGGCGATTCTGAACCATGAACCGCACGATATCGGCCAGGGAGGATTCCGCCTTGATGGCCGGAGGCAGGCTGTACATCTTGCGATACTGGTCGTTGACCACCACAATCTGCCCGGCCGCGTCCAGCATCACCACGCCTTGCGGCATGCTGTTGATCGCGGCGGAGAGCTGCCATTTCTTCGCGTTGTACTTGTCGTTGAGCCGGTCGCGCTCGTCCATCACCGCATCGCGCTGCCGCGCGGTGCCCATCTCCAACTCTTCAAGCTCCACATTGCGGTCGGCAGATTCACGGAATTTCTGCACGGCGTCGGCGAGCTTGCCGATTTCATCCGTGCGCTCGATGTGCGGAATAGTGAGGTTGATATGTCCCCTCGCGATGCAGTCGGTGGCAGCCGTGATATCGGCCAGCGGCGTAATGACGAAGCGCCGCATGACGTAAACGTTGAAGCCTGCCAGCAGCAGCGCGCCGGCGCCGAGCGCCGCCAGATACCAGGACGCAAGACGGGTCTTGTCACCGAGATCCGTCACCTCCTGGGTTCGCTCGCTATAGACCTTTGAGAGGGCTTCGAGGTCGGCGTTCAGCGCGGTGCGCACGGCGCGGTTGGCATCGTTGTCGCTCCACTCCCTCCCCGCGGCCGGACTGACCTCGCGGGTCAGGCGCACCAGTTCGCGCCGGAAGTCGATGAACTGAATGACCCGCTTCCTGAAGGCCGCGAACTTCTCGGCATCGGCCGGACGGATGATGGCTTCCCACTCCGTCACCACCTGGGCCAGTTCCCGCGTCCGCCGCAGCAATTCGTCGCCGAAGAACTTGAGCTTGCCCTTGTCGGTCGACATGTAGATGCCGCGCGATTCCATCACGACAGCATAGACCAGGCCGTTGACCCGTTCGATGTTGACCACTGCAGCCGCAGATGACGCCAGATCGATCCGATAGTTGTTCTGCAGCCGCACCGACTGGATCGAGGTGGCCACCAGCAGGACGGTCAGCACCACCAGCAATGCGGCGATGGTGTAGATCTTCTCCGCAACGCCGAGCTTGAGGAAGCCGGCTGCAGGAGTGCCCAGCAGCTTTTTCAGCCCGCCGGGTTCGGTGGATGGTCCTTGTTCGACTGTTGCGATCATGGGGATACCGACTGGGACGGAAATGAACCCCGTTGTAGCGGCAGCCGGGCTAGCGCGGGCTTAAACGCCGGCCCCGTAGAACTACGGCCCGACGGACGGGAACCTTTCAGCCAAGACGCGCTTGAGTCCCGGTTCGGTTGCGTGGAGTGCGTCATGTCCTGGGATCTGCGGTTCAGCGAACCGATCGTGTTGGCCAACGGCCAGCAATTGCGCTCGCTGCGCGACGCCGGGACCTACATCACCTCCTTGCCTCCCGCAGAACACGAGGCCCTGGAATGGCAGACCGCCATGCACGTGCTGATCGAGGCCGCCGACCATGCCGGTCCCGTGAGCTTCGCGCGGCTCGGTGTGGCGCAGGCGCTGCATCGTCACGAAGAGCGGGTATTCGATCCGTCGCGCAAACAGCCGCACTGGCGCAAGGCCAGGTCGCCGTAGTTTTCTCGTTCGCCGTGCAGCAGGATTTCAGGACGACATGCGCAAGCTGATCGACTTCGACGACGAGACCCGTGACAAGCTCACCCAGCTCGGGCGCGACCGCATGGCGACATTGCAGGAGCTGGCCGACGAAGCCTTCGCCGACCTCCTGAAGAAGCACGGCGTGCCGATCGATCTCAAGGACGCGTTGCGCAAGAGCGCAGGCGTCTCCCGCAAGCGACCACCCGCTCCATCGGCCACCCCGGCCTCATCGCGCCCAGCAAGGAAACGCAGCCATGCCCGATCCGCAAAAAGATCCGTTTGAAGAAGGCGAGCGCGCCGCCGCAGAAAATATCCCGGCGGAAGCCAATCCCTATCAGGACGGCAGCGAGGAACACGCGCTGTGGAGCGCCGGCCACGAGCGCGTCGCCGGCGAAGCGGAGGCGAACGAGGCCGAGGGGACGTAAGTCTGGAGCGACAGTCAAAGCTTGCCGACCGGACGCCAGAGCGCCGGGTGGAAGACCTCATGGTGAGGGGCGCGCTCTTGCGCGCGTCTCGAACCATGAGACGACGAACTCTCCCCATCCCACGAGACGCCGCGCAAGTGCGCGACTCCTCAGGATGACGTATAGTGCGGTCGGAGGATCGGTTATCCGATCTTCTTGAGGCCCTTCGCAAAGCGCGGGCCGTTGGCGACGTAGAATCTTGCCGCGCCGGTCATCGCCGCGGCCTGCTCCGGCGACAGCGTGCGGATCACCCGCGCCGGTGCGCCGATGATGAGCGAGTTTTCCGGGAATTCCTTGCCCTCGGTAATCACCGCGCCGGCGCCGACCACACTGCCCTTGCCGATCCGTGCGCCGTTCATGACAATCGAGCCCATGCCGATCAGCGCACCATCCTCGACGGTGCAGCCGTGCAGGATGACGTTGTGACCGACGGTGCAGTTGCTGCCGATGGTCAGCGGAAAGCCCTTGTCGGTGTGGCAGGTGGAGTTGTCCTGCACGTTGGAATTCTCGCCGATCTCGATCCACTCATTGTCGCCGCGCAGCACCGCGCCGAACCAGACGCTGGCATTGTTCAGCAGGCGGATCCTGCCGATCACCTGGGCACTGTCGGCAATGAAGTAATTTCCGTCGGACGGAAGCTCGGGGCCCTGCCCGTCGAGTTCGTAGATGGCCATGTTCGATCGTCTCCCTTTGGAGCGACCTTGGCATGGCCTTACTCAGTCCAGCAAGCCGGCGGCGCGCAGGGTCATCAGGACGAAGGTGCCGGACATCATGCTCCAGAATCCGGCCAGCACGGTGGCCATCATCACGAACTGGATGCGGCGGCTGTGCTCGATGCGGCGGCCGAGCAGCGTGTTGCGCATGATGATGAAGGGCGCGGCGAACACCAGGAACGGCACCGCCGCGAAGGCTTTTGGCGCGCCGCCCTGCTGCAGCAGGCTGAAGCCGGCGGGACGCTGGACCAGCGCCTGGTAGCCACTGGTCAGCGCGCCGGCGAGCGCAAAGCCGAGGCACAGCGAAAACAGGGAATTCAGGGCATCCGGCGACATGGGCATTCTCTCCGCGGCAACACCCGTCCTGTCTCGCAAACCGTGCGGCGCCCCGCCAGTTTATCCTTAAGAAAGGGTTAACGCCAACAGCCGGAACCGCGCTGCGCGCATGTCTCGATGTGTCGTCCCGCGTCGCCAACCGGGCTGACGTTAACGTTCGCATGCCATATTTTGCAGCTGATTCGGGGCGGTCATCGTGGGCCGCCTCTTCTCCGACCGTGTGTGCATGACCCTGCTTTCGCCGACCCAGAACCGACCGCGCGTCCGGCGCCAGCAGCGCCGCAGCCATATGGTTCCGGTGCTGCTGGGCGGCATGCTGGCCGCGGGCGCGATCGCACTGATCGCCTGGCTGCTGTGGCCGACGTGGCATTCCGGCGCCGCCGTCAATCCGGAGCGGATTCCCGTCAGCGTCGGCGATACCCTGTTCAACGTCCCCGCCCACGCCTTTCGCCGCAAGGTGCAGAAGCAGTCCGGGCCGCAGGAACGCGTCGACCTCAGCTACAACTACCCGTCGCTCGAGGCACCGGACCAGCCGCGTCGCGTCAGTGTCGAGACCTTCGATGAAAACGCCCAGCCGATCGACCGGATCTTCGTATCGCTGACGGCGCATCACGATGCGATGTCGCCGGACATCCGGCTGCGCACGATCTATCCGCGTTACATCGACCAGCCGGCGTCGACGATGCAGGACGGGCTGACGCTGCGGCCGTTCCGCGACGGTTCGGCCTACAGCAAAGAGGACCTGTTCCAGGGCGCGGCGCCGGAGCTGGTGGCACGCTGCACCCGCGACGGCATCACGCCGGGCATGTGCCTCAGCGAACGCCGTATCGGCGGCGCCGACCTGACCTTCCGCTTTCCGCGCGACTGGCTGGCGCAATGGCGCGACGTCGGCAACGCCATGGACCGGCTGACCGCGCAACTGACCAGCCCGCACGGCTGATCGATCGCCTCACGACGCACCCTTGCTATTGCGGTGCATCCTTGGGCGGCAGCGTACGGATCGGCAGCGGCGCGAACTCGATCGACTGCGACTCGCCGCGCATGAAGTCGGAGTCGAGCAAGCCGCCGCCGGACGGATCGCCGCCGGCTTCCGCGTTGCGCAGCGCCGCCACCGAGCCTTCGGGGGCCCCGCCCTCGCCGGAGCCGAACTGCTCGGCCCGGCCGCCTTGCGGACGGCCATTGCCGATCTCGGTGCGGGCGCTCTCCACCTTGCGGGCGAGCGCCGTCGAATACGGACGCCGATAGGCACGCGGCACGCCGCTCGGGAAATTGTCGGCGTCGAGCTCCTCGACCCACAGATGCACGGCACCCGGCTCGCCCAGCGCCTTGTTCGGCTCGACGCTGCGCGCCCACAGCAACTGGAAGCGCGCCGGCAGCGGCTCGGGCGCCGACCAGCCGAGCAGCCCCGCGGTCCTGAAATAGACCAGCACGTAGAATGCGCTGGTCAGCACCACCGCGCCCGCCTTGACCGGCCACGGCAGCCGCGTCCGGGTCAGCGCCAGCAGCAGCAGCAGACCCAGCAGCGCATAGCCGATCGACAGGCCGAGGATTTCCGTCTGCAGGCCCATCGTCGGCTACCCCGCACTGCGCGGTTTACGCAGGGTTTGCAGCAACGACTTGCTGTCGTGATTGACCTCGGTGACGTTGCCGGCCTTGTCCATCACGAACCGCACCGCCGTCTTTTCAGTGCCGCCGTGGTCGACCTCGACGGTGTCGTAATACACCACCTGCACCTTCGGATTCAGCTTCTCGACCTTCACCGTGACCGGCACCGGCTGCCCGGTCAGCGCGGCGAAATGATAAACGTTGACGGTGTATTCGCCGGCCACCACGCCGCGAATGCTGACGATCTCCTGGCGGATCGGCGACGGCACCTTCTGGCCGTTGACCATGATGAAGTCGTTGAGGCCACCGCGGTCGTCGCGATCCAGCACCATGAAGCCGGACTCGCGGCGCCGGTACCAGACCATGTTGCCGATCGGGTCCTGCACGAACATATCGATGTCATCCGGATGCTTGTCGGGCCAGCTCACCGTGACCAGAAACTCCAGCCGGGGATCGACCTTGCCCTCGTCGTCATGGGTCTTGATCGCCAGCAGCGCGATGAAGAACAGGAAAGCGATCACCTGCAGCGCCTTGAACAGCATCACCCCGAGCGGGTCGAACGACGGCTCATGCGCGGCGAACTCGAATTCGTCGATCACTCCGCCATCTCCGCTGCAGGCATCTGCGTTCCGCGATCGAGCCGCGCGATGACATGGACATCGATCAGCCCAACGGCGAAGGCGAACAGTTTCGCGGTGGCGTCCTCCAGCATGTAGTACTGGATGCGGATCAGGATCGAGCCCAGCAGACCGGCGAGCGTGGTGTACATCGCCACCGCCATGCCCTCGCTCATCAGGTTCATGGAAGATTTGATAGCGCCCTGGTTGGCCGTGTCGAGGCCGGCGATGGGCGCCAGCATCATGATGAAGCCGACGATGGTGCCGATCAGGCCGAGCTTCATCAACGTATCGCCGGCGAAGGCGCCGAATGAATTGGAGCCGCGCAGGTTGCCGGCGAGGCGGCGCAACAGCAGCGTCTGGTCGAGGCGGGCTCCGTTCTGCAGTCCGGACTTCACCGCAAGGTCGCGGATATGTTCGGCGACAAGCCCCTTCGGCAAGGTGCCGACGCCATCGATCGCCACGGCGTCGTCGCTGACGACGACGCGTTGCGCGCCGCCGCCTTCGAACAGCCGCGCCGCGCGACGTGCCGCGGCGCCCTCGCGCGACACCACGATGGTCCGCCACAGACAATGCAGGGAAGCGCCGACATAGAGCAGCACGATGATCGCGGAAATGTAGGTGCGGTCGGCGGCGAGCATCTGCCGCACCAGACCGTAGTGCCAAAGCAGCACCGCGCCGAACAGGCTGAGGCCGGTGAAGATCATCCAGTGCAGGAGCGGCACGCGATCGGCTGGATCGGATTGACGTCCGGTCATTACTTCCTCGGCATCCCCGTATCGGCAGGTCTTGTATCGCGCCCGCCCTGCCCCGGTTTAAGACTGAACGCATGGCATGCCCAAGGGCATCCGGCCTGCAAAGCACCGGGCAATTTGCCCGACCGCGCGGGAAACGCTTGCCAGACCGGGGCTGGCTCATCTTAGATGTCGGAAGCGCACATCTGAGATGCGCATGTTCCAATGCGGAGGCTCGAAGCGATGCGTCTGCTGATCCATCTCATCCTGCGTCTTGCCGCCGTCGTCGTGTTCTGTCTCGCCTGCGCCGTCGGCTGGGTCCTGGTCGATGCGCACCGCAGCATCGAGAACGACATCGCGGTGTCCGCCGACCGCGTCGCCCACAACCTGCAGAATCTGTACTGGCGCCAATTGCTGTGGCGGGACGGCGTCTACCGCGATGCACTGCTGCCGGTGCCGGAGTGGGAAGCCTTGGCCACCATGAAGATGATCGCACCGGGGATCTGCATCTCTTTCAAGCTCGGCGCTCAGGATCCGCGCGAAATCTGCAGCCAGGTGGAAGGCATCGGCACCACAGCGCCGGGCTGGTTTACCCAGTTCAATAGCGCGCTGTTCGGCCCGCATGCGAGCGTTACCCGGCCACTGACTATCAGGGACCGCAACGCGGGCAGCGTGATGGCACGCGCGGAGCCGGCAGTGGCGGTGCGGCAGGCGTGGCGTCAGGTCACGGTGATGGTCTCGGTGGCCGCGGCCATGGCGCTGGGCATCGGTCTGCTCGCCACGCTGCTGATCGGCCACGCGCTGATGCCAGCGCGCACCATCGTGCGCGGCCTGCGCCGCCTCGAACAGGGCGAGCACCGTCACCGCCTGCCGGCGTTCGGCGCCACCGAGTTCAACCACATCGCCGGCGCGGTCAACGATCTCGCAGGCCGCCTTGCCTCCACCACCGCCGAACGGCTGGCGCTCACCAAGCGTCTGTTCCAGGTCCAGGAAGAAGAGCGCCGCGCGCTGGCGCGCGACCTGCACGACGAGTTCGGCCAGTGCCTCACTGCCACCGCGGCGCTGGCCGCCTCCATCGAGGCCGGCGCGACGCCGGAGCGTCCGGATCTCGTCGACGATGCCCGCGCCATCGCCCGCGTCACCGCGCAGATGATGGCCACGCTGCGCGGCGCACTGGCCCGCTTGCGCTCGCAGGATCTCGAGGAGCTCGGGCTGCAGGCCAGCCTCGTCCAGCTGGTGGCACGCTGGAACAGCGGCAGCGCGAACGGCGCGGTGTTCCACCTCGACGTGGCCGGCGATCTCGCCGATGTGCCGGCCGAGGCCGCGGTGAATGTCTACCGGATCGCGCAGGAATGCCTGACCAATGCGGCGCGCCACGGCCGGCCGCGCCATGTCCACCTGCGCGTAGCGCGCACCACCGACATTGATGAGGCGGTGGCGCTGAGCGTGGAGGACGACGGCGGCGGCGATATCGCACGCATCAACGCCGGCTCCGGCCACGGCATTCTCGGCATCCGCGAGCGCATCGCCGCGCTCGGCGGCAGCCTGTCCATCGCCGCCGCTGCGCAGGGTGTGCGGGTCGCGGCCATCATCCCGCTGATCCTGCCGCAACCGCGCGCGGCGGCGGCCCTGTCATGACCGACATCAGCATCCTGCTGGTGGACGACCATCCGGTGGTGCGCGAGGGCTATCGCCGGCTGCTGGAGCGGCAGCCGGGATTCCGCATCAGCGCCGAGGCCGAGGACGCCGCCTCCGCCTATCGCGCCTATCGCGCGGAACGGCCCGACGTGGTGGTGATGGACCTGTCGCTGCCGGGACCGGGCGGGCTGGAGGCGACGCGGCACATCCGGCAGTGGGATCCGACGGCGCGGATCCTGGCTTTCACCATGCATGCCAGCGCGGCCTTCGCTCTGAAGGCGTTCGAGGCCGGCGTGTGCGGCTACATCACCAAGAGCAGCGCGCCGCACGAGTTGGTGCACGCCATCGAAACGGTGATGAAGGGCGGTCGCGCGCTGAGCGAGGACATCGCCCGCGAAGTCGCTGCCGAGCGATTGTCAGGCCAGCGCTCGCTGGTCGACGATCTCGGACCGCGCGAGACCGAGATCCTGCGGCTGGTGGCGTCCGGCTGGACCACCGAGCAGATCGCGCAATCGCTGAACCTGAGCGCCAAGACGGTGCAGAACTATCACTACCAGATCAAGGCCAAGATCGGCGCGCGCACCGATGCGCATCTGGTCTGGCTCGCCACCGGCGCCGGGCTGGTGACGCCGGAGGGCGTCGGATAGGAGATGCGCGGCGAGAGCGCTTCCGGCAATCTCGCCGCAAAGCCTCAGCCCTCGTCGACCAGGTCTTCTTCCAGGATGGCCATCTGGAACTGGAACGAGCGATCTTCGTCCTCGTCATCGACGAACAGCACGCCGACGAATTCCTCGCCGATATAAACCTCGGCCGAATCGTCCTTCTTGGGCCGCGGCACCACGCGGATCTTCTGGTTGCCAAACAGGCGCTTGAGATAGGCGTCGAGTTTTCTGACTTCCTGAACGTCCACAGGTGTCTCCAATGCGATTGCGGTGTCGATGATGGCGAGGGTTTACGGCGAGACGGCGCGAACCGCCAGCCTATATCTACAAAATTCACCGGCGCCGTTCAGCGATCCGGCAGCCCGGATCGTGGCTTCACAGGCCGGTGGCGTTGAGCATCTGGTTCATGGTGCGCGACGGTTCGGCGCAGCCGGCCTCGCCGACGATCCTGGCGGGCACCCCGGCGACGGTGACGTTGTGCGGCACCGGCTTCACCACCACGGAGCCTGCGGCGATGCGTGCGCAATGGCCGACTTCGATATTGCCGAGGATCTTGGCGCCGGCGCCGATCAGCACGCCCCGGCGAATCTTCGGATGACGGTCCTCGTTCTCCTTGCCGGTGCCGCCCAGCGTGACGCCGTGCAGGATCGACACATCGTCCTCGATGACGGCGGTTTCGCCGACCACGAATCCGGTGGCGTGATCGAGGAAGATGCCGCGGCCGATTTTCGCCGCGGGGTTGATGTCGGTCTGGAACACCGCCGAAGCCTGGCTCTGCAAATACCAGGCGAAATCCTTGCGGCCCTTGTTGAGCAGCCAGTGCGCCAGACGATGGGTCTGGATGGCGTGAAAGCCCTTGAAGTACAGCAGCGGATCGATGAAGCGGGTGGTCGCGGGATCGCGGTCGAACACCGCAACCAGATCGGCGCGGAACGCATTGCCGAGATCGGGATCGTCGCGCAACGCCTCGTCGAAGGTCTGGCGGATCAGGTCGCCGGACAGCGCCGAATGATTCAGCCGCTCGGCGACGCGATGCACCACCGACTCCTCGAGGCGATCATGATGCAAGACCGTCGAATAGATGAAGGACGCCAGTTCGGGTTCGCGGCGGACAATGTCTTCCGCCTCGCCACGGATGCGATCCCAGATCGGATCCAGCGATGCGATCTTTGCGTTCTGCGAATTGATGTTCTGGATGGACATGCTGGGCTCGCACATTCTGCTGTCGGACCGGCACTATAGCACACCGCGGACGGCTGTCGCGGCACCGCTGGCGCCATCATCAATATGGACCCACCCCGGAAACACCAGCTAACACACTGACTTAGCTCATGTTTCAAAACGGGCCGCAGCCCGCCGCAGCGCGGCGTGCCTGTTAGAGGTGGGCGGTCTCCCGATCAAAACAAGATGCGCGCGGTGGGCCGGTCAGGGATGGCGTGCCAGAAAATCCAGCACGCCGGCCTTGTAGACCTTGTCGCCGACCGCGCGCATGTGGTCGCGGTTGGGGATGTCGAGCACCTCGGAGCCGGGAATCACCTGCTGCAACTCCTGCGCGGAACCCGCGATCTCGTCGGTGGTGCCGACCGCGATCAGCGTCGGCACGGTGATGCGTGCGGCCTCCTCATAGGTCATCAAGCGACGCGAGCCGCGCATGCAGGCAGCCAGCGCAAGCCGATCAGAGCGGGTCTGATCGGCGAAGGTGCGAAAGGTTCGGCCGACGGGATCGGTGACATCGTCGAGCGACGGCGCCTCCAGCGCCAGCGCGACATTCTCGCCCGGGCCGCCGCCCTTGATCAGGCCGATGCCGAGGCCCGCGATGATGGCGGTGCGCAGCAACTGCGGCTGGGTTTCCGCGATCAGCGCCGTGATGCGAGCGCCCATGGAATAGCCCATCATGTCGGCGCGCTCGATGCCGAGATGCGCCATCAGCGCGCGCACGTCGCCGGCCATGATGCCGAGGTGATAATCTTCGGGATCGTAGAGCTTGGTGGAGTCGCCGTGGCCGCGATGGTCGAGTGCGATGACGCGGCGGTTGTCCTTGCGCAGATCCGACACCCAGGTCGGATACACCCAGTTGACGTTCTTGCTGGAAGCGAAGCCGTGCACCAGCACGATCGGGTCGCCCTCGCCCTCATCGAGATAGGCAATTTCAACAGCGCCGTTGTGGAAACTCGGCATCTTCAATTCCGTTTATTTATGATGGGGGATGCGGGGCGGGAGATGCAGTTTAGCCGTGCACGGAAGCCGCCGCCAGTGCCGGACGTAAGGCCATTTCGTGGCGGAGCCCGGCCTGCAGAGCCAGTTGACGCTTCAGCTTCCGCGCCTTGGAGCGCTGCAAGTGCGACCAGGTGAGTCGCTCGGTGGTCGCCTTGATCGAACAGACCAGGCCGAACAGCGCGAACAGCGCCCAGAACAGCCACATCGTCAGATTGAAGGCGCCGGCCGCCAGCAGCAGCGCGCCGCGGCCGAACATCTTGAACAGGGCGCGGGTCTGGCCGCCCTTGGACTCAGCAAGGCGGGCCGCGCGCGCGACGTCCTTCGGTCCCTCCGCGATGCGCAGGGTGTCGAGCGCGCCCTTGGTGCCGGCCTTTTCGCCGACGCGACCGACGTCCTTGGCGAGCCGAACCAGTCCGCCGGCCTTCTCGGCGCGGAACGCAGCCTTGACGCCGTCGATGGTCGGGCCCGGGCGCATGATCGACGCATCGGCCATTGCGGTGCGCAGCATGGGCGTATCGACCATCTCGCGCGCCGAGCGCCCGACAAAGGCGGTGAGCCCTTCGCCGAGGCGGCCGACCTTGCGCGCGTCCTTGACCAAAGTGAGCCCTGCCCGCACCGGCGCCGCACCGCCGACCGAAACATAGGTCGCCGCGGTGATGGCGAGACCGGCGGCGGCCAGACCGAGGATGACGCGATCGACGTCTTCACCCATCACGAGATGCTTGCCCTCGCGGATGGCGTCGCGGATGTCGCCGAACACGAACAGGTCGCCGGCCACCGTACCCGACATGCTGGCGACGTCGTCGGCATTGCCAGTGACGAGGCCGGTGGCGAAACGGGTGGCAATCTGGGTCGCGGAATTGGCCTCAGCAACCGCGTCGCTGACGCGCTTCGACACTTCGTCGGGCAGCGCTAGCTTTTTTGCCGCGGCCAGTTTGACAAAGCTCTGCGCGAGGTCGGAATCCTTCGCCGCCAGCGCTTCCTCGATGCCGCGGACCAGCACACCCTGATCGCGCCGAACCGCGATGTCGACCTGTGCATCTGACAGGGCAGCCGGATCGTCCTGCGCCGTCAGCACAGCGGCTGCATCGCGGGCATGCGGCCACAGCATGACACCGGCGACCGCGCAAACCGCCACCCCCGTCAAGACCGTATCGAGCCGCCAGCGCATTGACCGAAACCCTATTGCTGCACCTCTTTATGAAATGGTGTGCCGTTTTTAGGACACAACCGCCCCGACGAAAGAAGGGCTTCTCCAACACCACATGATTGTGTCGAATCCCCATGCTGGGTCGATCAGCCCGGGCTGCGGCCTAGGAATCAAGCGCAGCCGCCACTATGGTGCGCCGCACTAACGGCGCGGAGACGTATCATGTTCCGCAGCCGTCGCGAGCAAGGGTAAACAAGATGTCCGATCACGTCGTTCCGCACTTTCACAATGACGCCGGCGTTCCGATCATCGAGATCGGATCGAAGGAGTTCATGTGCGTGGGCGCCAACCCGCCGTTCGATCATCCGCACGTCTTCCTCGACCTCGGCAACGACAACGAGATCATCTGCCCGTATTGCTCGACGCTGTATCGCTTCGCCGCCGATCTCGGCGCGGGCGAGGCCCGGCCGCCGGAATGCGTCCTGAAAGACAAAGTCACCTGATCCCTGGTCGTGGCGCCGTCGCGCACCATCGCCGTTGCCGGTGCCGGCATCGGCGGGCTGACCGCTGCGCTGGCGCTCGCCGCCCGCGGGTTTCGCGTTGTCGTTCTCGAGAAGGCTGAACGGCTGCAGGAGGTCGGCGCCGGGCTGCAGCTGTCGCCCAATGCCAGCCGGGTGCTGATCGGCCTCGGCCTGCAGCCCCGCCTCGCCCCTGATGTGATCGCCCCCGATGCCGTCAGCATCATGAGCGCGCGCAGCGGCGGCGAGGTGATCCGGCTGCCGCTCGGCGAGACCGCCGCGTCGCGCTCCGGCGGGCCCTATTGGGTGATGCACCGCGCCCACCTGCAATCGGCGCTGCTGGCGGCCGTCACCGACCATCCCGCCATCGAATTGAGGCTGGGGCGGCCGCTGGACGCGTTCGGCATCGATGCCGGTGGTGTCGTGCTCGGCGAGCACGGACCGGCACTGGCGCTGGTCGGCGCCGACGGCGTCTGGTCGGCGGTACGCCACCAGCTGTTTCCTGAGGTGCAGGCACGGTTCTCCGGTCTGATCGCCTGGCGCGGCACCATCGACGCCGGCCGGCTGCCGCGCGACCCCACGAATCGCGTGCAGCTGTGGATGGGGCCGAATGCCCATCTGGTGGCCTATCCGATGGCCGGCGGACGGCAGACGAATGTGGTGGCGATCATGCCCGGGCCCTGGAACGGGCCCGACTGGAACGAGACCGGCGCGGCCGCCGAGATCAAGAATCACTTCGCGGCGATGCGCTGGCCCGGTCCGGCCCGGACGATGCTCGACGCGGTGGAGAGCTGGCGGCGCTGGCCGCTGTGCACGCTGCCGGATGGCGGGGCCTGGAGCCAGGGCCCGGTGGCGCTGCTCGGCGACGCCGCCCACGCCATGCTGCCGTTCGCGGCCCAGGGTGCCGGCATGGCGATCGAGGACGCCGCAGTACTGGCGAAATGCCTCAGCGAGACCCTGGACGGCTCCACCGATGTCGCGGCCGCGCTGCAGAGCTACGCCGCGCTACGCCGCCCCCGGGTGGCCCGGGTACAACGCGTCGCGCGGCAATCCGGCCGGATCTATCACCTGCGCGGGCCGATGGCGCTGGCACGCGATCTGACGATGCAGGCGATGGGCGCATCCCGGCTGCAGGCGCGGCAGGACTGGATCTACGACTGGCGAATGTGAAGGCTGCGTCAGCGCTTGCGAGCGCCATGGGCCGGCGCTGCGGGCACCGGCGGCGTTGCAGGGGCGACAGGAGTAGCCACGCATTTGTTGCGCAGCCAGGTCTCCTCGGCGAGCTTCGACGAGGCCCGCGCCGAGATGTAATCGTTGCCATAGGCCACCTGGCTGACCACCGCCCCTCCGGTCCCTGTCTTGGCCTTGTCGATCAGCCCCTGCAGTTCGGCGGTGCGCGCCGCCTGCGTCTTGCGCTCGGCCTCGAGCTGGTTGCAGTCGAACTGTTCGTATTTGGCGGGGTCGACGAAGGCGGCCGAGGCAAAACTGTCGCCGATCCCGGCGCAGCCGCCCAGCCCCGCTGCCAGCGCAAGCAGCGACAGCGCCGCCACGGCGCGGGTCAGGTATCGGAACGGGAGGGCGTGATCGATCATGGGACTTGCTACACCGGACACTGTTGACGTTGCGTAAACCATCGCCCGGTGACCGCATTGAGGCCGGATCGGCGGGCCGCCGACCGCCCGATCGGCCATCCACTTTGCTTTGCGGCCCGGGCTCCCTTATGAGGGGGCGCGTCTTGTCGGCGGGCTGCATGCCAGTTCGCCCTGAAGCGCGGAAGACCTGATCGGACGATCGATGCGGACGTGGCGGAACTGGTAGACGCAAGGGACTTAAAACCTCTTGGCCCTACTGATGTCATTCAGTTTTCTCGCAAACACCCCTTCATAAACCCATCGAAACCGATGGGACAAATCGTGATCTGCAAAACGCTCCAGCTACCGCCGGGAGGGTATGACATGGCTCTCTTGCCGAAGGCACCACCGTATCTGTTGAGAACCCCCATGCACCGCATTTATCCCGACATCGATGTGGTGCCTGCAAGCGGGGAAACGCTGGTGGAGCGCGCGCTCGCGTTTGCGCTTGGCGGATTGGAAGCGGTGGCCAAGGTTGAGGCGGGGCGCCCCCAATGAAGATCTTGATGTTCGGCAGAGGCGTGATTTCGGTGCTTTACGGGTGGGCGCTCGAAAAGGCTGGTCACACGGTCGAATTCTACGTCCGTCCGGGCCGCGCGGCGCAGTACGGCCCGGCCGTGAAGCTTGAGATGCTCGATGCAAGAAGATCGATCCTTGGCAAGCGCGTAAACGAGAATTGGGCAATCCACATGCGCGAGGATCTGCCTGCTGATCACGACTACGACCTGATCCTCGTGAGTGTGCAGCACTACCACTTCGAGAACGCGGCGGCGTTTCTCGGACCACGTGTCGGCAAGGCGACGGTGCTGGTGTTCAACAACCTCTGGGTCGAGCCCACGACGGCCGCTTCACGGCTTCCCGCCGCGCAACTGGCGTGGGGATTCCCTGGGGCGGGCGGAGGCTTTGGCGCGGACGGAGTGCTACGCGGTGCGCTGTCCGGCAAAGTTACCTTTGGGACCTTTCTCACCGACCCCAGCCTCCCTGAGATGGCCGTACGCGGAGCGTTCAAGAAGGCTGGATTTGCTATCGTCGAGCAACGAGACTTTCGCAGTTTTCTGTTCGTGCATTTCGCGCTCGATTGCGCCGTGGAGACCGAGGCGCTCAAAGCCGGCTCTATGGCGGGCGCGTTCGCCTCGGGCCGTCACCGCCGCGACGCGATTCTGAACATGCGGGAACTGGTGCCGCTTCTCGCGGCACGCTCGGTCGATCTGAAAAATCAGTCGAGCAAATTGGCTCCGTTTCGACTACCCATCTGGCTGGTTGGCCCGATGATGGGAATAGCTTCGAAGCTGGTCCCATTGGTTCGCGTACTGCTCGACAGCCACTCGAACATGGAGGAGCTGCGTTCGACCTGCCGCGATGTGCTTACCGAGGCGCGACGCCTCGGCGTGAACCTGCCGCGGCTCGAGGCCGCTTCGTCGCTTTTCGAAAGCACCGGCCTGGAGTAGCCCGCAGCCATTGCTGATGCCGCTGGCGGCCGCTCAGAGGCACATGGCAGGCAGCTCAGATGATATTGATGCCCTTGCCGTCGGGGTGCCGTATGCCTTTCGTAGACGAGCCCCCCAGATTCGCCGATCGATTGTCGCGCGCGCCGCTCAGTCGGGACAAACCAAGCGCCCGCTACAGCGTTGCGAGTCAGCGTAGGGCAGCGCGAGCGGCAACGAAGAGCCTTCCCACTCGATGGCTGCGATGAATGCCAGCATACTCGAGCATCGTATAAGCTGCAAAACATCCGTTGACCCAAGGGGAAAAAACCTTGAGAGAACAACGAGTGCGGACGTGGCGGAACTGGTAGACGCAAGGGACTTAAAATCCCTCGATGGCAACGTCGTGCGGGTTCGATTCCCGCCGTCCGCACCAACTCCAAGCATGCCGTGACCGATCGATGGCGGCCACAGCAAGGTCGCTCAAACTCTCTGAATCTCGCCCTTGAACAGAGCCAGCGGCACAACCTTGGCGCGCAGCGCCTTCGCCTGCATCTTGCAGACGCATAAAGGCTCGCCCTTGACCTTGGTGCAGCGGCAGGTGGTGCCATAGGCGAAGTCCACCAATGCAACGATGTCTTTTGCGGCGATCGCCTGCTCCACGCGTTCGTCGTAGGTCATGCAAATCCACCTTCGCTGAAAGAGGGTTGTCCGTAGCGCTACGGCCGGTTGCGCGGCGGCGGCCGCGCTTCGAGATACGACGCGACCGGCGAACCGTTTCAGCGTTGCTATACGCGAAGGACGCGGCAGGGCAAGCCGCCCAGGCCGAACGCACCAAACGCAACGCGCCGGCCTGATCGCTCAGGCCGGCGCGAAATGTCGGTCGGACCCTGGGCGCCGTGGCGCCGCAGGCCTATTCCTTCTTGTCGATGTTCCAGAACACCGGAGTCGCCGCGCCGGGCAGCACGCCGGTCAGCGAGGTCCGCCACGCGCTGGGAATCTTGTATTCGCCGAGCGGGATGTAGATCACCTGTTCGAACACCTCCTCCTGCACCGCGGCGGCAAGCTTCTTCTGCTCGTCGAGGGTGGTCGCGCGCGAGAACTTGTCGCGCAGTTCTTCCAGCTTCGCGTCCTCGGTCCAGCCGAACCAGCCGCCGTTGGACTTGCCCTTGCCCGACGTCGAGACGTTGGCGATCGGATTCAGGATGTCGGCACCGACCCAGTTGGTGAAGAACATGTTCCAGCCGCCCTCCTTGACGGGCTTCTGGCTGGCGCGGCGGGTCACGACGGTCTGCCAGTCGGTGGCCTGCACCTCGACCTTGAAGCCGGCATCGCGCAGCAGCTGCGCCGCCACGATCGGCTGCGCCTTCAGCGTGATGACGTCGGTCGGCGCCATGATCACCACGGGCGTGCCGTCATAGCCGGATTCAGCCAGCGCCTTCTTGGCTTCCGCCATGCCGTTGCCCTTCACCAGAGTCTCCGACCCGACATCCGACGCGAACGGCGTGCCGCAGGCGAAGACCGACCCGCACATCTTGTAGTATTCAGGATTGCCGATCAGCGCGTCGAGCACCGGCTTCTGGCTCAATGCGAGGAAAGCGGCGCGACGAACCTTGACGTTGTCGAACGGAGGATGAAGGAAATTCATCCGGCCCAGCGTCTGGTAGCCAAGCTTGTTGAGGACCTCCATCTTGAGCTCCTTGTCGGCAGCCAGCACCGGAAGGATATCGAACGACGGATTTTCCAGGAAATCGATGTCGCCGGACTGCAGCGCGTTCACCGCGGTCTGCGCGTCGGGCATGGTGATCCATTCGACCCGGTCGACCTTGACCACCTTGCCGCCGGCGGCCCAGCTCGCGGGCTCGGAACGCGGCACGTAGTCCTTGTTCTTCTCGTAAACCGCCTTCACGCCGGGCTGGAATTCAGCCTGCACGAACTTGAACGGGCCCGAGCCGATCTGCTCCGGAATCGCCTTGCCCGCGGGCGTTTCCGCCAGACGCTTCGGCATCATGAACGGCACCAGCGACGACGGCTTCGCGATCGAGTCCAGCACCAGGCCGTAGGGCTCCTTCAGCGTCAGCACGATGGTCTTGGCATCGGGAGCTTCAAGGCTCTTGGTGAAGTCCATGAGCTTCTGGCCCATGCCGTCCACCCTGCCCCAACGCTGCAGCGACGCCACGCAGTCTTCTGCGGTGACGGGCTTGCCGTCATGCCATTTCAGGCCATCGCGCAATGTAAAGGTATAGGTCAGCTTGTCGTCGGAAACCTTGAAGCTCGCCATCTGCGGCTGAACCTTGAAGTCCGCGTCCATCGCCAGCAAGGTATCGTAAACCATGTAGCCATGATCGCGCGTGATGTACGCAGTGGTCAGGCCGGGATCGATGACGCGCAGATCCGAATGCATCACCGCCGTCAGGGTCTTGGCATCAGCGAAAGACGGCAATGCCAGAGTCACAGCAACGGCAAGGCCGGGCAGAGTCAATTTGGAAAACGCCGCGGAATGCCGCCAACGTGAAATAAAGGACATGGATCGCTCCTGACTGGAATCTGATCATCGGTGGATGATTCATTATGCAACGCGATAGTTTATTAGGCGCATCAAAAACGCTGCATGTTTGAGGCATCAAAGAGTTGCATCAAGCGTCTTGCGCGTCAATCGGGTTTTGTTTTGGCTTCGTTTTGCGGAGTGCGATGCCCGCGCATTTGCAAATCTGGATTCACTGCTGATAAGTGGCGGTGCGAGCCGCGCGAGGTCCGCAACGCCAGGCGCACCTGCCGACGACGACAAGCTTTCGAGCCACGAGGAATACCGCGATGAACCCCGCCAACCTTCCGTTTGATACCGATGAGATGCTGCAGGGGCTGCGCGTCTGGGTCGAATGCGAGAGTCCCACCTGGGACGCGAATGCCGTCAACGGCATGCTCGATCTCGCCGCGCGCGACATGGCGATCATGGGGGCGACGATCGAACGCATCGCCGGACGACAGGGCTTTGGCGGCTGCATCCGCGCGCGTTTCCCGCATCCGAAATTCGGCGAGCCCGGCATCCTGATTGCCGGCCACATGGATACCGTGCATCCGGTCGGCACCATCGACACGCTGAAGTGGCGCGTCGAGGGCAACAAGTGTTTCGGCCCCGCGATCTGCGACATGAAGGGCGGCAATTACCTGTCGCTGGAAGCGATCCGTCAGTTGGCGCGCGCCTCGTTCACCACGCCGCTGCCGGTCACCGTGCTGTTCACGCCGGACGAGGAAGTCGGCACGCCGTCGACTCGCGACATCATCGAGGCGGAAGCCGCGCGCAACAAATACGTGCTGGTGCCCGAACCCGGCCGCCCCAACAGCGGCGTCGTCACCGGCCGCTACGCCATCGCGCGCTTCAATCTTGAGACCATCGGCAAGCCGAGCCACTCCGGCGCGACGCTGTCGTCGGGCCGCTCCGCGATTCGCGAAATGGCGCGCCGGATCCTCGCCATCGACGAGATGACCGGCCCGGACTGCACCTTCAGCGTCGGCATCGTGCACGGCGGCAAATGGGTCAATTGCGTTGCGTCGAACTGCACCGGCGAAGCGCTCAGCATGGCCAAACGCCAGGCCGATCTTGACGCCGGCGTCGAGCGCATGATGGCGCTGAACGGCACCGCCAACGACGTCACCTTCAAGGTGACCCGCGGCGTCACCCGCCCGGTGTGGGAGCCGAACGCCGGCACTCTGGCGCTGTACGAAAAAGCCCGGGCGATTGCCAAGGGACTCGGGGTCGATCTCACCCACGACAGCGCCGGCGGCGGCTCCGACGGTAACTTCACCGGCGCAATGGGGATTCCGACCCTCGACGGCCTCGGCGTGCACGGCGCCGACATGCACACGCTCGGCGAGTACATCGAAATCGACAGCCTGGTAACCCGCGGCCGCCTGATGGCCGGTTTGCTGGCGACGCTGGATTGATGCACAAGGGCGTCAAGGTTGCGCAGCGGGGAACCGGCGTGCAATCACCGGTCCGGGGCGGTGGCACAGGATTTGCTCCTTTCGCCTTGGGCGAGTTGCGACAGTGAGGACCATGTTGAAGTTTTGCAGCGAGCCAGCGACGCTCCCCGTCAATCGATGCCAGGCGTTGTTCGCGCTCCGCATCGCGCTGAGATAGGATCGTCACCATGCTCGGATATCTCATTCGCCGAATTCTCGCCGCCATTCCTGTCATGGGCGTGGTGGCGCTGTTCGTGTTCCTGCTGCTACGGCTGACGCCCGGTGACCCCGCCGCGATCCTGGCCGGCGACAATGCCTCGCCCGAAAACCTCGAGCGCATCCGCACCCAGCTCGGCCTCAACGAGCCGCTCTACACGCAGTTCTTTTCATGGATCGGGCGCCTGCTGCATGGCGATCTCGGCGTGTCGCTGATTTCCAACGTGCCCGTGCTGCAGATGATCAGCCAGCGCATCGAACCTTCGATCAGCGTCGCGCTCAGCGTCATGCTGCTCTCCATTCTCGTCGCGGTGCCGCTCGGCGTCATCGCCGCGTGGAAGCACGGCACCTGGATCGACCGTTTCGTGATGGCGCTTTCGGTGATCGGTTTCTCGGTCCCGGTGTTCGTGATCGGCTACGTGCTGATCCAGATCTTCGCGATCGAGCTGCGCTGGGTGCCGGTGCAGGGCTTCCGCAGCATCTTCAAGGGATTCGGCCCGTTCTTCGAACGCATTATCCTGCCGACCGTCGCGCTGTCCTTCATCTATGTCGCGCTGATCGCCCGCATGACGCGCGCCGCGATGCTCGACGTGCTCGGCGAGGACTATGTCCGCACCGCCCGCGCCAAGGGCATCAATGAAAGCGGCGTGCTGCTGCACCATGCGCTGCGCAATGCTGCAGTGCCGGTGATCACCGTGATCGGCACCGGCTTTGCCCTGCTGATCTCCGGCGTCGTCGTCACCGAGAGCGTGTTCAACCTGCCCGGCATCGGGCGCCTGACGGTCGATGCCGTGCTGGCGCGCGATTTCCCGGTGATCCAGGCGATGATCCTGCTGACATCCGGCGTCTACGTCCTGGTCAATCTGCTGATCGATCTCGCCTACTCGCTTCTCGATCCCAGAATTCGTTACTAGGAATCCGTATCTGATGGCGATCGAAACCCTTCCCAACGCCGTTCTGCCCTCGCGCAGCGGGCCGTCCTTCGGCTTTCTCACGGCCACGCCGATCATCGCAATGGCGACGGTGTGCCTGGCTCTGGTCATCCTCTCGGCGATCTTCGCGCCGTGGCTGACGACGCACGATCCGCAATTGCTGCTTCCCGCGATGCGGCTGAAGCCGGCCAGTGCCGAATATCTGCTCGGCACCGACGCCTACGGTCGCGACGTGCTGGCGCGCATTCTGTACGGCGGTCGCATCTCGCTGCTGATCGGCCTCGGTGCCGCCACGATCAGCATCGCCATCGGCCTGTTGATCGGCCTGGTGGCCGGCTTCTTCAAATGGGTCGACGCCATCCTGATGCGGGTGATGGACGGCCTGATGGCGATGCCGAGCGTGCTGCTGGCCATCGCGGTGGTCTCGCTGTCCGGCGCGAGCCTGACCACCGTGATGATCGCCATCACCATCCCGGAAATCCCCCGCGTCGCGCGGCTGGTGCGCTCCGTCGTGCTGTCGGCGCGCGAGGAACCCTACGTGGAAGCCGCGATTTCGCTCGGCAGCAGCATGCCGAAGATCATGTGGCGGCATCTGATGCCGAACACCGTCGCGCCGCTGATCGTCCAGGGCACCTATATCGCCGCCTCCGCGATCCTGACCGAAGCGATCCTGTCGTTCCTCGGCGCCGGCATCAGCCCGGAGACGCCGACCTGGGGCAATATCATGGCCGAAGGCCGCGGCTTCTTCCAGGTGAAGCCATCGCTGATCTTCTGGCCCGGCCTGCTGCTGTCGATCGCGATTCTCTCGGTCAACCTGATTGGCGATGCGGCGCGCGACGCGCTCGACCCGCGCATGAAACAGCGGGAGAGCGGCAAGTGAGCAATCCAGTGAGTGACACCGTGAACAGCAATCCGCTGGTGCTGCAGATCGACAACCTCGTCGTCGGCGTCGGCAAGGACGGCGGCGGCAAGAAGATCATCGACGGCATCTCGCTGCAGGTGCGCCAGGGCGAAACGCTGTGCGTGGTCGGCGAGAGCGGCTCCGGCAAGTCCGTCACATCGCTTGCCACCATGGGCCTGCTGCCGAAGGATTCGCTGAAGGCCGTCGGCGGCAGTATCAGACTGGTCGGCGAGGATGTGTTGCAGGCCAGCGATCGCCGGCTGCGCCATTTGCGCGCCACCACGATGGCGATGATCTTCCAGGAGCCGATGACGGCGCTCAATCCCGTCGTGCCCGTCGGCAAGCAGATCGACGAGGTGCTGCGCACCCACACCGATCTCGACGCCGCGGCGCGCAAGAAGCGCATCCTGGACATGATGGACCAGGTCCGGCTGCCGGACGTGAAGCGCATCTTCAACTCCTATCCGCACCGGATGTCCGGCGGGCAACGTCAGCGCATCATGATCGCGATGGCGCTGGTGCTGGAGCCGAAGCTCCTGATCGCCGACGAGCCGACCACGGCGCTCGACGTCACCACGCAGAAGCAGATCCTGACGCTGATCCGCGACCTGCAGAAGGATCACGGCACCGCGGTGCTGTTCATCACCCACGACATGGGCGTCGTCGCCGAAATCGCCGACCGCGTCGCGGTGATGCGTCAGGGACGCCTCGTCGAGACCGGCACGCTCGACGGCATCCTGCGTACCCCGACCATGGACTACACGCGAAAACTGCTGTCGGCGGTGCCGAGCCTGGTGCCGCGGGCGCCGCGCGTCGAAGTTGGGTTCAATCCGGTGGTGCTGGAGGCCAACGAACTCAGCAAGGTCTATCGCGAACGTTCGTTCTTCGGCAAGGCGCGCGAGGTCGCAGCGGCGCAGGACGTGACGCTGACCTTGCGCAAGGGCCGCACGCTGGGCATCGTCGGCGAGAGCGGCTCCGGCAAATCCACCGTGGCGCGCTGCATCGTCCGGCTGATCGACCCGACCTCCGGCGGCATCCGCCTCGGCGGCCGCGAGATTGCCGACCTGTCGCGCCGCATGCTGCAGCCGCACCGCAAGAAGATCCAGATCATCTTCCAGGATCCCTACCGCTCGCTCAACCCGCGCATCACGGTCGGCGAATCCATCGCCGAAGGTCCGATCAATTTCGGCGTCTCGCACAAGGATGCCATGGCGAAAGCCCGCGAGCTGCTGGAGCTGGTTGACCTGCCCGCCGACGCCGTATCGCGCTATCCGCACCAGTTTTCCGGCGGCCAGCGCCAGCGCATCGCCATCGCCCGCGCGCTGGCGCTGGAGCCCGATGTGCTGGTGGCCGACGAGGCCTGCTCGGCACTCGACGTCTCGGTGCAGGCGCAGGTTCTGGAACTGCTCGACAGCATCCAGACCCGGCTCGGCATCTCCTTGCTGTTCATCACTCACGACCTGCGCGTCGCCGCGCAGATCTGCGACGATGTCGCGGTGATGCAGCACGGCCGTGTCGTCGAACAGGGCCCCGCCGGTGAAGTCCTCACAAATCCGCAACAGGCCTATACCCGCCAGCTGCTTGACGCGGCGCCCGGACGGGGATGGGATTTCGCCAACTTCCGGCCGGTGGCGCCGCTCGAGGCTGCGGCTGCCGCCATATAACTTTCCCTGTCATTCCGGGGCGCGAACGGCCCGAGCCGTGAGCGAACCCGGAATCCCGAAATGTTCAAAACATCTCCGGGTTCCGGGTTTCGCGCTTCAACCGGCCGCGCCGGCCGAAGCGTGCCACTGAACGACGATTACCGAGACTGAGATGACTTCATGACCCGTATTGCTGTCGGCGGCTTCCTGCACGAGACCAACACCTTCGCACCGACCAAGGCGACCTATGAGGCGTTCGTGCATGGCGGCGGCTGGCCGTCGATGACACACGGCGCCGACGTGCTGAAGGTGATGCGCGGCATCAATGTCGGCCTCGCCGGCTTCATCGAAGAGGCCGAGGCCAAAGGCTGGGACCTGGTGCCGACCATCGCCTGCGGCGCCAGCCCGTCGGCGCATGTCACCAGGGATGCGTTCGAGCGCATCGTCGGCGAGATGATCGACGGCATCGCGGCGGCGATGCCGCTCGATGCGGTCTATCTCGACCTGCACGGCGCCATGGTCACCGAACATCTCGACGACGGCGAAGGCGAGATCGCAGCAAGGGTGCGAAAAGTCATCGGTCCGGACATTCCCTTCGTCATCAGCCTCGACCTGCACGGCAACATTTCGCCGGAGCTGGTCCGCGACACCGACGCGCTGATCGCCTACCGCACCTACCCCCATGTCGACATGGCCGACACCGGCCGCGCCTGCGCGCGCCACATGGAGTTGCTGCTGGCAGGCAACAGATTTGCGAAGGCGTTCAGGCAGCTGCCGTTCCTGATTCCGATCAGCTGGCAGTGCACCAATGACGAGCCGACCAAGAGCATCTACTTCAAGCTCGCTGCGCTCGAGGACGATCAGGTCCCCACGCTGTCGTTCGCGCCGGGTTTTCCGGCCGCCGACTTTCCGCATTGCGGGCCGAGCGTATTTGCCTATGGCGTGACGCAGGCGGATGCCGATGCAGCAGCCGATATGGTGGTGGCGATGGTCAACGGCCATGAGGACGATTTCGACGGCAGGATCTACACTCCGGACGAAGGCGTGCAATATGCCATGGAGCTGGCGAAGAGCGCCACCAAGCCGATCGTGATCGCCGATACCCAGGACAATCCCGGTGCCGGCGGCGATTCCGACACCACCGGCATGCTCGCCGCACTGGTTCGCAACCACGCCACCAAGGCGGCGATCGGCGTGATCTACGATCCGGCCGCGGCTGCCGCCGCGCACGCCGCCGGCGAAGGCGCCACCGTGACGCTGTCGCTCGGCGGCAAGTCGGGCATCCCGGGCGACGCGCCGTATGAAGCGAGCTTCATCGTCGAGAAACTCTCTGACGGCAAGTTCGTGGCCCCCGGCCCCTATTATGGCGGTCGCGACATGGACATGGGTCCGTCGGCCTGCCTGCGCATCGACGACGTCCGCGTCGTCATCTCCTCGCACAAGGCGCAGCTCGCCGATCAGGCCATGTATCGCTTCGTCGGCATCGAGCCGACCACCCAATCGATTCTGGTCAACAAGAGCTCGGTGCATTTCCGCGCCGACTTCGAACCGATCGCCGGCAGACTGCTGATCTGCGCCGCGCCCGGCGCGATGCCGGCCGACACCTCGACGCTGCCATGGACGCGGTTGCGTCCGGGCATTCGCCTGAAGCCGAACGGCGAAGCTTTCACGCCCCAGACAAACTCTCCCGCCCTCGCCCCCGTGAACGGATAACCGCCATGCCCACGCTCGACCGTATCGAAGGTTTCGCCGACGAACTCACCGCGATCCGCCGCGACCTGCACGCGCATCCGGAAATCGGCTTCGAGGAAGTCCGCACCTCCGGCATTGTCGCCGAGAAGCTGGCGAGCTGGGGCGTCGAGGTGCATCGCGGTCTCGGCGGCACCGGCGTGGTCGGCGTGCTCAAGGGCAACGGCACCGGCACGAAAAAGATCGGCCTGCGCGCCGACATGGATGCGCTGCCGATGGAGGAGAACACCAATCTGAAATGGCGTTCCACCATTCCCGGCCGCTTTCACGGCTGCGGCCACGACGGCCACACCACCATGCTGCTCGGCACCGCGCGCTATCTCGCCGAGACCCGCAATTTCGACGGCACCGTGCACTTCATCTTCCAGCCGGCCGAAGAAGGCCTCGGCGGCGCCCGGGCCATGATCAAGGACGGGTTGTTCACCAAGTTTCCCTGCGACGAGATCTACGGCCTGCATAACGCCCCGAACCTGAACCATGGCGAGATCGCGATCTTCCCGGGACCGGCCATGGCGGCCGCCGATTTCTTCGACATCGTCATCACCGGCTATGGCGGGCACGGCGCAAGGCCGGAGAAATCCAAGGACCCAGTGATGGTCGCGGTGGCGCTGGCGCAGGCGCTGCAGACCATCGTCAGCCGCAACGTCAACCCGCTGAAGTCCGCGGTGCTGTCCATCACCCA
The DNA here is from genome assembly GCA_036561845.1 of Tardiphaga sp. Lineage (GTDB taxonomy): Bacteria > Pseudomonadota > Alphaproteobacteria > Rhizobiales > Xanthobacteraceae > Tardiphaga. The sequence continues at coordinate 1,796 of DATCUS010000081.1, read as the reverse complement.
GATCCACTCGGGCTCGGCCTATAACGTCATTCCCGGCGACGCCAGGCTGTGCGGCACCATCCGCACCTTCGACGAAAAGGTCCGCCTGATGGTGCGCGAGCGGATGCACGCACTGGCCGCCGGCATGGCTATCGCCTTCGATGTCGAGATCAATGTCGATATCCGTGACGGCTTCAGCGTGCTGGTCAACCAGGAGGAGCAGTCGAAGGCGATCGAGGACGTCGCCCGCACCGTGGTCGGCGACAGCAACGTGTTCACCGACGTCAAGCCGTTGATGGGCTCCGAGGATTTCGCCGACATGCTGCACGCCGTTCCGGGCGCCTATTTCTGGGTCGGCCATGACGGCGATGTGCCGGTGCATAACCCCGGCTATGTTCTCGACGACAAGATCCTGCCGATCGGCGCCAGTATGTTCGCCCGGATTATTGAAACGCGGATGCCGGCGGCGCAGGGCTGATACTCGCTACGCTCCTGCGGAGGATGGGTTGAGCGTCGTCGCGAAACCCATCTTTCGAACCCGATTGATGGGTTTCGCAAGCGTTCAACCCATCCTACACTTGCCCCTGTGAAGAACAAAAATACACAGGGAAGAGACCAGCATGGCCTACGAGACGATTCTCTATGACGTCGCCGACCAGATCCTCACCATCACCCTGAACCGTCCCGAAAAACTCAACGCCTACAACGCCACCATGCAGGCGGAGCTGATCGCGGCGTTCGATGCGGCCGATGCCGACGACGACGTCCGCGCCGTCATCGTCACCGGCGCCGGCCGCGGCTTCTGCGCCGGTGCGGATCTGTCGTCCGGCGCCGACACCTTCGATCGCGACGCCCGGCGCGGCCCCGTCAGGCGTCTCGCCGATGGCAGCGTCGACTACAGCGATCCCCAGGTGCGCGATGGCGGCGGCCAGGTGACCCTGCGCATCTTCAAATGCCTGAAACCGGTGATTGCCGCGGTCAACGGCCCCGCGGTCGGCATCGGCGCCACCATGCAGCTGGCGATGGATATCCGCATCGCCTCGGAAGCCGCGCGCTTCGGCTTCGTGTTCTCGCAGCGCGGCATCGTGCCGGAGGCGGCGTCGAGCTGGTTCCTGCCGCGCCTGGTCGGCATCTCGCAGACGCTGGAATGGTGCTATTCGGGCCGGGTGTTTCCGGCGGCGGAAGCGCTGCAGGGCCGCCTCGTCAGCCGGGTGGTGCCGCCCGACGATCTGCTGCCGACGGCGCGGGCGCTGGCCCGCACCTTCATCGACAAGACCGCGCCGGTGTCGGTGGCGCTGATCCGCCAGATGATGTGGCGCATGATGGGCGCCGACGATCCGATGGAAGCCCACAAGATCGACAGCCGCGGCATCTATGCACGCGGTCGCTCGGAGGATGTGAAGGAGGGCGTGGTCTCGTTCCTGGAAAAGCGCCCGGCCGTGTTCAAGGACAAGGTCTCGACCGATATGCCCGACTACTTTCCGTGGTGGGACGAGCGGGAATACAAGTAGCTATCGATCTCCGGACGCGATGCAGGCGGCTCCCCTCCCCCTTCCGGGGAGGGGTCGGGGGTGAAGGTGCCGCGGGCGACGGCACTTGTGGCACCCCCCCCCGACCGCGCTGCGCGCGGCCACCCTCCCCGCAAGGGGGAGGGAAAAGAACGTCACATTATCAGCGCCACGCGTCCGATTGCCTTGCGCTCGATCAGCAGCCGCATCGCCTGTGCAACATCTGCGAGCGGCAGGCGGTGCGAGACATGGGGCCGGATGCGGCCCTCCTCCGCCAATTGGAGCAGCGCCGCGATCCGCGCCGCGCCG
>DATCUS010000080.1:0-89835 GCA_036561845.1 Tardiphaga sp. | reverse complement strand
GGGGGGGGGGGGGGGGGGGGGGGGCGCGCGCGGCTCGACCTTTGTAGGCGGTACCGTCTTGACCGGGCTTCGGCGGCCCAGGAGTCCGAGGGCGTCGTTCATCTAGCTTCGAAGTCGCGCCGATCCGTCGATCGCCGATCTTAATCTATCACGAATGGGGCAGCCCTGCATTGCGCTTGCGGCGACGGGAGTATTTCTCGGAGTTGAACGGCCGGGGCGGCGGAGCGCGGGCGTGGCGCCACGGTGTTCGTGTATCACGTGAGGGATCTCGGCCGATCGGTCGCTCAAGCTGGCGCGCCGGGCGGAGAAAGGCGGTTACGGGCCCAGTTTTCACGATCTTCGCCAACGGGCGGCGATACCGTCGTTAGCCAATATATTTAAATTTCCATAATTCAATTGACCATCGGTTTTATTTAATATTATTTATTTCGATATTGAGATCTGTCCTCCTTAGGGGCGATGCGTTTGATCATGTCAAATCGGACACCGATTCCATATCCGGAGACTACCCCGCAGTACGGTCACGTTGAAGATCTGCTATATTATTCAACGGCATGTGAAACCTCCGCGCGATTTTCCCGTGTAGTTGGTCGCAAGGCGGAAGATATCGGTTGCCCGCCCCGGGAGGAGGCGATGCGCGCGACGGGCAAAATCGGAATTAAATCGTCCGTCCGATCCCGTGTGACAATCCTTGCGATTCAGCTCCGTCTACAGCAGGACCGGGGTCCGGTCCGGATGGACCTGGACTCAGCCGTTCTGGGCATGAGCCCGGAGCAGGCGCTTGAGGTGATGTCGCTGCCCCGCAACGGTCGTATGTGGACAGCTGCCGCGCCGCAAGGCCTCAAGGTCGGGGACATCATCCTCGCCGCCAATCTGGCGACGCTGCTATTTTTGGTGTCCCCGCACGCTTCGGTCTCAGACCCCGAGTTCGAGTTGCGAACCATCGGAACAGATGGCGAGCCTTTCATCGTCCGCGTGACGATCGTGGCCGAGCGCCGCGTATCCGGTCGTGCCGTTCAGGCACAATGCAAGGATGCGCCGGCGGTGCAGTTGGATCCGCTCGCGTTCGGTCTGATATCGGCCTTGACCGCGTCCTTGAGTACCTCCGCTGCTGCTGCGCTGCCCACACCGTCCGTTGACGCTGGTTTGGTGGGTGACCGTGTCGATAGCCAGACGCGCGCCGATTTTGCTCCGAAAGGCGACGAGCCGGCGCCGGACCCGGCGACCGAGGAGCCTTTGGTGACGGGGAGCGTCCCGAAGAGTGACGTGCAGGGCGCGCGGAGTCCCGATGCGCGCCGACGCTGGGTTGGATCGGGTACCCCCCCCGACAGTTGGCACAGGGGGGAGACTGCCATAGAGAAGTCGACGGGCGAGCATTTCGAGCGACTGACGGCGCCGTCTCGCCCCCCCGCCGTCGGCTTCGAAGAAGAGCGCCTCGCAGTTCCCGCCGCGGTTGGATCGTTCGACTTGGCGCCAGCGGGGCGATCCTTGCCGCAGGCCGTGAGCGGAGCTCCAGCGACAGAGCCCACGGCTGCGCCTGCTGCCACGTCTCCAACTCCCGGACCGGTCGCTGGGAATGACGGCGGAGCCGCGGCAACAGGGCCCGCGGCTCCGCCCGTTGCTACGCCGGCAACTGCGCGACCTGTGGCCGGAAATGACGGAGGTTATCTGGTTCTTGGCGGCAAGAGGACGATCGAGGCAACCGCCTTGCTGACGAACGACACGGCGTCGCCTGGCTCGCACCTCTCGGTAGATGCGGTTTTCGCGGCCCAGCAAGGGACTGTCACCTACGACGCGTTCAGCCAGCAGATCACTTTCGTCGCATCGGCCGGATATCGTGGCAATGCGAGCTTCTCCTACACCCTCAAGGACGACGAGGGGCGCAGCGCGCCAGCGACCGTCACGCTGTTCGTGGTGCCGGACGAGCATCTGTTCGATAGCGGCGCGCAACCGGTCATGGATCCGGTGAACGATCCCAATGCGGTCGAACTTGGCGTCAGATTTGTCAGCGCCTCGGACGGGGTGATTACGGGTCTTCGCTTCTACAAGGGCGCGGATAACGTCGGAAATCACACGGCGAGCCTTTGGGACTCCTCCGGCACATTGCTCGCGACAGCCACGTTCAGTGGCGAGACCGGCAGCGGATGGCAACAAGTTGCGTTGTCGAACCCGGTCGCAATTCGCGCGGGCGTCACCTATGTCGCCTCCTATCACACCGACGGCCTGTACTCCGCCGATCCAGGCTATTTCGCAAGTCCGGTGACGAGCGGAGAGCTGACGGCGATCGGCAGCGTTTACGCATACGGCTCTTCGAGCGTGTTTCCGACGAACAGCTACAATGCCAACAATTACTGGGTCGATGTGGTCTACAGCAGGCCGCCCGCGCCGCCAGGACCGCTCGACGATGTCGTCGGGGCGATCGCCGCCGGGCGATCGACGTCCATCGCCTCGTCGCGGCTTCTCGCGAACGACCAGAATCCGGATGATCTTCCTCTTTCCGTGACGGCGGCCGGGAGCGCAGTCAACGGAACGGCCTCGTATGACCCGCTTACGCAGGCGGTCATATTCACCCCTGCGTCAGGGTATTCCGGCGCCGCCGGATTTTCTTACACGGTAACCAATAGCCTCGGCGTGTCCGCGACGGCGGATGTGAAGCTCTGGGTTGCGGGGGCGCAGCCGACCACGTTCTTCGACTCGGCGGCTGTGCCGAGCGTGGTCACAGCGAACGACAGCAATTCCGTCGAACTGGGCTTCAAATTTTACAGCATGATGGATGGCGATGTGGTCGGACTGCGCTTCTTCAAAGGCGTCGACAACACCGGTACTCACGTCGGAAACTTCTGGAGCGCCACAGGTGACCTTCTCGCAACGGCAACGTTTGCCAATGAAACGGCGGAGGGTTGGCAGCAAGTGATGTTCTCGACCCCGGTCTCTTTGACCGCCGGCGTGACCTATGTCGCTTCGTATCACACCGACGGCAATTACTCCGCAGATCCTGGCTTCTTTGCCGACTCGCACACCAGCGGGTTGCTGATTGCGCCTGCAAGCACGTCCGGCAGCGCGAACGGACTCTATGCCTATGGCTCGGCGGGCCTTTTTCCGACCAGTAGCTTCAACGCCACCGGTTACGGCGTCGATGTCTTGTTCAAGGCGAATCTCACAGGCTAGGGAGAACTACCATGCATTCCGAAATATATACCGATGGAATCGACGAAATCACGGTAGGCGGGTCGATCGTTCGCGTCGACATCGTCAGTCTTTCGCCGACCGAACGCGACGCGAACAATGCGCCCAAGAAGGTCTTTCGCCAGCGACTGATCTTTCCGATCGAGGCGTTCGCCAACTCCGTCGAAGTCATGCAGAACGCGCTGCAGGGGCTGGTCGACGCCGGTGTGGTGAAACGCAACCAACCGCGACCGTCGTCGGACCCCTCGATGTCGAGCCCGACCAATGCGGATATGACTGCATCAGCCCCGAACCTGTCACGGAATCCAAATGCTTCATCAAATTTCCGCTAACGACGAAGGTCAGCCGCCTCCTCAGGAGACCGAGGCCGTCGCCGCGAGCCGCGTCGAAGTCCAGACGGCACTCCAGTGCCTCGAATTCGTTGCGGCGCGCCACGGCGTGGATCTGTCCGTCGAACAGTTGATGCATGCTCATGCGGTCGATGGCGCCGCGCTCCTGGTCTCGGACGTCGTGCGTATGGCCCGACAGGCCGGGCTGAGAGCGAAGACTGCGAAGATCGACTGGCAGGTTCTGGTAAATCTCGGGGAGGCGTTCCCCGCGATGGTTCAACTCGCGAACGGCAATTGGGTGGTGGTCGCGGGCGCCGGCGGCGGGAGCGATGCCCCGTGCGTCAGCGTCATCGATCCGCTCGCGGACCGGCATAACGAGCCTTTGCTGGTGAACGAGGATCGATTTTGCACCAACTGGAACGGCGATGTTCTGCTCATCAAGCAGGATCAGAAGGGCGCCACGTCCGAGAAGACGTTCGGATTCCGCTGGTTCGTCCCGGAGCTTCTGCGCGAGCGGCGCCTCTTCGTCGATGTCGCCGTCGCGGCCATTCTGCTCTACGGACTCGGTCTCGTGGTTCCTATTTTCTTCCAGCTCGTCATCGACAAGGTCTTGGTGCATGAAAGCTTCACCACCCTGTATGTCCTTGCGGCCGGAGCCGTCGTCGCCCTGATATTCGATGCGATCTTCAGCTTCCTGCGCCGATATCTGATGCTGTATGCGACCAACAAGGTCGATATACGCGTGGCCACGAAGACATTCGGCCATATGTTGGGTTTGCCGGTGACGTTCTTTGAACACATCTCCGCAGGCATACTGGTCAAACATATGCAGCAGGCCAGCCGCATCCGGGAATTCCTCACCGGCCGGCTGTTTCTCACCTTCCTGGACGCGCTCTCGCTTCTCGTCTTCATTCCTGTCCTGGCGATGTACAGCCTCAAGCTGACGGGAATCGTGCTGGCATTCACCTTTCTCAGCGGCACGATCGTCGTGCTTCTAATGGGGCCGTTCCGGCGCCGCCTCTTTAGTCTGTACCAAGCCGAAGGCACGCGGCAAGCATTGTTGGTCGAGACCGTCCATGGCATGCGGACAGTAAAGTCGCTGGCCATGGAACCGCTGCAGCGCAAGGTTTGGGACGACTGCTGCGCACAGTCGGTCTCCATGCGCTTCAACGTGGAGAAGATCTCTGCCGCTGCTCAATCCACGACCGGGTTCCTCGAGAAGCTGATGACGCTCGGCATCATCGGCCTCGGTGCGTTGGATGTCTTCGGCGGCGAATTGACGATCGGCGCACTGGTTGCGTTCAACATGCTCGCCGGTCGTGTCTCAGGGCCGCTGGTGCAGATGGTCACGATGGTGCATGAGTATCAGGAGGTCGCGCTCGCGGTCAGGATGCTTGGCGAAGTCATGAACCAGGCTCCAGAGCGTGAGCCGTTGCGCAGCGGATTGCGACCGGACATCAAGGGAAGCATCGAATTCGAAGGCGTCTCCTTCCGCTATGGCGCCGAAGGAGCCGCAGCTCTCGACGACGTGTCCTTTTCCATTGCGCCAGGGCAGGTCTTTGGGATCGTCGGACGCAGCGGTTCCGGAAAAACGACGCTCACGCGTCTGATGTCGGGCCTGTACCCCATCCAGCAGGGACTGGTGCGGATCGACGGCTATGATGCGCGCGAGGTCGACCTCGTTCACCTCCGGAAGAATCTCGGCGTCGTCCTGCAGGACAGCTTCCTGTTCCGCGGGACTATCCGGGAGAATATCGCACGCGTCAAACGCGATGCGACCTTTGCTGAAGTCGTCCAAGCGGCGCAACTCGCGGGCGCGGACGATTTCATCCAACGGCTGCCGCGAGGTTATGACACTCTGCTCGAGGAGGGCGCGTCCAATCTTTCCGGGGGGCAGAAGCAACGGCTGGCCATCGCGCGCGCGCTGATCGTCAACCCGCGCATCCTCATCCTTGATGAAGCGACAAGTGCACTCGATTCGGAGAGCGAAACTATCATTCGCCGCAATCTGCGTCGCATCGCGTCCGGCCGGACCGTCATTATCGTCTCGCACAGGCTGTCGATGCTGGCGGAGGCGGACTCCATCCTTGTGATCGAGGGCGGCCGCGTCGTCGATGTCGATAGGCACGACAAGCTCATCGCCAAATGCAGCATATATCGGCACTTGTGGAATCAGCAGATGAAGGCGGCCTGACAATGGACCTCAATGAGCGCGCGAACCCGCCTGCCGCAGGGGGAGCAAGTCCGGCGAGCTCCGAAAGGCGGAAGCCAACGGCTTCCCGGTCCCCGAGGATGCGCCGCCCCGACGTCGTCCGCGAGTTCCAGTCCGATGCTGTGGAGATCGAACAGAGTACGCCGCCGAACGTCGCTCGGATCACGCTCTACTGCGTGGTGGCCCTGATATTCGCTTCCGTTCTGTGGGCCTCGCTGTCTCACGTCGAGACGATCGTCTCGGCGCAGGGAAAGCTCACGACGACCCGCCCGAATCTCGTCCTTCAGCCGCTCGAAACGTCTGTCATACGGCAGATGCATGTCCGCGCTGGGGACGTGGTCAAGCAGGGCGATCCGCTGGCGACCCTCGACCCGACATTTTCGCAGGCTGACCTCGACCAATTGCGCGTTAAAGTCGCGGCGTTCGATGCGGCGATTGAACGCCTCAAGGCCGAACTCGAAGGGCGCGACTACGTTCTGACGGAGCCGATCAACCCCGATGCTATCCTGCAGGGCAAGTTGTTCGGACAACGCAGGTCGTTCTACAGCGCCCAATTGGCGACTTTCGACGCGCAGATAGCCAGCGCCCGCGCGAATTTGAAGACAGGTCAGGACGATGAGGCGGTGCTGGCTCAGCGCCTCGAAACGATGAAGTCCATCGAGTCGATGCGGACCACCTTGATGGACCGGGAAGTCGGATCCAGGCTGAATTTCCTGCTCTCGCGGGATGCGCGTCTCGAGGTGGAAAGCAGCCTGTCGAAAGCGCGGGGCAACCAAGTAGACAGCGCGCACAAGATCGAAAAGGCCGAAGCGGATCGACAGGTTTTCATTGAGGAATTCAAGCGCGCGACATATCAGGAACTGGTCGAGACACTGGCCAAGCGTAGCGGTGCGGCAGAAGACCTCAAGAAGGCGGAGCTGCGCAGGCAACTCATCGTTCTGTCCGCTCCGGCTGATGCGGTCGTATTGGAGCTCGCGAACCGCACCGTCGGGTCGGTGGTGAAGGAGGCCGAGACCTTGTTCGTACTCGTGCCAAGGAACGTCCCGTTGCAGGTGGAGGTCAACGTCGAGGGCCGAGATATCGGCCAGATTGTCCTCGGACAAGCCGTCCGTCTCAAGTTCGACGCCTTTCCCTTCCAGAAATATGGGACGGCAACGGGAGTGGTGCGCGTCGTCAGCGAGGATGCGTTCAACCCGGACGCGAAGACGGACGCGGCGCGACGCAATCCGGCTCCTTATTACCGCGTTCTGGTCGACGTGACCGACGGCAAGCTGCGAACTCCGTCGGGGCAGGTCCAACTCATCCCCGGCATGGCCGTAACCGCGGAGCTGAAAGTCGGGCAGCGCAGTGTGATGTCGTATTTCCTATATCCACTTCTCCGTGGCCTGGATGAAAGCATCCGTGAATATTGAGCGGCAGAGCATGGGCAATGAAAGCGGTCGGGACGTGATGACAGTGACAGCTGTTGGGGCAAGGCAGACCACGGCGAACTCGCCGCTGATCAATTATGCGGTCGGCGGCTTGCGGAGATTCTGGCTTCCGGACCTCCGGCGATGGTCGAGCGTCTATCATCTGGACGGGCGGGAAAGTCCCAAAGGATCCATTCCTCACAACGACGTGTTCTATTCGTTGAACGTGTTGCTCGGCATGTCGCGCATCCGCGCGGTGCCACGCTATGTCGATATCCCGGACGTGTTCCGGAGCAATGCGGATCAACTCCCCCGTCTATCCGTAAGGAAATGCGCGTGGGGTCTGGCGTTGTGGGCGGCGGCGAAGCTGAAACTTGACCTACCGTTCGGCTTCTCCAAAATGTTGAGGCAGTTGCTCGAGGACCGAAACGCCTGGAGGAGTTTCAGTGGGCAGGACGTCGGCATGCTTCTGTCGGGCATCGTCGCGCAGGCGATGGAAGGGAGGACAGAATTCGTCCATCACGCGGCGCCCATGGCCCATTTTCTGGCGGATTCGTTTTCGACGGAGAATGGATTGTTCTGCGACGCGGCGTCCGGCTATCGCCGCCGCTTCGCATCCTTCGCCACACAGACCTATCTCGCCATCGCTTGCTATAGTTATGGTGAGTTCGCCGACGATATAGAGATGATTCACCTGGCCAACGCATGCGTACGTCGCTTGATCGGGCTGCAAGGGCCGCAAGGCGAATGGCCCCGGCTTTTTGACGTGGAGCGCGGCGAGGTGGTGGACTTTTATGAGGTTTATTCGGTCCATCAATGTGGCATGGCGCCGGCACTGCTCGAATTCGCGGACCGCCACAATGTGGAAGGCGCGTCCGACGCGTTGGTCAAAGGTTTCACTTGGGTATTTGGCGACAACCAGCTTAAGCGGTCGATGCTGTTGCCGTCGTTGCAGATGAGCTATCGCTCGCAGGTGCGACGGGGCGAGATGCATTCGAGGAGCTGGCGCATGTTTCGCGCTGCCGCCAATGCCTATCTCGGCCGCAGGGCCCAGTTGATCGCGCCCGCAGAACTCGCAATCAGGATGGAGTGCCGGAGCTACGAGCTGGGCTGGATGCTATGGTCGTTTGGCGAGCGGAGCGATCTTCCGCAACTGACGGATAACCTGGCCTTTAGCAGGGCCTTGCGCTGAAGTCGGCTTGCCGGCCCGTTGCCTGCGCCCATCTTTCTGACGGTGTCCCGCGTGGCCAGCGGCGGCCGAACCGGAATGCAAGAGGGCGATTGCGATACGCTGAGGCGTAGCCTGAGTGACGAGGTGGTTTGCGCATTCGTGAGGGCTGAAGGCGCCGAGCAGCGCTCCGACCTGCGCCGTGCTGCTTCGGCGGTTCGTTCGGCGGCCTTGCGCAGCATAATATTGCGCTTTGCCTACCGAGGTTGTCGATGACGACAATGTCGCCCGGCTTCGAGGTCGAGAACAACGCCTGCTCGACATGTGCGAGGAAGCTGTAGCCGCTAATCGGCCCGTCGATCGCGCAGGGGGCATCGATGCGATCCGAGCGCAGCGCACGGGGAAGTCAGAGATTGCTGTTGGAGGTGCGCCGCTTTGGCTACCGGTCGGTCACCACGCCGCGTTCGCCCATGGGTGCGCTTCTTTTCGTCTTGCCCCAGGTCTCGTCGATGAAGCAGAGACGAATTGGATCGAGCTTGTTTGCAGACGCTTCGTCGCGCCCCGCCGCGGGGCCGCGTCCGGACGATGCTGTTCGCTGTCGTGAAGCCTTCTTTTGAACCTGCTGCCTCCGCGCTCGAAGTGGTGTCGTACCGCTTGGGAACTGACCTTGCTTCTCAGCGCCGCAAGCTGGCCACCAGCGCCCGCAACGTCACGTCAGGTTATTCGGCGAGGCGTCAGAGCAGCCCGTTGCGCCTACCGGCCAATGCTTAGAGCCGGTTGCCGCGCTTGAACGAGCACAGGGCGTCGCTCCTTTCCTTGCGGACCATACTGACAAAGGCAGGCCGGCCCCCATTAATGTTGATGGAAATATTTCGAAAGCGAGAATTAAAAGTTATTGTAATTAAATAGATTAATATATATCAGTATCCGTGAATTAAATATAGAGAGGGTGCTGATCGCATGACACACAGCCGCGTTGGGATAGGCGTCGTTGGATACGGCTATTGGGGCCCGAATCTCGTTCGAAATTTCGTCGGCAACTCGAATGCCAACCTCATCAGCGTCGCTGATCGCGATCCTGCAAAGCGTCTGGCCAGCCGGCAGCTCTATCCCGGAGTGGATGTCACCGATCGCTACGAAGATCTGCTTGAGGATCCCCGGATTGATGCGATCGCGATCGCCACGCCGGTGCGAACGCATTACGAGCTAGCACTTGCCGCACTCAAGGCCGGCAAGCACGTCCTGGTGGAGAAGCCGCTCGCGTCAAGCGCCGATCAGGTCCGTCATCTCATCGACGAAGCCGACCGGCGTAACCTGACGCTCATGGTCGATCACACCTTCCTTTATACGCCGGCAGTGCAGAAGATCCGCGAACTGATCGCGGGGGACGAGCTCGGCGCCGTCTATTATTACGACAGTACACGATCGAGTCTCGGTCTGTTCCAAAGCGACGTCAACGTGATCTGGGATCTGGCGGTGCACGATATCTCGGTGATCCAATACATCCTGAACGAGGATCCCATCGCGGTCTCAGCCACGGGGTCGTGCCATGTGGCCGGGTCGCCGGAGAATATGGCGCACATCACGCTGTTCTTTGAGAACAAAAGCGTCGCCCACGTCAGCGTCAACTGGCTCTCGCCGATCAAGGTGCGTCAGACCTTCATTGGCGGCAACAAGAAGATGATCGTATATAACGATCTCGAGCCGACCGAAAAGATCAAGATCTACGACAAGGGCATCACGCTGGATGCGTCGCCCGAAAACGCCCACCAGTTCCGGATCGGCTATCGTGCCGGCGATATGTGGGCGCCCAATATCTCCACCAAGGAAGCCTTGCAGACGGAAGTCGAGCATTTTATCGAGTGCGTACGCACCGGCGCACCGCCGGTCTCCGACGGCCTTTCCGGCCTGCGCGTCATCGAGGTGCTGGAGGCTGCATCGCGCTCGATCGCCGATCATGGCAAGCCGGTCTGGCTGAAACAGCCGGCACGGCTTGCAGAAGGTATCCGGGTCGCCTGAGCTGACCTGTGGCCTTGATCTTCTGGCCTGTCCAATCCGTGGCGGAATCGCGATGAGCTTTGTGCAACATTACGGCATTCCAATATGCTTCGCCAACGAAGGGGGCGTGGCTCGAGTGGACTCTGTTCGTCATCCGCTGCTGCCGGAGCTGGAGGCTCTGGCCAACCGCGTGCTAGGCACGATGTGCGTTTCGTCGGCGTCGCTCCCGTAGCGACTGTCAAGATGGAACGCGATGTCTGTTGAGATTCCTTGAAGGTTCTGGAGAAAGTCGATGCCTATCGCAAAAGACGTGCAGCTTGGCCGCGACGTGCGGATTTTTCATCCTGATCTGGTCAACCTCTATGGCTGCTCGATCGGCGACGAGACGAAGCTCGGGACGTTCGTCGAAATCCAGGGCGGTGCGCGCATCGGCGCCCGCTGCAAGATTTCATCGCACAGCTTCATCTGCGAAGGTGTGGCCGTCGAGGACGAAGTGTTCATCGGGCACGGCGTCATGTTCACCAACGACAGATATCCGCGGGCGGTGACAGCGGACGGTCGGCCCCAGGGCCCCGCCGACTGGACGGTCGAGCCAACCCGCGTCGGCAAGGGCGCCTCGATCGGATCCAATGCGACCATCCTGTGCGGCATCAGCATTGGCGCCGGGGCTATCGTGGGCGCCGGCGCCGTCGTGACGAAGGATGTGCCCGCGGGTGCCGTCGTTGCGGGTGTGCCAGCACGCATCCTGCCGGCGACCGCGGCGGAACGCGTCATGACGGCTGTGGACTTGACCGCATAGGCCCGCGCCTGTCTACAGGCGCGGGAATTCAAACCAAAAACTGCGCTTTAATTTTAATCTGTATATTGATTTAATCTAGATACTATCTTTTAATGAAATTAATCGGGCCGCTCGACCGGCGCCCCTTGGGTAGGGATCAGAACATTGGTGCCATTTTTGGATTTAAAAGCTCAGTATCGCCAGATCAAGTCTGAAGTCGATGCCGCGGTCCTGCGTGCCATCGAGAGCACGCAGTTTGTGCTTGGGCCGGAGGTGACTGCCTTTGAGAAGCGGTTTGCCGATTACTGTAGCGTCGGTCACTGCCTTTCGGTCAATAGCGGGACCTCCGCGCTGCATCTGGCTCTGCTCGCAGCCGGTATCGGACCGGGCGATGAGGTCGTCACCGTCTCGATGACCTTTGTCGCGACCACTGCTGCCGTGCTTTACACCGGCGCAAAGCCCGTCTTTGTCGACGTCGATCCGGTCACCTGGACGATGGACCCGGCCGCGATCGAGGCTGCGATCACACCGCGGACAAAGGCAATTCTGCCGGTTCATCTTCATGGCCTGATGGCAGACATGGACCCGATCATGGATATCGCACGCCGCCATGGATTGGTCGTGATCGAGGATGCCGCTCAGGCCCACGGAGCAGAATACAAGGGGCGACGCGCAGGATCGATCGGCGATCTTGGTTGCTTCAGTTTCTATCCGGGCAAGAATCTCGGCGCCTACGGCGAGGGCGGGGCAGTCGTCACCAACCGGCCCGACCTTGCACGGCAGGTCGCGCTGCTACGCGACTGGGGACAGGAAGCCAAGTACAATCACGTCGTCGCCGGTTATAATTATCGTATGGACGGCGTTCAAGGCGCGGTGCTGAACGTGAAGATGAACTATATCGAGGCTTGGACCGAAGGACGACGCTCGGTGGCGGCCGAGTACGACCGGCGGCTTGCGGAGCTTTCGCTCGCGCGGCCGCAGCCGCCCAGGCTCAGTCGGCATGTCTATCACGTCTATGCGCTCTGTCTCCCACGCCGCGACGAGGCGTTGAGCGCGCTGCAGGAAGCCGGCGTCGGAGTCGGAATTCACTATCCTGTTCCGGTCCATCTGCAGAGGGCCTACGCCAATCTCGGGTATCGCGCCGGCGATCTTCCTGTCACCGAGCGATTGGCCGATCAATTTCTCTCGCTACCGATCTATTCGGAATTGCAGCCGGAGCAGGTGGCGGAAGTCGTTTCCCAACTCGAAAGGGTCCATTTCGTCGAAGCCGCATAGGTTTAGGCGACGCGGAGCAACTCATGAAGCACGCCGGGCTCGGCGAGGCCAATAAATAAGAGGAGAGCGTCTTGGCTGATCTGAAGGGTAAACGAGTTCTGGTCACCGGCGGCGCTGGCTTCATCGGATCCCATATCGTCGATATGTTGTGCGACGAGGGGTGCATGGAGATCGTCGCCGTCGACAACATGATCAGGGGGCGCCCGGAGAATCTTCAACGATCGTTCTCTCGCGGACCAGTTCGCTTGGTGCAGGGCGACATTCGCGACCGTATGCAGCTGGGCGCCCTGGTCAAGGCTGCCGACATCGTCTTTCATCAAGCCGCGCTGCGCATCACTCATTGCGCCGCCGAGCCGCGCCTCGCCAAGGAGGTCATGGTGGATTCGACGTTCGACCTGCTCGAACTATGCGTCAAGCACGATGTCGAAAAGGTCATCGCGGCATCCACCGCATCGGTTTACGGCATGGCTGATGAGTTTCCGACCAAGGAAAGTCAGAACTCTTATGATAACCGCACCCTGTACGGCGCCGCGAAGGCATTCAATGAAGGACTACTGCGCTCCTTTAACGACATGTACGGACTCGACTATGTCGCTTTTCGCTATTTCAATGTCTATGGCGATCGCATGGACATCCATGGCCGCTACACCGAGGTGCTGATCCGCTGGATGGAGCGGCTCGACGCAGGGCTGCCGCCGATCATCTTCGGTGATGGCCAGCAGACGATGGATTTCGTGCATGTCACGGATGTCGCTCGTGCGAATATCCTGGCCGCGAAGTCGAGGGCCACCGATGAGGTCTTCAACGTCGCCAGCGGCATCGAGACCAGCCTTGAGCAGCTCGCAACGACGCTGGCTTCCGTCATGGGGCATCCCGGTATGAAGCCGGAATTCGCGCCGGAGCGTTCAATCAATCCCGTGCCGCGGCGCTTGGCCTCGACGGAAAAAGCGGAGCGTCTGCTCGGCTTCCGTTCGACAGTTCAGCTCGACAAAGGCCTCGCCGAACTCGTGGACTGGTGGCGCGTGGAGCGCGAAGGGCTTACCGCTGCGCGCGAACAGGTGGCGGCAGCGTCGTAATCCGGCGTCGCAGAGTCCCACACGCATCGGGCGGAATCGCAATGCGGACAAGTGCATCGTGCGCGCTGTGCCGACGCATAGCGATCGCGCTGACCGATGGCGTCGGCGATGCCTATATCGAATGGGCAGCGTGCTTCTCGGCGCGTGCAGGCTGTCGTCCCCTCTTCTTGCAGAGCCTATCTAATCAGAAGAGCCCATCTAATCGGTTGCCGCCTGCAATGGTCGCGCGTGCCGAGCCATCGCCACTCGCCCTATCAGGGCAGCGCTGGCGCATTCCCCCCGACACGCGGGCATTCCGTGAGCGCGTGCATGCGAGCTGCGGCAAAGTCGATTTACCGGAAAAGCGACTTTAATCTAACATTAAATAAAAAATATTGCCTTTAAACAATTTTCATTTAAAGTGCATTAAATTGAGTTGCGCGACGCACGGCATTTTATACTCCGTCCCGTCCACCTGGCGGGGTGGTGCGAAGCGCGCAGCCGTTGAGGAGGCCAGTCGATGCTTCGAAATCCGATGCTTCGAGGGAATACGGTGCCGGAACTCAGAGTGCCGCATTCAAGCGGTATTGCTCCCAAGGTGCTTGCCGTCTCGTCGGGCGGCGGCCACTGGGTGCAGATGATGCGCATCAAGCATGCATTTGAGGACTGCGACGTGACGTTCGTCACGGTCCACGAATCGTATCGTGCGCAGGTGCCCGGCCACAAATTCTGCTTGGTCAACGATGCCAATCGCTGGACCAAGTTCAGCCTGCTGACGGCCGCGCGCCGGCTAGCTTGGATCGTCTGGACTGTCAGGCCTGATGTCGTCATCTCGACGGGGGCGGCGCCGGGATATCTCGCGCTGCGTTTCGGCCGGCTGTTGGGTGCACGCACAATCTGGCTCGACAGCATCGCCAATGCCGAGAAGCTTTCGATGTCAGGTGACCGCATCGGCCCTTGCGCCGATCTCTGGTTGACCCAATGGCCCCACCTGGCGCGCCCCAATGGACCGCATTACACGGGATCGGTACTATGATTTTTGCGACAGTCGGAACGCAGGGACAGTTTGATCGCTTGATCCGCACCATCGACGGATGGGCGGGCGCCAACGGCAGGACCGACGTCTTCGCGCAGACGGGCCCATCGGATTATCGTCCCGAGCATATCCGTACGGAGCGGTTCGTCGACGCCACCGAGTTCCGCGAGCGCGTGGAGGCGGCGAGCCTGGTGATCTCTCATGCGGGAATGGGTTCGATCATCACCGCGCTCGAGCTAGGCAAGCGGATTATCGTGATGCCCCGGCGCGCCAGCCTTGGCGAGCACCGCAACGACCACCAGCTCGCGACCGCCAAGCGCTTCGCGGAGCAGGGCTCAATCACGGTGGCCTATACCGAGCAGGAGCTGATCGACACGCTGGACCGGCTGCAGGGGCTGAACGAGACCGAGCGGCTGACGTCGCCGGCCTCGCCACATCTCATCTCGGCCATTCGCTCCTTCATCGCGACCAGCCGGGCCAGCGCCGAGAAGCTCAGTTTTAACCCCGGCGGAAAGAGCTATGCTGAATAGCGTGGACGCCGGATTAAATATCTGATCATTTAATTGCGAATTCGATTGGGCCTGCGCTCTGCCTCGCGGTCCGCCGACAGATCCCACGGAAAGAGCCGACCATGAATGATGCACTGCCGCTCTCGGATGCCGACAACAGGACGATGGGTCGGCGTCACGTGCCTTCCGCTGCCCGGTCCACGATCCCGATCGCGAAGCCATTCCTGGATGCGGCAGAGGCCGAGGCGGCGCGCGAGGCTGTGTTGTCGGGCTGGTTGTCGCAGGGCGCGCAAGTCAGTGCGTTCGAACGCGAATTTGCGGTGCTGACGGGGGCAGGGCATGCCTGTGCCGTATCCAACTGCACCACCGCGCTGCATCTGGCGCTTCTTGCCGTGGGCGTCGGACCGGGCGACGAAGTCATCACGCCGAGTCACTCTTTCATCGCCACTGCCAACAGCGTCCGCTATTGCGGGGCAACGCCTATTTTCGTCGACATCGATCCGTCGACCTTCAATCTTGATCCGAATTGCGTCGCCGAAGCGATCACGGACCGCACGCGGGCGATCCTGACGGTCCACCAGATGGGCATGCCCTGCGACCTGGAGAGGCTACTCGCCGTCGCTGACAGTAACGGAATCCCAGTCATCGAGGATGCGGCCTGTGCGATCGGCAGCCAGATCAAAATGGACGGCGCATGGGAATATGTAGGCAAGCCGCGCGGAGCGGTCGCGTGCTTCTCCTTCCACCCGCGGAAGGTCGTCACCACGGGCGAGGGCGGAATGCTCACCACGGCGGATCCGGAGATCGACCGCAAGCTCCGCCTGTGGCGCCAGCACGGCATGAACGTGCCCGATACGGTCAGGCACGGCTCCGCGCAAGTGATCTTCGAGAGCTACGATTGCGTTGGTTTTAACTATCGCATGACAGATATCCAGGCTGCGATCGGCCGAAAGCAATTGCTGCGCCTGCCGGAGATCGTCGCGCGACGGCGGGCGATTGCGAGCCGCTACGCCGAGCTGCTCGGCGAGGTCGACGGGCTGATCTTGCCGTTCGAGCCGGAATGGGTGCGATCGAACTGGCAGAGCTATTGCGTGGGCCTGCCGGAGCGCGTGGACCAGAAGACGGTGATGCAGAACCTGCTCGACCAGGGCATCGCCACCCGCCGCGGCATCATGTGCTCTCACCGAGAGGCGCCATATGCCAATGAGGAGCGCCGGCACAGCCTGCGCCAGTCCGAATTCGCCCAGGACCATGCGATCCTGCTGCCGATCTACGTGCAGATGACAGAGGACGATCAAACCCGCGTCGCCGATGCGCTGCGGAAGGAGCTAGCTTGAAGGCTGCTACTAGAGCTGTCGCTCGTTCTTTTGGCGGGTGGCATTGTCAGTCTTGTTTCGATTCGACCTCCGCCGTTGACGTTGCGGGACTTCCGGTCGTCGTCCGCCGCCGTTCCAGCCCATTTGGATATTTGCGGCGCAACCGACGGCCGTCTACGCCGCCTGCGACGCGAACGGCTTCCGGCAGCAGCTGCGCGATGGAGACCTTGGCTACCTGCTATTCGAGCTCAATGCCCCTTACCTGTTTCTTCCGGCTCGCATCGTGCCGCTCGGAGAATGGTTCGATCCTGATTACTTCGCAACGATCGATCGGGGATGGGGCGGCGTCTCGGGTAGTCCCGTAGGCGCCACGGCGAGCCTCGTCGATTGCTCATCACTCCACCGTCAGCTCCATCCTGGGATTGCAACCGACTGCGCGAAGAGCGCAGGTGCGGCCTGTCGCAGAAGGGGACCAGTCCTCGAACCAACGACACAACCATTGTCAATCGGCATCGAAAGATCACGCGACCATCCTCGATCTGTCCTTG
Organism: Tardiphaga sp.; assembly: GCA_036561845.1. GTDB lineage: Bacteria > Pseudomonadota > Alphaproteobacteria > Rhizobiales > Xanthobacteraceae > Tardiphaga. The sequence continues at coordinate 73,016 of DATCUS010000080.1, read as the reverse complement.
AGACGTGGCGCGTCGTAGGATCGGTGATCGCCATCTATGGCCGCGTTATCGCGATCAGGAAAATCAGATGATCCGTCCGGGAGAATTGCCGGCTCGGCTCCGCCACCCGAACCGCTGCCGCGGGACGGGTTCCTATCCGAGCTCAGACGAGCGGGTCCCTTTTGCACGTCGACCCAGGGCTCGATTCAACGCCGACTGAAACTCCCCCGTCGGATTTCCGAAACTTCTGCAAGACCCAGGAAAGGCGCAGCCTGCTGAACAGGCGCTGGACGCGATCATTACCTACTATCCTAGTCAGGCTGCGCAGGGAGTGGAGGGCGGCGACGGCAGCGAAGAGGCATGGAACCAGCGTCGCCCAAGGTTCGGACCAGCGCAGGCGCATCCAAAGCACGAGGAGGCCGGCCGCGAGGCCGATCGCCGCGTAGCGCAAGTACTGCGGCGTCCATCGAAACCCGCTCAGCCTTCTGACAACCGCGTACATCATCACCGCATGGAAAGCGTACATGCCCAAGAAGGCCATGCCCGCGCCCGGAAGGCCGAACCATCCCAGCCCCACCCAGGCCAACGCCAGATAGACGGAGAAGGCCGCTAAGTCGGTTGTGACGAAGACGCCCCCGCGCCCCTTGGCTACGACCATGAAGCCCAACGGCCAGGATACGATCCGCAGCAGCATTCCCCCCATCTGCCAAGCGAGGATATCGGCTGAGACGGTGAAGCTCTTGGAGTAGAAGATCCGGATCACCCATGGCGCAAGCGCAAGGGTGGCGAGGATGCCTGGCAGGGCCAGAAGTAGGGATATTTCGGCCTGCTCATTTACGATGCGGTTGCACCTCTCATCCTCCTCCGCGACGGCGGTCAGGCGAGGGTAGAAGTCCGTTCCCATCGCCTGCAGGATGAAACCGATGTAGACGAGGGATAGTGCGCTGGCCGCTTGGAACTGACCCGCTCCTTCTACACCGTACTCATGAATGACAATGGCCCGCAGCAGGAAGGTCGTGCCGGCCGCGATGAGTGCCGAGACCATGAAGGCGAAGCCGAGCGTGACGAGGCCGCGTGCTTCCCTGACGACAGCGGAGAGTGGGAGGTCGACCGGCTCTACCTCGATCCGCCGGACATAGTACCAGCTTACAACGAGGCCCACGGCCGCTCCGAGTATCATGTAGGCGGGAATGCCGTCCTGACCCCAGACGAGAACGATAGGAATGCTCAGTATCGCTCCGGCCACCGTACCGATGATGTTCATCCGCGCCAGGTCGCCGATGCGGCGCATGCCCTGGAGCAAGGCGGCCTGTCCCCCGGCGACGGCGCCCAACAGCAGGATGACGGCCAGCCAGCCGATGGCGCCCGCACGGCTGGCGTCGCCGAACGCGGCGCTGCTGACGGGCTCGCGCGCGAGAAACAGCGCGGCCGCGCCTAGGATGCCGAGAACGAGGCAGACCCGGCGCAGCGTGAGGACGGTGATCGCGACCCGGCGCGGGTCTCCCGATGCCGATGCGGCGGCAATCTGGCGTACTCCCGCCGTGCTGATACCCAGATCGAACAGGGTGCGGACCAAGGTTAACACCGAATCAAAGACGGCCTCGAGACCGATGCCGGCCGGGCCGAGCAGGACGGCGAGCACCTTCGTGCGTACCATCCGGACCATCAGCGTGATCGCCGTCGCGCCACCGATGATCGAGGTGGACCTGAGCGCTTCAAGCCTGGAGGAAGTCACGGGAGGGCCTGACACGTCATGTCCGAGCAAGTTCGCCGTCAGCAATACCGAAGGGTATCGCTTCGCGTACCTCGCGTACTTCGTGTGGTTTCACCATAATATGGCAGGAACTAACATCCCCCGCCGGTATGGCGCTGCTCTCAACGAGCGAGCGGAACCGGTGGCGACGAAGGAATAGTGTGGCAACATAAGGTGGATGTCGCCGCGACCACTTTGTACGCATCTGAATGCGGCGCTTGAGACCCGCCGATCCCGGAACGGCTTCAACATCAGGGACGAGTGAGCGTGCAATATCGCGCAGCATAGCGATTTCTCTTTCGACGAGTTTGCCGCGATCATACCCATACGGGGCCGGCTCCACGGCATTCGATGCCACCGCGGCCTTCGCCATGTCGCGCAATGACATCGCTTGGGAGATCCGAGAAGCATTCCGGAAAAGGGATTTGGAAAGCATCCTTGCGTTCTATTCGAGGTAGTCGCACTTTGGTGAACAGTGTGGCCATGTTGCTAGCTAGGTCCTGGTTCGAGCTACGCCCGCGATGCTGGCGCCGTCGAAGGGCATTGGACCTCCTCGGGTCTTGCCGCCGAGAGCCAAGTGTTGCCGCTCGCGGTTCTAGTAGGTGATCCACCTGCCGACACTAGCCCGTACCTAGGAGGGGTCTCGAAGAATGAGATAGATACACTGATAACTGAAGGAGCGCCAGAGGTGTTCGATAAAGGTGTTGTCCACCCACCGTCCAGGACTATCCATGGAGATTTCGATGCCAGATTCCAGTAGCACCTCCGCCAAGCGCGAGCTGTGAATTGAATTCCTGATCGATGTAGAAGATGGGCGGCCGTCGGAGCCGGCGCGAGGTCGCCTCCTGCGCCTCGATGCAAAGTCGACCTCCATGGAGCCGGAGAGGCGCAGGGGAGAACCCTGCAGCTATGCCAGACCATTTCTGCGACCGGCCAGAGAACCGCACCCCACACGCTCCAGGTAATGTCGGCACACCAGACCTCGTCAGGATTCGCCGATGCTCACGAGATACAGTATCGCCTTGCCGACCCGCCGGATCGGCCATCTGCGCGGGCGGGTCGCTGCAACGGTGGTCGCAAGAACGGCCCGATCAGCGCCCTTTCGGCATCGGTCAAATCGCTTGGCAAAGCCTATCCTGCGCGGGCATACTGCGCCGGAGTGGTGTCGGTCTATATCGGCGATTTCCCTCGGTCCGCAAGCACGCCGCACAACTAACGAGTCAGGAAACCGTCAGGACTCAGCTGCTGATACCACTCAGCCAAGCTCGGATCAGGCTCTCGAATCTGTAACATGGGCATGACGGCGGACGGTCTCTGCCTGTGCTGATCGGCCGAACGGGCGAGGTCGATGCGGGCCGGGAGTTCGGCCGACTTCGATCCATGGTTTGTAGGAGTGCTGGTGTGGAGAAAAACTTGACTGAGAGGGCCATCGAGGATGCTGTTGGCAAGGCCAAGGTGGTGGAATTGCCAGTAGGTTAACGAGCATCCGATTGCGACAGCCTTGGCCAAGTTGAGTTCGACCAAAGCCCGGAGACGAACGCCGTCGACCGATCTAGCGCCGCTTCAATGATGATGGAACCTAGGATGAAGGAACGCGACGACAATCTGCAAGATTCGCTTGATTTCCTCGATGCAATCGCCAATTGGCATATGCAATGTGGCGAAGACCGATATCTAGGGTCCGATTTCCTCAGCGCCGCTAAGCACTATCAGATTGCAGCCAACATTTTGGCAAGACAGAATAGGTGCCTGTCATCTCCGCGACTAGAAAACGGCTTGCGGCGGTTGGCGGGCTCGATCCGTCCAGCTGACATGCCGGTGTCTGACAACGTGCTGCATGGTCAGGACAGGAATGTTTGTCTCCACGTCATGAGTGAATGCCTGCCTGCAGGCGGCATATCAGCAATGGTGAAGCGGTGGATGGCGCTAGACCGAGACAGTGTTCATTGCCTGGCGGTGTTGGACGATACCAATAGCATACCGGATGAAATAGAGAGACTGGTGCAGGACTCTGGCGGCAAGTTGTTTGTTGCAGACAGGCGCTTCGATGTCCTTGAGCGAGCGGCTTGGATACGCTCAATAGCCGGATTGGCGGCGGGGTTCGTTGTGCTTCACGCAAACCCGACGGACATCGTTTACACGATTGCCTTTGGCCTGAACGGCGGCTCGCCTGTTTTGCTGGTTAATTACACGGCCCACTTGTTTTGGGTGGGAGTGTCCATCGCCGACTTAGTTTTGAATCTGCGCGGATCGGTCGCCGAGAACGATTGGGCCGTCACGTATCGACGGATAGCCAATTTTTCCACACTACCTATCCCGCTGATCGCCGAAGTCCCCAATGCCGGCAGGAGCAATTGCCGGACTAGTCTTGGCGTTCCCGAGGACGCCGTCTGCCTTTTGACGATAGGCGCGTCCTTTAAGTACATTTCGAATGGTGGTGCCGATTTTTTGACGACGATGGAAGGGATTTTAGCGGCCAATCCAAATGCATTTCTATTGGTGGCGGGGTTCAATGGCGATGCGAACTGGGAAGCCGCATCAGAGCGCGTTGATGGCAGGATAAGAATGTACGGGGTGGTCGATCACCAAAAGATCGCCGTCCTGCATCGGGCCTCCGACATCTATGTCGAAGGCTTTCCATTTGGGACAACAACCGCCCTGCTTGAAGCTGGTCTCCAAGGTCTTCCGTTGATGTTGCCTCCAAAGGAGTGTCCTCCGCCCTACGCCTCCGACGGAGTGGGCCTTGATACGTTGTCGGCTGCCGATGACCTAGAGAGCTATAAAATGTTGCTCACCGCGCTTATTTCGAGCGAAACTCAAAGGGCGAGAAGTGGCGAAGCTGTTCAGATTGCCATCGCAGAGCACCACACTGGGGCGGGCTGGTTGAAGCACCTGAACTTCGCACTGGAAAAAGTGCGCAACCGTCAACATACGCTTTCACATTTTGACAGTCCCGAAAGGACGCCGAAACAGATCCATGAACACTGGTCGCGGCTGGTCGCTAGAGTCAATTACGACTACGATCTCGCGTGCGAAACGTCATTGCTTGACGCCCTTTCGATTGGGCTTGCCCCACGGATAGATTCCAGGCTCCTGACGGTGCTGGGTCAACGGAAACACCCCATCGTTCCAGCATCGGTTCTGTCGATTTTCTTCAATCGTGTCAGCCCGACATTGCCAATGGGTACATTCAAGTTTCTCTATCGCATCTTGCTCTTTTGCTTCCGCCCAAACCTGCTGCGACGACTGCGGGAACGTCTGAGCGGCAAGGCCAGGACTGTTGGCATGTATGACGAGTACCGGCAGAAGAAGTCCGCGTGATGAATAAGCCGCTGGTTTCTGTTGTCATTCCGACCTACAATCGGGCTGGAATTGTCGTAAGGGCGATCGAGAGCGCTTGTGCGCAGGTGTATGAGAACATTGAAATTATAGTCGTGGACGACGGGTCCACTGATAATACCACGAGCGTTTTAGCCCCATACGGCGACAAGATCAGATATCTTTATCAAGAGAATGGCGGCGTTAGCTCTGCACGAAACGCTGGCATGGCTGTAGCGAAAGGGACATGGCTGGCGTTCTTGGACTCTGATGATGAATGGCATCCATCGTATTTGAAACGACAAATCGAGAACGTCAGCGATAGCCAGATGGCAATGCAGATGACCAATTGCCGGTTCATCCGCGAAGATGGTAGCTATGACAGCTACTTCAGCATGAATGGCATTATGGACACGGGCGTGGGTAAGGTTGAGTACCCGTTCACATTCGTGCTGGATCACTGGGGATTTCAGATCGGGTCCATCATTTTCTTGCTCCGAGCTGTCGAAGCGGCGGCTGTCCGATTTAACGAGCGCCTGCGATTGTCGGAAGATCTCGATTTCATCGCCCGGGTATCGCTCCAGGGAAGCTTGGGAATCGTCAACGAGGAGTTAGTCTACCAGTTTCGGAGGTCCGAAACGACGGATCACCTGTCAAAGGCTCTGTCTGCCGACCCGCTTAAGGCGGTTGAGACCGAAATCGGGGTCTACGAAGGGTTCCGGACGTTAAATCTAAACCCATCGGAAGTTAGGTCGCTGAACAGAAAATTGAGCGGGAAAATCAGGGCACGGGGAAATCTATTGCGTGGCATGGGGAAGATGAAGGAAGCCCGTAGGTGTTATTTTCATGCGATGAAAATCGATCTTTCGTTACGATCATTCGGGAAGTACGCCGGGTCCCTGCTGCGCGTGTGAACTGGGGCGCCTGTCCGTCGTCAGAACATTCGAGACAATTCGCGGCGCGCTCCTGAGTAGTGCGGCGCTCGTTGCTTGGTTCTGTGCCCGAAGAAATTGGACCGCTTTTGGCTAGAGTTCTCCGTTAGACTTCCTCGGCTGGGGCTGACCTGTCCCTGAACTTTCATCGAAAGCCTCCGGCAGGATCGCGTATCGGTCACTTTGGCTGCCTGGTCGACTTGCGGGCGTCGGTCGCGCCAATTCCGGCAACAGGTCGTCGAGCCGTTGGAACGGTGCAGCTGCCGACCTGATCGGCCAGGGTCGACCGGCTGATCGGCACGCCTTCCCTGGCATAGCGCTCCGCCTGTCGGTTCAGCAGCTGGTGCTGGCCGAACTTCTCGAACAGCACCATCGCCGCAGGCTCGGGCCCGCCCAACCGCGGGCGATGACGTGGAACGGCGCCAGGGCCTGGCTAATCTTCTCGCAGTCCCGGCAACTGAACTTTTCCCAGACATGCTGAATCACCTTCCAGGATTTCGGGACCACTTCGAGGGTCTCGGCGATGTCTTCGCCGAGTTTCGACAGCCGCGCACCGCCGCAGCAGACGCACAACACCGGCCCCGGTATAATCACGCGCTTGCGCGGCAGATGCTCCGGGAACGGCTTGTGGGACGGCCGCTGGCGGGAGACCGACGCCACGGTGGTGGTCGCGGGTGGGACCTTGGCCGCGCCCATTTCCGCCGCCAGCCCGATCTCGGTCGCCTTGGCCTCGAGTTCCTCCAGCGTCAGTTCAAGCTGAGCAGGCGCGCGGTGTGCTCCGAGCGAGGCCCATAGCGATCGCGGTTCAGTTTTTCGATCTGCAGCTTCAGATGAGCGATCAGCGCCTGATCGTCGAGCGGCTGGGCGCGGACGATGGCGAGTTTGGTGCGCGTCGCAAGCAACGCTGCGTGCAGCGCCGCGATGTCTTCCGGAAGCTTGTCAGGCTCATCTCCCATGCCCTGATGGAATTATAAAAGCTGCGATTTGGAGCGGGTGTTTTGTAAATTCACCGGTTTCTTGGAGCTATCCGGCCTTGTGCGGCTGCAGTCGTGTTGCGGATTGCGCCAGTCCATCGCCTCCAGCAAATAGCCCATCTGCGCCGGGTCAGCGCTACCGCGCCGTCGACCGATGACGGCCAGATGATGCGGCCCCGGTCGAGCCGTTTGGCGTAAAGCGACAGGCCGATCCTCTCCTGCCGGAGCGCCTTGATCAGCGTGCGGGCGCGACCGCGGAACACGATCACGTCGCCGGCAAAGGGATCGCGCCCTAGGCCGTCCTGAACCCGCGAGGCTAAACCCTTCATGCCTTTGCGCATTTCGGCATGACCGGCGGGGGATCCAGAAACGCGCGCCTGCCGCAACAGGGATCAGGGGCAATGAAGCACTTCACGGCATTTTGCTCTTGGGCCCGGAATTGCATCTGGCTGGCTGGTGATCGGCTGGAGCCATCGATAGGCGGAGAGTCGCCGTATCCGGCGCAGCCAGTTGATGACAATTAATAATATTTAAATTTGGGTCGATTTCCATGGTAAAATTAGTTATTTTGATTGTAAATTAAATGTAGATAATCTTGGAAGTGCAGACAAGGCCGCGTCGGATCGACGGGCAATTTCCGCAAGCAAGGATGATTCCAACGATGGGTGCGCCGTTTCAGCTTTCGACATCGCCGGCATCCAAGGCCTCCACCGAGGGCAGGCAGCTCAGAGTTCTCGTGGCCCTGGCCAGCTACGGCACGTCCAACAACTGCCATCTCGAGCGGTTGATCCGCGAATACCGGTCGATGGCATTCGACGTCGATATTGTCATCCTGTCCAATATCGACAAACGGCCGGCGCCGGGGGTCGAATGTCGGGTCGGTCTTCCCAGTAAGGACCCTTGGTCGCTGCCGTTCGCTCACAAATCGCTGTTTGCGGAGCGCGCCGACCGATACGACCTTTTCGTCTATTCCGAGGACGATATCCTCATCACGGAAAATCACCTTCATGCCTTTCTGGAGGTTACGAAGGTCCTGAAGGAAGACGAGGTCGCCGGCTTCGTCCGCATGGAGAAGAATGCGGATGGCGCCATCAGTTACCCCGACATGCACGACGAATTTCACTGGCATGCGGGATCGTTGCGATCCCGGTCTCAGTACGTGCTTGCCAATTTCACCAACGAGCATGCGGCCTGCTATGTGCTGACGCAAAGCCAACTCAGGAAGGCCATCGGGTCGGGGGGCTTCCTGGTCGAGCCCTATCAGTGGAAGCACGATCTCCTCTGCACGGCTGCGACCGATCCTTACATCCAGTGCGGCCTCACGAAGCTCATTCCGATCTCGCATTTCGACGACTTCACGGTGCACCATCTATCCAACAAATATGCAGGCAAATTCGGCGTACTGGAGGCGCAGATGCGCGCCCAGGTCCGCACCATGCTGAAACTGGCCGAGGATCCTGCCGCACCAGTGCCGCTGCTGGCCCCCGAGACCAAGCTGTGGCGCCGGATGTTTTCCAAGGAATATTACGAGCGTATCAATCAGGATGTGCTGTTAGCCATCCCGCCGGGGGTGCGGTCGGTGCTTTCGGTCGGTTGCGGTTCCGGCGCGCTGGAATGCGCGCTGGCCGAGCAGGAGCTGCACGTGGTGGCCGTGCCGCTCGATCCCGTCATCTGCGGAGGGGCGGCATCGAAGGGCATAGAGATGGTGCACGGCGACTTCCGGGCCGCGGCGGAGAAGCTCCGCGACCGGACATTCGACTGCGTCCTGTTCCTGAACATGCTCCATCTCGTCCCCGACCCTGTGGAGGTCCTGTCCCTGTTTCGCGGCACGATGCACGACACGTCGGTGATGATCATCCAGTCGCCGAACATGCGGTCCGTCCCGGAAATGTGGCGACGGATCCGGTATTTCCATCGCTATCGCGGCCTCGGCAGCTTCGCCCGGTCCGGCGTCCATATCACCGGCGCCGGGAAGGTCGAAGATTGGTGTGGGCGTTCCCGGTTGACCGTGGACCGCACAATCGGGCTGCCGCACAGGCACGTCCGATTCATGCGGGGCCGCGGGGGATTCGCCCAGCTCTTGATGTCGCCTAATTTCATCAGCGTCGCCACGAAAGCGGGGGCCTCCGTGTGCGCACGGGGGGAGGGCACGCCTGATAACGTCTCGTCGTTCATCCGCCGGTTCGACCATCTGGAAGAGAATGTATGAGCAAGAAGAGACTTTCCGGCATAGGCCCGACGCGCCGGATCGCATTCGCGACGATCGGCGACGCAAGCGACGTGCGGTTCTGGTCTGGCACGCCGTTCCACATGTCGAAAGCGCTCGCGCGCGAGGGCAATGATATCGTCTATATCGGCCCCCTGAATGCTCCGATACTGCCGGCCTACAAGACCTATTCCCGGTTCCGCCAGGCCTTCGGATGGAAGGGTCTGTCTCCCGTCCATGCCAGACCCGTGGTCGCGCAATACGCTGCGGATGCCTCATACAAGATCCGCGCGGCATCGCCAGATATCGTCTTCGCGCCAGCCGGCTCGACCTTTGCCTGGAACGTCCCGGACTGCGTTCCGCTCGTTTACACCTCTGATGCGACCTTCCGGCTGGTGGAGAACTATCATCCGAATTATCGCAACATGTCGCGCACGGCCCGCGACACCGCCGAACGACTGGAGCGCGACACTATCGCTCGTGCAGATCTGTTGTTCTACCCCTCGCAATGGGCGGCTGAATCCGCGGTGCGCGACTATGGGGCCGATCCCTCCAAGGTGCATGTGATTCCCTGGGGCGCCAACCTCGAAGATGCGCCGGAGCGCGGCGCCGTGCTCGGCGAGCGCAAAGCTGGCCCTTGCCGGCTGCTCTTCATCGGCGCCAGTTGGAAAGAAAAAGGCGCGGATATCGCCATCGGGACGCTCAGTGAACTGAAGAAGGGAGGTGTGGACGCCGAACTCGTTATCTGCGGATGCATGCCGTCGAAGCCATGCGACGTGGAAGGCCTCACTATCATTCCGTTCCTCAACAAGAACGATCGCAACCAGCGCGATCGCCTGAGCCAGCTCTATCGCGATGCGGATTTCTTTTTGTTGCCGACCCGGGCGGATTGCTACGGCATAGTATTCTGCGAGGCCGCGGCCCACGGCGTCCCCAGCATCGCGCCCGCGACAGGCGGAGTGCCCGGCGCGATTCGTGACGGGGAGACGGGCATCCTGCTGCCGCCGAACGGCACTACGGCGGACTATGCGACTGTCATCGCGGGCGTATTCGCCGATCCGCGACGCCTGATGCAGCTCAGGCAATCGTGCCGCGCCGCCTATGAGGCGCGGTTGAACTGGCAGGCCTGGGGCCAGCGTGCCTCGGACCTGATGCAGACGCTATGATTGTCCTCAATTATCATGAACTGGTCGACGCTGCGCCATCGAATGCATGGTGCTTGACGAACGACGACTTCGATGCCCATCTCGCGCTGTGCGGAAGCAGGCTGATTTCGCCGCAGGCCTTCCTGGAACGTTGCGGCGATCCGGGAGCTGGCACCGCCGACGCCGTGCTGCTCACCTTCGATGACGGATTCCTGTCGGACTACACGCATGTCTATGCCGGGTGCATGGAGGCCGGCCGCGTTCCGGGCTTCATGTCGTTCGTTCCCACCGATTTCGTGGGCGCGCCCGGACGCATGACCTGGGAGATGATCGAAGAGCTCGACAGGGCGGGCGTCGTCATAGGCTCGCACGGCAAGGCTCATGTGGACTTGACCTCCGTCTCGGACGGCGAACTCGAGCGAGAACTTGTGGTGTCGAAACGGATGCTGGAGGATCGACTGGGCCGGGCGGTGCCGCTGTTCGCCTTCCCCTACGGACGCTTTTCCAGGCGCGTTTGGGATGCGGCCCTTAGGGCCAGCTACACACATCTTTTCACGATTCAGCTCGGGCATCACCGCGGCTTTGAGCCGTTTCTCTATTCTCGCCTGTGCCTGACTAACACGATGGATGCGGACTACATGCGCCAGCACCTGCGCGATCCGGATTCGGGACGAGGCCTCGCCTGGAGAGCCAGCACGAAATTCGGTCTCTATCGTCTGATGATGCGCCTGAGGTATCGGTAGGCGCCCCTCCGATCGCCGCCGGGGCAGTAAGACTAGTCAATGAGAGGACGCTTCATGAAACGCGTTGCCGCCACGGCATATCGACAGGCGGGGCGATCGCTCCAGTCGGCCGGCGGACATGCCTCGATGGCAACGCAGATGCCGCAGGCGAGGCGCAGACAAAAGCCGTCCGCCCTGGTTCCGCTGTTCATCTTCTCCCTGGCCTTGCCGTTCTATTTCTTCATCGGTCCCACGCGGATGTCGCCTTACCGGATCGTGTTGGTGGTGACATTCGTCCCGTGTCTGATGGCCTGGCTGTCTGGGGCCCTCGGAAAGCCGCGCCTGCCCGATGTCCTGATGTGTCTGGCCGGAATGTGGGGGGCCATGGTGCTCATCATGATGCACGGCGCCGATAAAGGGCTGCAATCCGCCGGCATTTTCGTCATCGAGACCTTCGGCGCATATCTGTTCGCGCGAAAATACATTCGGGATGTCGTCGCATTTCAGCATATGGCAAAGTTTCTTGCGATCATGGTCATCGGCCTCCTGCCATTCGCGGTCTACGAGAATGTGATGGGTAGGCCGATTCTGATCGATGTCTTCGGCAAGATGTTCCCGGTATATAATGTCCTTGGCGATGAATCCCGTCTCGGGCTTCGCAGGGCACAGGGGCCTTTCGAGCATTTCATTCTGTTTGGCGTGGTGTGCTCGAGCGCATTCGCGGTGAGTTTCTACGCAGTCGGCGCCCCCGGGCGGCTCGGAGGGAAGTTGGCCTCGGCATTCGTTGCCATGGCAGTATTCTCGTCCCTGTCGTCGGGGGCGATAATGTCGGTGGTCGTCCAGGTCATCTTGATTGTCTGGGATAAGATCACCGCAAGAATGTCAGGGCGCTGGGCAATACTGGCTGCCATCTTCTTCACCGGCTTTGTAGCCGTGAATCTTGCGTCCAACCGGTCACCGTTCGAGGTGTTGATCACCTACCTGACGTTCAACGCGGACACGTCCTATATGCGCGTGCTCATCTGGCGCTACGGTTCGGAGGCCGTGATGCTCCACCCGATTTTTGGCCACGGCCTGGACGATTGGGAGCGCCCATTGTGGATGGGCGGCAGCATCGACAATTTCTGGCTTGTAAATGCAGTGCGCTTCGGAATTCCTGGTGCTCTACTCATGGCAGGCAGTTTCCTAGCTGTTTGTTTCGGCCTCGGCGGAGTGAAGAACCTGACATTCGAGGCGAACCAATGCCGCAAAGGCCTGATCTTTGCCATTTGCGGACTGATCGTCTCGTTATGCACCGTGCACGTGTGGGATGCTGTCTATGTCCTCATCATTTTCCTGCTCGGCAGCGGCATGTGGATCTTCGACTCTCCTAAACAAGGGCGCAGCACTTTCCGCTCATCGAAGAACGACCCGACACGGAGGTTTGCCCATGCAGGCGTCCGATAGCATCCGGGGAATCCTGTGCCGGCTGGGCCAATCGCGGAGGGGTGTCTATGCTTCGGCGTGATTTCATCGCATCGTTCGCTGCGCTGTCCGTCATGCCACGCGTGGCCTGGCCGCAACCATCGACATGCGGCGGACCGGCGGATCGGCGATGTTCCGGCGATATTCCGCTCCGCTATGACGATCTCCGGTTCAGGGGTAATGCCCCATCGAATGCGCTTCGGCTATCGCCCAGCGGCGCAGTCAGCAACAAGAGCCTCACGCAGACAGGCAGCATTGCGTCGATCGTGACGCGCGACGGGGCGACCATCAGGAACTGCCGCGTCAGTTCTCGGGAATGCATTCGTATCGGGGGAGGCGGCTCTTTCCTGATTGACAATTGTTATCTGGAAGCACTCGGCGTGGGCGCCGACCATGCTGATGTGATCCAAGCCTATTCGCCGGGCAGTCGGGGGACGCTAAAATTGTCCAACACTGCGATCGTGACCCACGACGTGGCGGCCAATGTGGGTCTTTTCATTGCCGATAACTGGACGGGAACGATCGATCTTGAAAACGTCGCCTTCATCGGCGGCGGCGTTAATTACGGTCTCCGCGTCCATCCCGATACCGGTGGCGACAATATCATACGGCTGAAGAACGTGTTCTTCGTTCCTCCGTTTAGATATGCGCCATACCTTTTCGGGGATGTCGCCCGGCGCAAGAATATCATCGAGCTCTGGGAGAACGTGCGTATGGGAACGATCACCGACGGCAGGCTGGCTTTGGGTACGGCTTTGCCGAAGCCTTTCTGAAGCAGCCGTTCTCCGATCGTTTGATCGCTTTGACTGACCGACAAGATTGGCTGAATATTGAAGAGACTTTCAGATGCCTTTGGTAGATTTTCCTTTGGCGCAGGGTTCAGGCCGCGCTGGCGATCAAGCCGCGCATGATCGCGCCGGTGAATTGCCCGGTCCGCGTCCCGCCTTCAGCGCCGTGATTCCGGCTCATAACGAAGGGACCGTTCTGGCGCGGTGCCTCGACGCCTTGCTGGCGGGCTCGAATCCGGGTGATCTAGAGATCGTGGTTGCGGCCAATGGCTGCACGGACCGCACCGTCGAAATCGCGAGGAGCTATGGCGACCGGGTGATCGTGGTCGAAGTCCTCGAAGCCTCCAAACATGCCGCATTGAACGCCGGCGATGCTGCGGCGACGGTATTTCCGCGCGTATACCTCGACGCAGACATCACCGTCAGTGCCGCGGCCATCCGGTCCGTGATCGACGAGATGGAACGCACCGGCGCGCTAGTGGGGGCGCCACGCGCCGTGATTGATCTGGATGGAGCCTCGGCCATCGTCCGGTCGTTCTACCGGGTCTGGTGCGAGATGCCCTGGTTCACGGAAAATCTCGTCGGCTCCGGCATCTATGTACTATCAGCCGCCGGGCACGCGCGCCTCGGCGCATTCCCGGCCATCACCAATGACGACCAATATGTGCACGACCTGTTCGAGGTGCGCGAACGGGTTACGTCGAAGGCGTTTCGGTTTCTGGTACGTCCGCCGCACACGGTCGAGGGCCTGATCAAACGGCGCACGCGGACGCTGCTCGGCCAACGCGAGCTGCACGAGCGCTTCGGTCAGCTGCCCGGCCGGGCGCGCCGGATCTCCCTGATGGTTTTGCTTCGCCAGCGGCGTATCAACGTTTGGGATCTGATGGTCTATGCCTTCGTCGCGAAAATGGCCGCATTTGCTGCGTTCCGCAAAGTGAAGCGAGGCGATCGCAGTTGGGAGCGGGACGAAACCAGCCGTACGGCGCCTCCGGCAATTCGTGGACAGAAGGAGGGGAACTGATGCCAAGCATGCTCCGAAAGATCGGCAACGGCGTGCAGTCGATGATGGACCCGGCGGTGTGGCTGCATTCGCTGCGAATCCTCCACTTTTACGGCTACAAGCATGTGCGCGAGAAGCGTAAGATCAAGATGGGCCGCGATCAGGTGTTCGCACCGAACGTATCGATTGCGAATGGAGAGCGGATTGCGCTGGGAGATCGTTGCCACGTCGGCGAGCGCGTTTGCCTCTGGGCCGGGAATTCGACCGGGCGGATAACACTCGGTCACGATGTGATGATCGGTCCCAACGCAGTCATCACGGCGTCGGACTATGGTCTGGTGGAGGGGACACCGCCCGCATTTCAGCCGAAGAACGAACGCGATATCGTTATACGCGATGGGGTCTGGATTGGGGCAAACGCCGTTATTACGGCCGGCGTCACGATCGATACAGGCTGCATCGTGGGAGCCGGATCGGTCGTCACGCGCGACTTGCCGGCCAACATGATTTGCGCCGGTTCACCAGCCCGAGCAGTCAAGCTGCGTCCAAAATCCATAGGAACGCCCACATGATTGTGCCAGCTGCCGAGGTTGCCGTCCTCATCGTCTCCTACAACACCGAAGACTTGCTCAGGGAGAGCCTGCACTCCGTCTACGAGCAGCGTGGCACTCTCCGACAGCAGGTGATCGTGGTCGACAATGGCTCGGTCGACCGGTCGGTCGACATGATACGCAACGAATTCCCTGAGGTCGAGCTGATCGATGCGAAGGAGAATCTGGGTTTTGCGCGCGGCGTGAACCTCGCCGCCACGCGGGCCAATGCGGAGTTCCTGCTCCTGCTTAATCCTGACACGGTGGTGCTCGACAGGGCCCTCGAGCGCTTGGTGCAGTTCGCACGGTCGAATCCGGGCCACGGCCTGTATGGCGGACGGGCGCTGAAGCGTGACGGTTCAAACGAGCTTTCGTCCTGCTGGGCACTTCCGACGGTGTGGAGCATGACCTGCTTTGCCCTGGGCCTGAGCACGGCATTCCGTCATTCGCGCTGGTTCGATCCGGAAGCGATGGCCGAGTGGCAGCGGGATAGTGTGCGGGAAGTGGGCATCATCACGGGCTGCCTTCTCCTTGCGCCCAGCGATGCGTGGCGCAAGCTCGGTGGCTTCGATGAGCGGTACTTCATGTACGGCGAGGATGCGGACCTTGCCTTCCGCGCCAGACAAGCCGGTTTTAGCCCGATCATCTGTCCGGATGCCTGTATCGTCCACGATGTCGGCAAGGCATCTGCGACCAGGGCGGGCAAGCTCCTGTTGCTTTTCAAGGGCAAGTCCACGCTCGCCCGCGACCATTTCGGTGGCTGGCGTCAGCAGCTGGTTTTGCTTGAACTCCTGGTGGGCGTAGGTCTTCGTGCTCTGCTCGGACGGATAAAGCTGCGACCGGGGAGGGCGGAGGCCGATCCTTGGGGGACGGTTTGGCGCGAGCGCCGAGACTGGATCAAGGGCTATCCGGATCTGAATCGGTCCCGCGAACTGAGCGATCTGAGCGTCGGGCTCCAATCTCATCCTCCTCATTGACTGTGCGCGATACGGCTCCAGGGGAGCGACTGTGTTCCGGGTCAAACGTTTTTCAGCTGCCATGGCGTTTTGTCTCGGAGGATGGCGTTGAGGATCGTCAGCAGTTTGCGGGCGACGGCGATAATGGCAACGAGCTTCGGCTTGCCGGCGGCGACCAGCTTGTCGCGGAACAGCTTGAGCGTCGGATTGAAGCGCGCCGCCACCATGGCGCCCATGAACAGGACACGGCGGACGCTGGACCGGCCGCCGCCGATGAAGCGCTTGCCCTGCCATTTTCCGGACTGCCGGGTCCACGGCGCCAGCCCGGCCAGTGCGGCGACCTGCCGGCGATCAAGCGACCCCAACCCGGCAGCTCTGCAATCAGTGTGCGCGCGATGGTCGGGCCGATGCCGGGTACCGAGGCCAGCAGGTCTTCCTTCTCGGCCCAGGCCGGCGAGCCACGCACATGGTCGGAGATGTCGTCGTCGAGCTCGGCCAGCTCTTTCTCCAGCGCCTTGCGCAGCCGCGCGATGCTGTTTTTCAGGCGAGCGGCGGTGACGCGGCGGGCGCGCTGGCTTTCGGCAGCGATCATCTCGACGATCTGACGCCGGCGGGCCACCAGATCGGCCAGCAGGCGTGTGGTCTCGTCAGGCAGTCGTCGAAGTTGCGGCTTGGTGGCTTCGGCAAAGTGCGCAATCACACGGGCATCGATCGGATCGGTCTTGGCGCGTCTGCCGAGCGCCTGCGCGAACGCCCGCACCTGCGCCGGATTGACCACCACCGCCGGCAAACCGGCGCCGGCCAGGCCCGCGGCCACCACCGTCTCGAATCCGCCGGTTGCCTCGATGGCCACCAGCCTGGGCGAGAGCAGCTTCAGCCGCGCGATCAGGGCTTCGATCCCGGCGCCATCGCGACTGACCACGAAGCTCTCGCCGCTCGGACGTACCGCGACGTCCAGCCGATCCTTCGATACATCGATGCCTACATAAATTGCGTCCATCCGATCCCATCCTTGCGCAAGCGGGCTCGCTGAGCGGCCCAAGCGACTGTTCGGGTTCGATGGAACGGCAGGCGAAGACCCTTGCTCCCCTACGGGCTTGGTGTCCCTCAGGGTCATCGGTCTCCCGCCTGCCACCGCATCGCCGATCTTACCAGATCTGGCGGTCTTCAAGTTACAAGGGCGAACCGTGGTCAGCTTAAAAGCTCGCGGCAGGAAAGAACAACGTGAGTTCTCCAGCCTATTGTATCGGTCGCTCAACCCCGCGTGAATTGCTGGTCGCTTCGAATATGACCCGAATTAGTAGTGCCCAACAATTGTTGGGCTAGGAGATTTTAAATCGTAAGCGGTTGGAAATGCTGCCCTTTCAGGTGTGAATTAAATGGAGGCTGAGTTGGTAGGTGAGCTATTATTCTATAGTGTAGTTCTCAAGCGCTCTTGGTCAGTCGCGGCTGCCCAAAGCCGATCGAGGATATGTGAAATTCGAGGAATATGGCTAGATTAGGAGGCTGAGAGCCGGTCCGCCATCCGCGGCGGAAGTGGTCGGTGAACTAATTAAATGCCGACGGCCCATGGGATGTTTCAGCCTGCTGCGACGGTCCGAGCATCCGCCGACGTGTTGCCTGCGACCCAACCGGTGCCCTAAAAGATTGGATGCGGGGATCGACGGTCTCCGACCGTCGCTCGCTTTATTCGATTGTTGTCAAAGCCCGGAAGCGGCCGTCAACCTGCTCCGCGAGTGCAGACGGGAGGCCTCGCGGTGCTGTCTCGTCGGCGCGCGATAAATTAGATCTTAGTTGGGGTAGCATGTAGTTAAATGGCTTTACGCGTTTTGCGCAGAAAATCTTACTGTAGGCCGAAGTTTTCGCGATCGGATTAACGTTGCCGAAATCTGATCTCTCTTATTATTTGAACATGTTGGCGTGCGGTCGGTCCCTTATTATATTGTTTTTGTCATTTCAGGCTGCACTGAGTCTTTAAGTGGGTTCAAGTGGGTTTGCGTTGAATGACCTTAGGTGAGCCGTGATGTTGTCCCAAAAAAGCCTCTGCCGACCACCAAAGACGATTACTGACAACGCGCCATCGAGGTGCATGTGTGACTTCGTCGTTCGGGACTGTCTAAGTCAGCCTCGGACTAGGGACAATTAGAGACTACCTGGAGATTTGGAAATGGCAGCAATTCCTCTGAGCTGGGATGACGCGATGTTTAGTGGCGTCACCAATTCGGCTTCGATCACTGTTAAGGATGGCGGGATAGTTTCTAATAAGAGCATCACGGATAGCGGCAACATTGCTTCGATTCTCGGCGAAGGTTCTTTTACGCTCGATCATGTCCGCATCAACTCGCGAGAAGGCGTGCGCATCGGTGGCGATGGCAACATCGTCATCAATAACTCATATATCGAGACGACCGGCGTCGGCGCGGACCATGCCGACGGCATCCAGGCCTACAGCCCTGGCAGTAGTGGCAACCTGACGATCACGAACTCGACGATCGCGTCGCACAACACGGCCGCAAACGCTGGGCTCTTCATCGCCGACAATTACGGTGGCTCGGTCACGCTGAACAACGTAGTGTTCGAAGGTGGCCCCATTGGCCTGCGCCTTGCCGCGGACAATCAGGACATCACCGTCGCCCTCAAGGATGTCTATTTCGTCGGGCCGTTCATGTTTGAACCGTTGCTCATTCAAGAGGTCAATGCGAACATCCATATCACCCAATGGGAGAATGTCCGCTACGCGACCATCGTGAATGGCCAACTCGTTCCGGGCGCACTCATCTCCTCGCCCTTCCCGGTAGAGGGCGGAGGGACTCCGACGCCGCCGCCGGTTGAAGACCTGGTGGCTCCCGACATTTCGTCGTGGTCGCCCGATAGCGGGAAGACTGGCGATGGCGTGACCAATGCCGACAAGATCACCCTCAAGGGCACCTCCGCTGCGGGGAGCACCGTCAAGGTCCTCGACGGAAACAAGCTGGTTGGCACCGTGAACGCTGACGCTAACGGGAACTGGAGCTTCACCAGCGGCTCTTTGCCCGATGGCAGCCACAAGTTCTCGGCGATCGCGACGAACTCTACAAGCACAAGCCCGGCCTCAGCCACGCGTACGGTGCTGATCGACACAGCCGCTCCGGTCGCGCCAACGATAGCCGTATCCACTTCAGCGGCGGCGCTGGCCGCCTCCCACGTGGCAGTGCTCACTGGTAATGCGGAAGCCAACAGCACTGTGAAGGTGTTCGACGGCGCCACGCAGATCGGCACTGCGACGGTGAGTAGCAGCGGTGCTTGGACCTTCACCACGGGGAATCTCGCCACGGGCAGCCACAGTTTCGTTGCCAGGGCGATGGATGTGGCCGGCAATACCGGAAACGCCTCGGCCGCGGTCCCGGTGACCATTTCGACCCCGACGACGCCCAAGCCGGACGCTCCGACGGTCACCTCCTTCTCCAACGATAGCGGCACCAAGGGAGACGGCATCACCAACGATAATACGATCACGCTGACCGGGACCGCCGCAGCGAACAGCACGGTGAAGATCTCCGACGGTTCCACCCAGATGGGCAGTGTGAAGGCCGATTCCAGTGGTTCTTGGAGCTATATCACGTCGGTCTTGACAGATGCGAAACATATGTTGACCGCGACGGCGACGGACAGCTCGGGACAGACCAGCGCAGCTTCTTCGGCCGTCACGATTACGGTCGATACCAAGGCTCCAGGCGCTCCGACGATCGCCACAGTCGGATCGGCGAGCGCGAGGACTGCCGCCAGCGCGCAGTCAACGTCGGTTGCTAACGGGACGACGGTGAACTTGAATGGCACGGCGGAAGCCAAGAGCACGGTCGCCATCTATGAGGGCAGTACGAAGATCGGTAGCGTTACGGCCGGCACGGATGGCGGCTGGAGTTTCTCCACCGGCAGCCTCTCCGCCGGCCAGCATACGCTGACGGCAAAGGCGACCGACATTGCCGGCAATGTCGGGGCGAACTCCGCCCCGGTGACGGTTAGTGTCACCGCGCCGGCCCCACTTCCGCCATCCGCGCCCAAGATCGCGTCCTTTTCCTATGATACTGGCAAAGTGGGCGATGGCATCACCAGCGACAATACTCTGAAGCTGGATGGCACCGCGGCTGGGAACGTCCAGGTCACGATCTACGACGGCACGCAGAAGCTCGGCACGGTCATGTCCGACGGCAGCGGCGCGTGGAGCTTCACGACTGGGGCTGTGAGCGACGGCTCGCATAACCTGACCGCCAGGGCGACCGATGGCGCAGGCCAGACCGGCGCGGCGTCGGCGGTGACCAAAATCATGGTCGACACTCATGCGCCTAACGCGCCGACGCTTGGAGTCTTCTCGTCGGATGGCAAGGCGCTCAGCGGCTCGACGATGGTGGACGACTTCCTGCTGAAGGGTACAGCCGAGGCGAACAGCCTCGTCAAGCTCTACGATGCAGGCAAGCTGATCGGTTCTGCGACTGCCACGAGCGACGGCAAATGGAGCTTCGATACGGGGCATTTGTCGTCCGGCGATCATAAATATGCGGCGATCGCCTCGGATCTCGCCGGCAATGCCAGCGCGGCATCGGCTACGAAGGCGATCTCCGTGATTGATCCTCCGACATCCTCGGCAGGCATCGACTTGACCAACGTGTATCAGGGGGCGAACAACCTGATCGTCATGAAGGGGACGGCTGACGCCTACAGCCAGATCAAAATCTTCGACGCGTCTAAGGAAATCGGCACGGTGAAGGCGAATGCAGACGGTAACTGGTACTTCAATACCGGAACAGTATCGCCGAGCTACGTGCATACTTTCTCGGCTAAGGAGCTTGATAATTCGGGACACGTGGTCTCAACTTCTGGAAATGCAGTTCTCGGAACTTACGGCGCAAATACGCTCAAAGGGACGTCGGGCGACGATATTTTCATCGGCAACGGACATCCCGATACATTCGTGTTCGCACCGAATTTCGGAAACGATACTATCAAGGATTTCCAGGCGAGCGGTCCGGCGCATGACGTCGTCCAATTCAGCAAGAGCATGTTCGACAACTTCGCCGATATTCTGTCCCATGCCACGCAAAATGCCCACGATGTCGTCATCACTTCGGGCCACGACACGCTCACGCTGAAGAACACGCAGCTCGGGGCGCTGGATAAGTCGGACTTCCACTTCGCCTGACGATCTTGGGGTGCTCGCCGTAACGATGGACTAGCTGACGCATCGATCTGAGGGGCTCTGGATCGATCTGTCATGAGGGGGACCATGATGACCAACTTTGGAAGGCGGGGGGAGACACCCCCGCCGGAGCGGCTTCGATTGAAAAAGGCTCCTCGCTTCGCGGAGTTTTCGCGATTGTTAGGCTCAGGTAACAAGACGAAAGCGAAGCAGCCATCTGACCCGAACAAGCCGATCCCTCCGACTGGGGCAATTCCCAAGCCGCCTTCGAAGCGTAAGATTTTCCTGAATGTTATCGAAATGGCGCGGGTGAATCTTTTTTCAGGCAAAGCCAAGCCGGGTGACGGCTACGCCGTGCCAAGATCCGAACTCGCCGGTTTTCTCAGCTCGTGCCGCCAGATTTTCTGGGCTTTGACGATATTCAGCGGCGTCAGCAACATCTTGATGCTGACGGGCTCTTTTTTCATGCTGCAGGTCTATGACCGAGTCCTGCCTAGCCGGAGCGTACCGACTCTGATCGCGCTATTAGCGCTCGCGATCCTGCTCTATCTTTTCCAGAGCGGGCTCGATCTAATACGCGCCCGCATTAGCGCGCGCATGGGACGCCACCTCGACGAGACGTTGGGCGGCCGCATATTCGATGCCGTTATTCGTCTCCCACTGAAGACGCGAGGGGATGGCGATGGCCTGCAGCCCGTCCGTGATCTTGATCAAGTGCGAAGCTTCCTAGCGAGCGGCGGCCCGTCTGCGCTGTTCGATATGCCCTGGATGCCGATTTATCTCGGAATCTGTTTCCTGTTCCATTTCTGGATTGGCATGACCGCATTGGTCGGCGCGGTAGTTCTTGTCGCCATCACGATACTTACCGAAATTCGCTCTCAGGAACCCGCTAAGGCCTCGGCGCGGTTCGCCGTTGTGCGCAACTCGCTTGCAATCGAGGGGCGGCGCAACGCCGAGGCCCTGCACGCGATGGGTATGCGCCGGCTGGCCGCTGCACGTTGGCGTGAGGCCAATCAGAAATATCTCGCGGCCAACGAAGCTGCGAGCGACGTCGCCAGTGGTCTTGGCGGTACGTCCAAGGCCTTTAGGGCGATCTTGCAGTCGGCCGTTCTGGCGGTCGGTGCGTATCTCGTCATAAATCAGGAATCGACGGCAGGCATCATAATCGCCGGCTCGATCCTGACATCACGTGCTTTGGCACCCGTCGAATTAGCCATCGCAAATTGGAAAGGATTTGTAGGAGCGCGGCAGTCGGGACAGCGCCTCGAACAACTTCTGAAGCTGCTGCCGAAGGAAGAGGAGCCGCTGTTGCTGCCCGCGCCGGTCGAGGCTATTGCCATGGAGCATGTCTATGTCAATGCGCCGGCCTCTGACCGGGTGCTCCTCCACGACGTCTCGTTCAGGCTGAGAAAGGGCGAGGGCCTAGGCATCATCGGCCCGAGCGGATCCGGCAAGTCGTCGCTGGTGCGTGCGCTTGTCGGCGTGTGGCCGCAGATGCGCGGTAAGATTACCTTGGACAATGCCGCCCTCGGGCAGTGGTCCTCGGAAGCGCTGGGCAAGCATATTGGTTATCTGCCGCAGGATGTGGAGTTGTTCGACGGCAGTATCGCCGTCAACATCGCGCGCTTCGATCCCGGTGCCAATCCCAAGGCCGTCCTGGCCGCGGCGCGCGCGGCGGGCGCGCATGAACTGATCCTGTCGTTTCCTGAGGGATATGGCACCAAGATCGGGGAGGGGGGGATGGCGCTCTCGGCTGGCCAGCGGCAACGCATCGGACTCGCGCGCGCATTCTACGGCGACCCGTTTCTCGTCGTTCTAGATGAGCCGACGTCCAATCTGGACGCCGATGGCGAAGCCGCCTTGACTGAGGCCATCCTGAACGTGCGTCGTCGCAACGGGATCGTTGTGGTGATTGCGCATCGGCCGAAGGCGCTCGACGGCGTCGACCACGTTCTGGTTTTTGCAGAGGGGAAAGTCCAGTCCTTTGGAAGCAAGGATGACGTGCTGACGAAGGTACTGCGGGCGGCACCGCCATTGAAGGTGGTAGGAGATCGCGGATGACAAATGCGGAGAATCCGGCGCTGCATTCGATCCAGCGCTACATCGTCGGCGGCGCGACCTTGGTCGTACTGGTCACCTTCGGGATCGGCGGGTGGGCCTCAACCACCGAGCTGTCGGGTGCGGTCGTCGCGCAGGGCGTGATCGTGGTCGATTCGAACGTGAAGAAGGTCCAGCATCCAACCGGCGGCGTCGTCAGCGAATTGCGCGTAAAGGAAGGCGGCCGGGTCAAGGCTGGCGATATCCTTGTCCGCCTCGACGAGACGCAGACCCTTGCGAATGCGACGATCATCACCAAGAACTTCGATGAACTGCAGGCGCGGCAGGCGCGTCTGGAAGCGGAGCGCGACGGCGCGGACCAGATCGCCTTCCCGGGTGTGCTCGTCGAGCGCGCAAAGGATTCAAAATCTGAGGCCGCGCGCGCGATTGCAGCGGAGCGGAGCCTTTTCGACCTGCGGCGGTTGGCGCGCAGCGGACAGAAGGCCCAGCTCAAGGAACGCAGCTCACAGCTCCAGGACGAGATTTCGGGTTATACCGGCCAGCTTGAGGCCAAGCAGAGGGAAGTTAACTTCGTCTATCAGGAGCTTGAGGGCGTTCGTACGCTTTGGCAGAAGAATCTGGTGCCTATTACGCGCTTGACCTCACTGGAGCGGGATACCGCGCGCATTGAAGGCGAACGCAGCCAGTTGTCGGGCATGATCGCCCAAGCCAAGGGCAAGATCTCGGAGATCGGGCTCCAGACCATTCAGATCGACCAGGATCTGCGCACCGAAGTCGGCAAGGACCTCATCGAGACGCGCTCCAAGATTTCAGAGCTTTCCGAACGGAAGACCGCGGCAGCGGATCAGCTCAATCGCATTGACATTCGCGCGCCGCAGAACGGCCGGGTTCACCAGCTGACCGTCCATACGGTGGGTGGCGTCATCTCGCCCGGCGAGCAGATCATGCTCATCGTTCCCGACAACGACACGCTGGCGGTCGAGGTGAAAATCACGCCCCGCGATATCGACCAGCTCTATATCGGGCAATCGGCTTTCCTGCGTTTTGCCGCTCTCAATCAGA
The DNA here is from genome assembly GCA_036561845.1 of Tardiphaga sp. Lineage (GTDB taxonomy): Bacteria > Pseudomonadota > Alphaproteobacteria > Rhizobiales > Xanthobacteraceae > Tardiphaga. Next base: position 48,896 of record DATCUS010000080.1, on the reverse strand, counting down.
GGACCACGCCGGAGATCGAAGGCGACGTCGTTCTTGTTTCGGCGGATCTGACCCAGGATCAACGCACGGGCACGAGCTACTACAATGCACGTGTCTCACTGAAACCCGACCAGGTCGCTCGGTTGGGGGAGGCCAAGCTGGTGCCAGGCATGCCGGTGGACGTCTTCGTCCAGACGCCCGGCCGGACTGCGCTCGCCTATCTGATCAAACCGCTCAAGGAACAGGCCGAGCGCGCCCTCAAGGAACGATGACCGGGGTGGCCTGCGGCCCGACCTCAGTCGCAACTAGAGGTGACGCATCGTTCCCTGATGCATGGACTCTTGCCGGGCCTGCACGCTGCGGCGCTCCGAGAAAATGGCTTCGATTCCGGCGTCATGCCTTGCTTGCACGTCCTTGACCCGGGTTGTGCAGCCTGCAGTCCAATCGCGGATATCGACTAGCGGCACGATATCCGGCCCTTCGATCACGACGCAGCTCAAGCGCCCCGTGGCGAAGGCTCCAGTATCGACGTTGACCCGATTGGACCGAAGGTCGGGCGCGTTTACGGGCGTATGTCCATGAACGACGAATTTTTCGAACGGCGATTCGTGATGCAGGAAGTCTTCGCGTATCCAAAGCAGGTCGTCTTCGGTCTGCCTGCGCAATGCGATTTCCGGGCGAATTCCCGCATGGACGAAAATGAAATCGCCACAGGTGAAGGACAGCTGCAGCGAGTCGAAAAATGAGAGGTGCTGCGGCGACAATGCAGCCAGGAGTTCCTGCGACAGCCGCTCATGGTCGCCGCGGCTGAGGCTCAGAGACGGCTTCAGCCCGTATGAAACCAGCGTCTCGAGACCGCCGAAAGACCGCCATTCGCTCAAGAATCCAGGTACGTCGAGGAAGCGCCGGATGAACGTATCGTGATTCCCCTTCAGGAACACCACGTCTCGCAAACGCGAACAGGCCAGCAGCAGGTCGATCGTGCCTCGGGAGTCTGGTCCGCGGTCGATATAATCACCCAGGAAGACGATCATCGACCGCGCGCATTGGAAAAGCGACGAATCGGCTTCGATCTGCGCAAGCTGAAGCCTGAGAAGATCGGCGCGCCCGTGGATATCACCGATCGCATAGACGCGAACACCCTCCGGCAAGCTCGCTTTCCAGGAAGATTTCGTTTCACGTGAGCGCTTCCACACGGCGGCTTCCTGTCGACTTGGCTGCTTCTGGCCGATATCGGCCAATAAATTAATTCGGTGATATTTAAATATTATATCAATCTGCGCCAAGCTCAAGAATTTAAATGATGAGCCCTGATTTGCCGAGGTCCTTGAAGCGGTGCGCCGCTTAGATTTCGGTTAAGGATTAATTGCCATATTTGGTGCGTCGGGACGTGGTCACTTCATATTGGCATGGCAATGTCGACAGCAACTGACGCGCAGTATCAGGACTTCGGTGCAATTGAAGCCGCCGTGAAGGAAACAGCGCGGGGCCGCGCATTTCTCGCCAATTATGCGAGGCGCGTGCGGCAGTCCGACGCCCTCACCGCACTTGCAATGCTCGTCCGGCTGGAGCGGCTGTCCGATGAACTCGCGTCGCGCCTTTTTGAGCTAGAGTCGGGCAAGGTCTCGCTTGCAAGCCAGACGGCCACCCCCGGCGCGAGCCTCTCGCAGCGGTGGTCTGCGCCGGCTCCAACCCCGGAAGCCATGACCACGGCGGTGACGGACGCTCGCGATCCCTTGGGCGATCCGGCTACGGATGTTCGATCCCACGCGTACCTGAACGGGCACAAGGGCGAAACGACGCAGCGCATCCACGAACTTGGCCGGGTACTCGGCAGCCTGCACCGCCATGCGGTCGAATTAGCCTCTCACCGCGACGAAGCCGACGTACGAGGCGCTTTGGCACCGTCCACGGAGACCGATGCGCGCGAATTCGCGGCACCGGATCCGCCCCCGTTGTCGTCCCGACCGGCCTGCGATCAAGATCCCACGGATGAAGAAGTGCTCGACAAGATCGCGCTGGCGCTTGGGCCGACTCCTTAGCATTTCGCTTGCTGGACCTCGCTGTACTGCTTGCTGCTGAGATCGCTTAGTGGCGAACCTCCAACCATTCTGCGGTCGATATCTCATAACGGGGGGCGCCCTAAGCCGCCAACTGAGGCCGGAACAGCACGTCCACACCGTAGCTCGTGGAATTGTAGGTGTTGGATGGGAAGAGCGAATTGGTCCCGTATGCATAGACGCCGTTGCCGCCGGCTGACGAACTCGAAGGAGCGGTAAGGAGTCCATTGGCGATCGAGTTGGCGAAAAGTCCCGGATCGGCAGAGTAATTCCCGGACGTATGATATGACGCGATGTAGGTGGTGCCCGACGCAATCGACACGGGCGTTGCGAAATCCACCTGTTGCCAGCCGCTCGCGGTCTCGTTGGTGAATGTCGCTGTCGCAAGCAGCGCACCGCTGGCGGTCCAAAGATCGGCCGTGTGAGTGCCGATATTGAGCGCGCCTTTGTAGAAGCGGATGCCGGTGATGTCTCCGTTCGCCGATGCCTGGAATTTAATTCCGAGCTCGACCGGGTTGGGATCGTTGACGGAGAGCATGCTAGGCGCCGAAGTGGCGCTGAACAGACTCACTGTGGCTGTCGGCTCGACGACGTTCAATGTCACCGCGGCGCTGGCTGCGCCGCCCTGACCGTCCGAGATCGTATAGCTGAAGCCGGCCTGTCCGACATATCCCGCGGTTGGAACGAAGGTGATCGTGCGGGTCTGCGCATCGAAAGCCGCCGAACCGTTCACCACGTCGCTGATGCCCGTAACTGCGAGGCTGTCATTGTTCGGATCGCTGTCGTTCGCCAGCAATGCGGAGGCATTGATGGAGAGCGTCGTGTCCTTTGCAAGGGCAAAACCGCCGTCATTGACCGCCATAGGGGGCAGGTTGGCGCCGCTGCTCGCCGCGCTGAACACCACATCCACCCAGTAATTCGTTGCGCCGTAGGTGGAGGTCGGAAACAGGTTGCCGTTGCCGTAGGCATAGAGGCCATTTCCGGAGGCCGGCGCGGTCAGAGGGCCGGCGGTGTGGGAAGTGGTGAAGTAACCGCTGGTCGAAACGTAATGACCGTTGCTGTGATAGCTGGCCAAATAAGTGGTGCCGGCCGTCACCGTGACCGGACTGCTGAATGTGACCGTTTGCCAGCCGCTGGCGGTTTCGTTGCTGAAGGTGGCGGTGGCGAGTAACGTACCGGTGCTCGTCCATAGCGAGCCGGTATGCTCTCCGGCATCGCCGGCACCCTTGTAATATCGAATTCCCGTGATCGTTCCGGACTGCGACGTCACGAATTTCATGCCCAGATTGACCTGAACCGAATCCGGATCGGACAGGTTTGCGGGCGTATCCGAAGTGGAGAACAGGCTGACGCCGGCTGCGGGCAGAATAACGTTCAAGTTCACGGTCGCCGTCGCCGAGCCGCCATGACCGTCGGACACCCCGTAGCTGAAGCTTGCGGGGCCAACATATCCTGTGGTCGGAGCAAAGGTGATCGAGTTGGTGGTGGCATTGAAGGTCGCGATCCCGTTCGTCGCGCTCCCGGACACGATGCCTGTGATCGTCAGCGTATCGCCGTCCGCATCGGTATCATTGGCCAGCAGGCTGGCTGCCTGGATGTCGAGGGCACTGTCCTGAACGGTCGTGAGACCGTTGTCAGCGTTTGCCACTGGGACATGATTCGGAGGCGCCGTGACGTTGAGGCTGACCGTGCCGCTGGCGGTGCCGCCATTTCCATCGGAAATGGTGTAGAGGAATGACGCAAGACCGGTATATCCGGTTGCGGGGGCGAAGGTCACGGTGTTCGTCTGTGCATTAAAGCTTGCAGTGCCATGAACCCCGCCGGCGACGCCGACAATGGTCAGCGTGTCGCCATCGAGGTCGGTGTCGTTCGCAAGCAGGGCGCTAGCGGTGATGTTCAAGACCGCGTCCTGAACAGTGCTGAAGCCGTTGTCGTTGGTTGCGACCGGGGGATTGTTGGACGAAGCGGTGACGGTGAGATTCACCGTGCCGTTGGCGGTGCCGCCATGGCCATCCGAGATGGCATAGGTGAAGGAGGCGGGGCCGGTGTAGCCCGGTGTCGGCGTAAACGTCACCGAATTCGTGTTCGAGATCCAGGCCGCCGTGCCGTTGACGCCAAGGCCCGCGCCAGTGATCGTCAGAATGTCACCATCGGCATCGGTGTCATTAGCCAGCAAGCTGGTGGCAGCGATGGTGAGCTGCGTGCCCTGCGGCGTATTGAAGCCGCTGTCGGCCGTCGCAACAGGTATATGGTTCGTCGCTATGGTCGACCCAGAATTCAGGATGACGTCGACCCAGTAGTTCGTCGAGGCATAGGTGCTGGTGGGGAACAGATTGTCGTTGCCATAGGCATAGACACCATTTGCGCCGCCGGTTGCCGTCAATACGCCGCTCACGTGATCAGACGTGAAGTAATTGCTGGTGGACACGTAGTGGCCGTTGCTGTGGAAGCTAGCGACATAGGTCGTCTGCGCGGTGATCTCGACGGGACTGGAGAAGGTCACCGTCTGCCAGCCGCTGGCTGTTTCGTTGGTGAACGTCGCGGTGGCGAGCAGCGTGCCGTCGATGCTCCAGAGCGAGCCGGTGTGGGTGCCCAAGTCATTGACGCCCTTATAGTACTTTATCCCGGTGATGAAGCCCGATGACGACGACCTGACTCGGACGCCGAGATTGACCTGGGACGTGTCGGTATCGCTGAGCATCTCCGGCGTGTCGGACGCGCTGAAGAGAGTGGCGTTGATCGACGGCGCAGCGACGGACATGTTGACGATTGCCGAGCCGGTGCCGCCACGGCCGTCGGAAATGGCATAACCGAACATGGCCGAACCAGTATAGCCTGCGTAAGGCGTGAAGGTGATGATGTTGGTCTGGCTGTCGAAACTGACGGTTCCTCCTGAGGCCGAACCGACTCCAGTGATCGTCAGGATATCGCCGTTCGGATCGGTGTCGTTCGCGAGGAGCTGCGCGGCGGAGAATGTCATCGCAGTGTCGCGCGTGACGGTGAAGCCGTTGTCATTAGTGCCGACGGGTGCCTGATTGGCAGCGTTGGTAGAGCTGAAGATGACGTCGATCCAGTAATTGGCACCGCCGGATGCCTGTGTCGGGTAGAGAGTATCCTCACTGTAGGTATAATAGCCGTTACCCGCGGCTGCCGTCAGCGGACCATTTGTGTGTGCTGACGTGAAGTAGTCGGGCGTGTCGGAATAATGGCCGTTGCTGTGATAGCTCGCAGTATAGGTCGTTAGCGCAGCGATCGATACCGGATTCGCGAATGTCACCGTCTGCCAACCGCTCGCTGTTTCCTGGGTGAACGTGGCAGTGGCAAGCAATTGGCCGGTGCTGCTCCAGAGCGAGCCGGTGTGAGTGCCACCATCGCCGACGCCCTTATAATATCTAAGCCCGACGATGGTGCCCGCCTGGGACGACGTGAAGCGGACGCCGAGATTGACGAAGTTGACGTCGCTGTCGGTCAGGATCGTCGGCACGTCGGAGGGAGCGAACAGCGACGTTGTCGGAGCCGCTGCGACGGTGATCGTCGTTCCAGCGCCGTGAACTTCCATATTCACGCTGTCGTCGACGGCGCGGGATAGGATGTTGTAGATGCCGCCGGCGAGCGGGGTCCAACTATAGGTCCAATTTTCGATGCCCGTTGCGCGGTGCCACGACACGCCGCCATCCGTCGAAACTTCGACGACGGCAACGTCGCCGCCACCATTGTCAACCGCAGTGCCAGTGATCGTCATCGGCTGGGCCGCGCTATATGATCCGCTCGCAAGTGGCGACGTGATGGTCGATGTCGGAGCTAAGTGGTCTGTCGTCTGGGAGGCGATGGCGAGACTTGCCATCAGCGTTTGCGGCTGAATGCCCATGTCGGCAAACAGATTGACCATTGCCTGCTGGACGTTCGGATCGGCTGGCGTCGTCTCGTTGTCATGATGCGAATCCAGGCCCCACGACCAGTAAACGGTGCCGGCACCGAAGACCAGTGCGCCGCTGGTGGGATCGCGATAGAGGGTGAGGCTGTGGGTGGCCGTTCCGGGTCCGGTAGTATTGCCGTTGTCCAGCAGCAACGTGTTGACGTCGACAGTGGTTGACGACAGTGCGATGAGGCCGGCGGGGCGGAAGCCGTTATCGAGGTCCGAATCCCACTCGTAACCGAGCAGGTTCGGCGTCAGCGAATAGGTTTGCCCGGGTTGGATGTCACCGACCGCTGTGTTGTTCCAGAAGCGAAATTGCGACAGATCGTAGGGGATTTGGATAGTGTCGAGGCGATAGGAATCCACCGTGAAGATCGTTCCGGTCAGGGCGTTCTCGGGCGAACCGGCGCCGTATTGCGGGTCGCGCCAGGTACCGGTAGTGTAGCCGGGATCGGTATCGTCGTTGGACCACGTCTCCTTGTAGGAGACGAGCGTCTTGTAAGGTGTCCCGGAACCATCGATGCTGTTTGCCCATCGGAACTCCCAATAGACTTCGTTGCCGCTCAGAAACGCGAGGTTGACGCCGGCATCCCGGGCGGCTTCGACATTGGCGCGCTGGTCGGCGGACCAGTATTCGTCGTGTCCGACGGACAGAAAAACTTTGCTGTTGAGCAGCTGTGCGCCATCACGCGCGGTGTCGATGCCGGAAATGTAATTTATGTCGTACCCATTCTGCTCGAGCCAGCGGATGGCCGGATATTCGGCACCGAAGATAAAGTCCTGCGGGCCTGCCGCATAGCCCCCGTCGCGCGTGATGATTGGCCGATTGTAGCTTACCGCGCTCGCGCGGCCCGCGCGGCCCGCTGCATCGATGCCGCCGTAGAGATTGTAGCCGCCCCACCAATTGTATGCTTGCCAGGTCGTATCGGAGGTCTGAAACGTGATGTCACTGGCAACCTCATCGTCTCTGACGATGAACGGGATGATGTTCTGGCCGCCGGTATCCAGACGAGTGAGCTCAGCAAAATAGACGCCGGACACGGCATCCGCGGGGATGTCCCAGGAGGCCGACACGGACCAGTTACCGGCATCGACGAGCTTTGTGGTTGGGTCGAATAGCGGCACGGGCTGAACCTGTGCCGTGGCCAGGTTGCTCGTGAAACTGGTCACGAGACGCGCGCCGTCGCCGCCATAGTAGCCTAGCCTATAGATATCGACTCGATAGTTGGTGGCGTCCGTGTTGATCTTGAAATCGACACGCTGGCCGTGATCGATCGTGAACTGCGCGGCAAATCCTTCGATGCTCGAGTCGGCTTGGTCGATGAGCCAGACGCTCTCCGGCGTGCCGGTCTTCATGTTTTCGCTGACGATTGAATTGGGTGCTACTGTCTGCAGGGCGGCCGGCGCAGCCAGCGCGGGGCCGCCGCTAACCGCCGCAAAGGACGGCTCCGGGTTTGGCGTCGTCGGCCCGCTTTGCGCCGGTGCATCGGTTGAACGCGCCTGCAGGGTCATGGGCGTCAGGTCGATGACGAGGGGCGCGATATCAGCAGGCGCACCACTCGCTGTATTGTAGTATTCGAGGATCTTGGGCGCATACCCGGACGGCGTGCCGTCGGCCTTTGATGATCCGCCGACCCGGATCGAGCAAATCGTACAAGCTCGTCCGGTGCATGAACCGCAAGGCGTCTGCAGGGATCCCTGCTGCCACTGCGTCATCCACGTATCGACGCTTGAGCTCGCGGTGCTTGCATCAACGGAACCCGCCATCTTCACCTCCTTGCGCCGACCGCCAATTTAATATTGATGAATCCAATTTTATAATAAATATTAAATATGTCACGCGGCAAATTAAATGGCCGTGCACTTTCGCTGTGCGTTCGAGGTATTATGAAATGGTGCGCAACGCCGCACCCAAGCCCGCTTTGATGGTCATGCTCGCCTCGAGGAGCGAACAGCGAGAATACGTAGATCTTCTATTTATTGACTTATTTAAAATTAAATGACTTGATGTGAGCGATTGGGGGCGCCGTGGGCAGTTTGAGGTCGGGAAGTGGCACCGCGTCGCTGAGGGACTGTCGGCTATGATGTTGCAGCGGAAACTATTGATGAAGGCAATTGGCCGCCGATCACCGAGGCTGAAGTTCGAGAATGATGTTTAGATGCGACGAGATCACCAAGGACGCCAAGATCCGAGGCCCGACCACGTTGGGGGCGTAGTTACCTTGCCGGAGAGCGACGGTCGGTCTGACATTGCTCCGGTGCCTACGCCGTCGCAGGGCGGCCCGAACGATCAACTGTATCAACTGAATCTGAGCGTCGCCGAGATCGCGGTGATGTGGATCTTGCATCGCGGGGCCTCGCCACCAAAGCCGCGGCGGTCTCTGGCCCGGGATATCGTCGATTTCTATCCCGTCGCCCTGGATGTGATCTTGCGGGCGGAAGTCATGCGCGACGCCAAGCAGTCCGACCTGCGGCTAATTTACTTCAAGGGACTGATCGTGGCTCAGACGCATCCGAAGCCTCAGATGGTCGACGCCGTGAGGCGCGCGGACCGCGCGTTGGAACGCGGCAGTACATCAGTGGAACGGCTTGATGCATCCGCGCGACGGTCGGCTGCGGGCCAATCATCAGAGGATCAGGACACCCTGGCCCATATCTCGGATGCGCTGGGACATCCCTCCCGTTCTTCGTATTGAAGGGCGCGCGTCCGGTTTGCGAGCGACCTCCAGACGAGCGGCGATGGCGATGCGGGTGCCGACGAGTTTGGGGAGGCCGCCGCGACGAAATGCGTGCGGCTTGGGCTTCGTGAAGCGCCCCCGGAGGCGGGCCGATCAGTCCTGGCCGTGAGCCGTTAGTTCCGCACGTGTGAAGGATTTGTCTGGATGAATTACGACTTTAACAATGGTCGCGAAATGGCTGAAGAGAAAGAGGCCGATGAGTGGCTGATGCGTATGCGGCGCTATCTGCGCGTGCTGTCACGTCGCAAGAAGCAACAGTTCAACCGCCGGGTGTCCATCGGCGATCTGTTGAGCGAACGTGCGGACAACGCTGCGGCCTATGGCTTCGGCGAAGGTACTACGATGTACGATAACGTGCTGGTTCTCGGCCAGGTGGAGGTCGGCCGTCACACCTGGATCGGTCCGGGATGCGTTCTCGACGGTTCGGGCGGCGGCCTCCGCATCGGCGACTACTGCTCAATATCGGCGGGCGTCCAGATCTATACGCACCATACCGTACAACGGTCGCTGTCGCTGGGCGTCGAACCCATCGGCTATGCGCCGACGAGGATCGGACACGGGGTCTATCTCGGGCCGAACGTCGTGGTTCAGATGGGCGTCACGATCGGCGATCGAGTCGTTGTCGGCGCAAACTCGTTCGTGAACCGCGACGTCAGCGAGGGACTGAAAGTGTTTGGTACCCCGGCTCGTGTCAGGGGAGCGTCCAATTGAACTGCAGTCGTCGATTTTATTTCAGAATGAATACATTGTCATCCTGGGGCGATCTTTGATGTTCGACGAAGTTTCGGGCTGTCGCATCGATGGAAGCAGGCTGTTGCTCACGGGTGATCACCACCATTGGGCGAACTTGGAGCTTGACGGCGCCGTGCTGTATCTGCACGGCACGAGCAACGATTTGGTGGTGCGAACCATCACAGAGTTCGAGAATGTCTGGCTGGCCGGGGGCGAGAGGATCAGCGCCGAGATCTATGTCCGTCATACCCGTTATATTGACATGCCGACGCTGAGGCCTGTGAGTTTGGCGGAGAAATCGGCGACCAGATTCGCTATCTCAGCAGAGATCTCGCTCGGAAGGCAGCAGGTGTATGGATTCGAGGGTGAGAGGTTTCTCGGGCGCGCCCAGCGAGTATTCCTGTATGTCATATCTGCCGACAGGACGCGCGCGGCGGTGGAGTTTCATGGCGGCACCGACGTCAGCGGCGCTGCGCCCTTCGTCAACATTTCCATTCAGCTTTCCTATGAAGTCTTTCAATCGACCTTCAGGCCGCTGTGGTTGGGTGCGCCTCGCGCCGCAATCGACATTACCGTCGGCGTATGCGGGTTCAGGCGGGAAGGATCGTCGCCCGAGGATGGGGACGCGCGCGACTTCGTGATGGCGAGCGGAGCGTGGTCGGCAGAGCTGAAGTCCCTAAGCCTCGCCATTAACGGCGCACCGTCCTGAACGCAATGACCGGCACCGTAGGTCGGCTACGTTGTCGGTGGCACGATCTTCTCTAGATATCCATGATATCGAGATCGTCACCAGACGGCTGCCCCGCATCTGGAGCAAACCGAGGTATAATATATTCCGTTCGCGTCATCTGTCGCCGGAATATCCCTGCACGTGGTGCACGGGGATGCTTTGCTGGATCGGGTTTGGGCATGTGCTATCGCGCTGCTTATCGTAGGGCTTTTGCCTCGCACTGTTTGATGCGCACTGTAACGCCGCAAGATCAAGCCGCCTTCGCAGAAGTAGCTGTCTACGCGGCACCGGTTTACAGTGTTCGCCGCGGCCTATCTGGTCCGCCTCCGCCACGACGAGGAAATAGAAGCGGATCGACGTCGCATCAGAAACCGCGCCTCCGCTTGTGCCACGAGGCGCCTCATTTCCCAGAGATCTGTGAGCTCGCGGCTGATCGCCGTGCGGTGCTCGATCAGGATCTTCAGTCTTTGATTGCATTCCTGGAATCGCGAGATCATTTGGGTGACCGTGTCTAGCCGCGTCTCTAGATACCGAATACGGATTTTCAGGAGCCGTCAAAGGTAGCTCCGCTTCAACCCTATTTTTTAATCTTAATATGAGCGGCAATCGTTCAGCGGCGCGACGGCGTGCTTGAATTAATAGCCTCGAGATTTGACCACGTACGTGTCCGTTATGAAGCCAGTCGGACCGGTTGAGGTCTCCATCGGTCGATCAGTTCAGTCGATGACGACTGTAGTGGTCGCCCGTCGTTTATCCCAAGGAAGCGGGCCATCGGGTGAGGACAGACCGGCGGGACCCGTTTTTCCGCTCGCCTGGCCGTTGATGCCGGCGAACTGATGGCGGTAGGCTACCTTCCTCTGCACCGCCCCCTCGCCGCCGACCCACAGGGACGCCAGAATTGCGTCAGCGGTCGCGCCGGCGCGTCAAGTCATCTTGTCTGTACGGCATTGCGCGGCGCGGACTTGCCGAGCGCGGTCGACATCGCCGCAATCAGCGGCTTCATGAAGAACGCGTCGTTGGCCGGATAGATGTCGGTATGCAGGCCGAAGGATTTGAGTTCGTCCGACACGACCGGTCCCACCGAGGCGATCGGCGTGCCGGCCAGTGCCGTGCGCAGTTGCGCGTCGCGGTCGTGCGCCTTCGCGGCCTCGACCAGCCGGCGCACCTGGCCTGAACTTGTCAGCGCGATGGCGTCGACGCGGCCGGCGGCCATCTCGTCGATCGCCGCGATGATGTTGGTCTCGGCAGCCTGCGCATCGTAGACATAGGGCGACACGGTATCGACCTCGGCGCCGAGGGACTTGATGGCGTCGATCAGCACGCTGTGGTCCTTCTCGGGATAGAGCTGCAGAGCGAGCCGGTGTCCTTTCAGGTCGAGCCGCGACAGCATCTCCGCGATCCCCTCGGAGGTCGGCTTTTCGGTGACCACATCCGGCTCCAGCCCGATCTCGCGTAACGCCCGTCCGGGCTTGGGGCCGCGGGCGAATTTTCGGGACCTGCCCACCGCGGCGACGAATTCCGCCTCGAGGCCCAGCCGCCGCACCACCTTCATCAGCCGGCGCAGCCCTTCGCCGGTCATCAGCACCAGGTCGTCGAACGGTTGCGCGATGCAGCGCCGGATCCAGGCCTCGACAGGGGCCGGATCTGGCGCGTCGTGGATGGTGAACATCGGGCATTGCAGCACGTCGGCGCCCTGTTCGGCCAGCAGCCGCGAGAACTGCGCCTCCTCGCGGGTTTCGAGGATCAGGATACGATAGCCGTTGAGCTTGTCAGCCATGAGGGGCACCCGTGCTTTGCCTGCGGAATCAATCCTTTGGATCGATTGCCGTGATGTCCATAGTGCCGCGCCGGGCGGGATTGGCGCAAGGCCCGGCCGGGTGATAGGGAAGGGTTTCGCAACGCCTTTCCTCCGGCTGAAACCGCACCCCATGCCTCATCATCAGTTCGTCCTGACCCTGTCCTGCCCCGACCGGCCGGGCATCGTCGCCGCCGTGTCCACCTTCCTGTTTGAGCGCGGCCAGAACATTCTCGACGCCCAGCAATTCGACGATGTCGAGACCGGCAAGTTCTTCATGCGGGTGGTGTTCACCGCGTCCGAGGTGGCGGTGGAGCTGCCGGCGCTGAAGGACGGTTTCCGCGCCATCGCCGAGCGTTTCGCGATGGACTGGAAGATGCGCGACCGCGAGACCCGGCGCCGGGTCATGCTGCTGGTGTCGAAGTCCGATCACTGCCTGGTCGATATCCTGTATCGCTGGCGCACCGGCGAGCTGGAGATGATCCCCACTGCGATCGTCTCCAACCATCCGCGCGAGACCTACAAGGATCTCGATTTCGGCGACATCCCGTTCCACTACATGCCGGTCACCAGGGAGACCAAGCAGCAGCAGGAGCAGGCCATCTGGGATCTGGTCAACGCCACCAGGACCGACCTCGTGGTGCTGGCGCGCTACATGCAAATCCTGTCGGATGAGATGTCGGCCCGGCTGTCCGGCCATTGCATCAACATCCATCACTCGTTCCTGCCCGGATTCAAGGGCGCGCGGCCCTATCACCAGGCCCATGAGCGCGGCGTCAAGCTGATCGGCGCCACCGCGCACTACGTCACCAGCGATCTCGACGAAGGCCCGATCATCGATCAGGACGTCGAGCGCATCAGCCATCGCGACACGCCGGAGGACCTGGTGCGCAAGGGCCGCGACATCGAGCGCCGCGTGCTGGCCCGCGCCATCCGCTATCACCTCGAGGACCGCACGATCCTCAACGGCAGCAAGACAGTGGTGTTCGTGGATTAGCTTCACCGCGTCCCGATCGCAGGGAGAGGTGAAAGAAAGCTAGTGGATCGCCGTCGCCGACGAGGGCGCCACGCCATTGGCAGCGTCCTGCGCAGCCTGCTGGGCCTGTTGCTGCCTGAGCCAGTCGTCGTATTTCTCGGTGCCGGGCCGCGGCGGCGCGTCGGCCGGCAGGCCACCGGCCCAGGCCGGGATCAGGTCGCCCATGCTGCCCGCCACAAACGAACTGATGGAGCCGCAGCCGCCAAGGCTGGCTGCCAGCAGCGTGACGGCGGTCAAAAGGAACGCGCGACGAAGTCCTGCCATGGGCAACCATCGCTGCTGCATCAGCACCCTTCGGATCTTACCAGATCCGGAAATACTGTCAGGCGTTTTGTTGGGCCGCTGTTTCGATATATGCACGCCGTCACTGCATTGTGCGAAAACTATCATTTGTTTCATATATCCGGCTTGCGCTAGGTGCCTGTCGAGATGGGACGGGGTGATCTATCACCGAAGTGGTGATTAAACACTTACTTGCAAGATGCAGGGCATGGGGCTGGACCGGTGGATCCCGGCAAGGTATTGAAACACCGGGCAAATTCATTCGATCCGCCGGGATGTTACTGCGACGGCCGGCGTGGGGGCGTCCGTTGGCCGCGGTTGGCAGGGCAGATCGGGTCCAAAGTTGCGATTGACGCGGACACGCGCAACTGAGACGCATGCGGCGACACGAGGTGCGGTGCACGACGTGACGAGGAATTTTCAGCCAGGATTGCGGCAAGAACCGGCTCGACGCGGTTCGGTGATCCAAATGGACAGGGGAGGAGCGGCAGATGTTTAATCGCACCAGGATGATGTTGCAGGCGGCGGCCGGCGTGACGTTGATGGCAGCTTCCGCCGTTACGGTGGCGCAGGCGCAGGAAACCGTGAAGATCGGCCTGATCGTGCCGATGACCGGCGGCCAGGCCTCCACGGGCCAGCAGATCAACAACGCCATCAAGCTGTACATGCAGAAGAACGGCGACACCGTCGCCGGCAAGAAGATCGAGGTCATCCTCAAGGATGACGCGGCGCTGCCGGACAACACCAAGCGCCTCGCCCAGGAATTGATCGTCAACGACAAGGTCAATGTCATTGCCGGCTTCGGCGTGACCCCCGCCGCGCTGGCCGCAGCGCCGCTGGCGACCCAGGCCAAGGTGCCGGAGATCGTGATGGCCGCCGGCACCTCGATCATCACCGAGCGTTCGCCCTATATCGTGCGCACCTCCTTCACGCTGGCGCAGTCTTCCACCATCATCGGCGACTGGGCTGCCAAGAACGGCATCAAGAAGGTCGCCACGCTGACCTCCGACTACGCGCCCGGCAACGACGCGCTGCAGTTCTTCAAGGAGCACTTTGTCGCCGGCGGCGGTCAGGTGGTCGAAGAGGTCAAGGTACCGCTGGCCAATCCGGACTTCGCGCCGTTCCTGCAGCGCATGAAGGATTCCAAGCCCGACGCGGTGTTCGTGTTCGTGCCGGCCGGACAGGGCGGCAACTTCATGAAGCAGTATGCCGAGCGCGGCCTCGACAAGTCCGGCATCCGGGTGATCGGGCCGGGCGACGTGATGGACGACGACCTGCTCAACAACATGGGCGACGCCGCCTTGGGCACCGTGACCGCGCATCTTTATTCCGCGGCGCACCCCTCCGCGATGAACAAGGAATTCGTCGCCGCCTACAAGAAGGCGTTCGGCACCCGTCCGGGCTTCATGGCGGTGGGCGGATATGACGGCATCCACCTGATCTACGAGGCGCTCAAGAAGACCGGCGGCAAGGCCGATGGCGATTCCCTGATCGCGGCGATGAAAGGCATGAAGTGGGAGAGTCCGCGCGGCCCGATCTCGATCGATCCGGAAACCCGCGACATCGTGCAGAACATCTATATCCGCAAGGTCGAGAAGGTCGACGGCGAACTCTACAACATTGAATTCGCCACCTTCGAGGCGGTGAAGGATTCCGGCAAGACGAAGAAGTAACAAGCGACGCCGCTGATGCCCCCCTCCCCCTTGCGGGGAGGGGCCGGGGGTGGGGGTATCCCGGGTGACAGAGTTGGCGGCTACCCCACCCGACACGTTTGTTCGCTTCGCTCTCAAACGCGCCACCCTCCCCGCAAGGGGGAGGGAGAAAAAGAAAGCGCTCCCGCTACATGACCCTTCTCACCATCCTGTTCGACGGTGTCGCCTACGGCATGTTGCTGTTCGTGCTGGCCTGCGGCCTGGCGGTGACCATGGGCCTGATGAATTTCGTCAACCTCGCCCATGGCGCCTTCGCCATGGCCGGTGGCTACGTCTGCGCCATTCTGGTCAACCGTTCCGGCCTGCCGTTCTTCGCCGCATTGCCGATCGCCTTCCTGGTCAGCGCCGCCATCGGTGCGCTGCTGGAGCGCAGCCTGTACCGCCACCTCTACACCCGCAGCCATCTCGACCAGGTGCTGTTCACCATCGGCCTGGTCTTCATGTCGGTGACTGCGGTGGACTATTTCATGGGCTCGTCGCAGACCTTCATCCAGTTGCCGGACTACCTGCAGGGCCAGATCGACATCTTCGGCCTCGGCGTCGGCCGCTACCGGCTGATGATCATCGTGATCTGCGGCCTGCTCACGGTGGCGCTGCAACTGATCCTGTCGAAGACCCGGTTCGGCAGCCGGCTGCGCGCCGCGGTCGACGATCCGCGCGCCGCAAGCGGTCTGGGCATCAACGTGCCGCAGGTGTTCGCGCTGACCTTTGCGTTCGGCTGCGGCCTTGCGGGATTGGGCGGCGCGCTCGGCGCGGAGATCCTGGGACTTGATCCGTACTTCCCGCTGAAGTTCATGATCTACTTCCTGATCGTGGTCACCGTCGGCGGCTCCTCCAGCATCACCGGGCCGTTCCTGGCGTCGCTGCTGCTCGGGATCGGCGACGTCGCCGGCAAATACTACGTGCCGAAACTCGGGGCCTTCGTGATCTACACCATGATGATCGTGATTCTGATCTGGCGCCCGAACGGCCTGTTCGGCCGCACCAGTGCACGGTGAGGGCGTCATGACCGTCGACGAAACCCTTCGCTCCCGGGTCGGCCACTCCGCCATGCAGCGCGGCCGCTGGCGCTGGCCGGAGGTGGTGTTCTGGCTGCTCGCCGCGAGTTGCGTGTTCCTGTTTCCCAACCGCTATCTGATCCTCACCGAGATCGCCTGGCTGGCGCTGTTCGCGCTGTCGCTGGACCTCATCCTCGGCTATGCCGGCATCGTCTCGTTGGGCCACGCCGCCTTCTTCGGCTTCGGCGGCTATGCCGCGGGGCTGCTGGCGCTGCACCACATCGTCGACGAGCCGGTGCTGGCGCTTGTTGTCGCCGGCCTTGCGGCGATGGCATTGGGCTTCGTCACCAGCTTCCTGGTGATGCGCGGCTCGGACCTGACGCGGCTGATGGTGACCTTGGGCATCGCGCTGTTGCTGCGCGAACTCGCCAACCGCTTTTCCAACATCACCGGCGGCTCCGACGGATTGCAGGGCATCGAGATGGCGCCGATCCTCGGCCTGTATTCCTTCGACATCTTCGGCAAGGTCGGCTTCATCTATTGCCTTTGCGTGCTGTTCGTCATGTTCCTGCTGGCGCGGCGGATCGTGAATTCGCCGTTCGGCCTGTCGCTGCGGGCGATCCGCAACAATCCGCTGCGCGCCTCCGCCATCGGCATTCCCGTCGATCGCCGCCTGATCGCGATCTACACCGTCGCGGCCTTCTTCGCCGGCGTCGCCGGCGCGCTGTCGACCCAGACCACGGCGCTGGCCTCGCTCGATGGCTTTGCCTTCGACCGCTCGGCCGACCTGATGCTGGTGCTGATCATCGGCGGCACCGGCTATCTCTACGGCGGGCTGATCGGCGCGGTGATCTTCAAGCTGCTGCAGGAGCTGTTCTCGACCCTGACGCCGCAATACTGGCAGTTCTGGATCGGCCTGGTGCTGGTGGTGATCGTGCTGGTCGGCCGCGAGCGGATGCATCGCTGGGCGCTGTACCTGCCGAACCTGGTGATGCGCCGCTTCGGGGCGAAGGCGCCGATCATGCTGCGGGAAGGTGACGCGCCATGACCATCGCCCTGGAAACCGTCAATCTGGAAAAGCGCTTCGGCGGTCTCGCGGTGACCCGCGACCTCAGCCTGAAGATCGAGGCCGGCGCGCGCCACGCGCTGATCGGCCCCAACGGCGCCGGCAAGACCACGGTCATCAACCTGCTCACCGGCGTGCTGGCGCCGAATTCCGGCCGCATCCTGCTGGAAGGCCAGGACATCACCGACCTGCCGGTGCACAAGCGCGTGCTGCGCGGACTGTCGCGCACCTTCCAGATCAACCAGCTCTATGCGGATCTCACGCCGCTGGAGACCATCGGCCTTGCCGCCTCCGAACATCTCGGCCATGGCAGCGACTGGTGGCGCCGGATGGGCACCCGCACCGACGTCAACGACGAGATCGCCGAAAACCTCGCGCGCTTCCATCTGCTCGACGTCATGAATGAGCCGACCGCCACGCTGCCCTATGGCAAGCAACGGCTGCTGGAGATCGCGGTGGCCATCGCCACCAAGCCGCGCGTGCTGCTGCTCGACGAGCCCGCCGCCGGCGTGCCCGAAAGCGAGCGCCACGATATCCTGTCCGCGGTGGCCAGCCTGCCGCGCGACGTCACCGTCTTGCTGATCGAGCACGACATGGATCTGGTGTTCTCCTTCGCCGACCGCATCTCGGTGCTGGTCGCCGGCGCCATGCTGGTGGAGGGGCCGCCCGATGAAGTCGCGCGCGACCCGCGTGTCAAGGCCGTCTATCTCGGCGAGGGTGCCGATGCCTGATCTGCTTGAAATCGATCAGCTGTGCGCCGGCTACGGCCAGGCCGTGGTGATCCCGAAAATGACGCTGCAGCTCGGCGAGGGCCAGGTGCTGGCGCTGCTCGGCCGCAACGGTACCGGCAAGACCACCTTGATCAACTCGATCGTCGGCGTCACCCGCCGCTTCAGCGGCACGTTGAGGCTCGGCGGCCGCGACGTCACGTCGCTGCGGCCGGACCAGCGCGCCCGCATTGGCATCGGCTGGGTGCCGCAGGAGCGCAACATCTTCCGCTCGCTGACCGTGGAAGAGAACATGACCGCGGTAGCGCAGCCCGGCGAGTGGACCGTGAAGAAGGTCTACGAGATGTTCCCGCGGCTCGAAGAGCGCAAGGCGAATTTCGGCAACCAGCTGTCCGGCGGCGAACAGCAGATGCTGGCGGTCGGGCGCGCTCTGGTGCTCAATCCGCAGGTGCTGCTGCTCGACGAGCCGACGGAGGGCCTCGCCCCGATCATCGTCGATGAATTGCTGGCGGCTTTGGGCAAGATCACCCGGGCCGGCGGCATCTGCTCCATCATCGTCGAACAGAATGCGCGAAAAATTCTCGGGTTGGCCGATCGTGTCGTGATACTGGAACGCGGCGGAATCGTTCATGACGCCCCCAGCGCCGCGCTCAAGGCCAATCCGGAAGTGCTCGAACGGTTCCTCGGGGTCGCCGGCGGAAAGCATTAGCTGTCATTCCAGTCCGTGAGGCCTTGCAGGCAGGCGCGAAATCTGGTCGAGGTTCCCCATTCGCTCCCGCCACACGGCGGTCGCGCCCCGGGATGAAGAATATCAGGGAGTACAAAGACATGCTGAGAACAACTGCCCCGTTCCGCGCCGACGAAGTCGGCAGCCTGCTGCGCCCGCAGTCCATCAAGGACGCCCGCGCCAAGCTTGAGAAGGGCGAGATATCAGCCGACGACCTGCGCAAGGTCGAGGACACGGAAATCGAGAAGGTCGTTCACAGGCAGGCCTCGCTCGGCCTCAAGCTGGCCACCGACGGCGAATTCCGCCGCTCCTGGTGGCACTTCGACTTCCTCGCCAAGCTGACCGGCTGCGAGCTGTATCACCCCGAGACCGGCATCCAGTTCGCCGGCGTCGAGACCCGGCACGATTCGGTACGGGTGATCGGCAAGCTGGATTTCCCCGATGACCATCCGATGCTGGCGCACTTCAAGTTCCTGAAGAAGCATGCCGACATCGCCGGCGTCACCGCCAAGATGACCATCCCGTCGCCGGCGGTGCTGCACTTCCGCGGCGGCCGCAAGGCGATCTCCAAGGAGGTCTATCCGGACATCGAGGTGTTCTTCGAGGACCTCGCCAAGACCTACCGCAAGGCTGTGAAGGCGTTCTACGACGCCGGCTGCCGCTACCTGCAGCTTGACGACACCGTCTGGGCCTATCTGTGCTCGCAGGACGAACTCGCCAAGGTGCGCGCCCGCGGCGAGGATGCCGACAATCTGCAGGAAATCTATTCGCGCATCATCAACTACGCGATCGCCGAGCGCCCCGCCGACATGGTGATCACCACCCACGTCTGCCGCGGCAACTTCCGCTCCACCTGGATCTCGTCCGGCGGCTACGAGCCGGTGGCCGAGACGCTGCTGGCCGGCACCAACTATGACGGCTACTTCCTGGAATACGATTCGGATCGCGCCGGCGGCTTCGAGCCGCTGCGCTTCCTGCCCAAGGGCAAGAAGATCGTCGTGGTCGGCGTCATCACGTCGAAGGTCGGCGAGCTCGAGAAGAAGGAAGACATCAAGGCGCGTCTGATGGAAGCGGCGAAGTTCGCGCCGCTCGAGCAGCTCGCGGTGTCGCCGCAGTGCGGCTTTGCCTCGACGGAAGAGGGCAACATCCTCAGCGAGGATGAGCAGTGGGCCAAGCTGAAGCTCGCAGTCGACGTGGCCAACGAGATTTGGGGCAAGTAGTCCGCACCTGGTGTCTTGCCTTCCCGGCGGGGAGGCAAGACGGCGGGGCGCGGAAGGATCGTCGAGTCAGCGGCTGCTGACGACGATCGGCATCTCGGCGGTTCGCAGTGTCAGCCCGGCGGACAGCTGCGCGGCCATGATGAACAGGGCCATTGCCGCCGGTATGGAAACGAGTCTGATCAACTGAATTGCTGAAAGCATGGCGGTCATCCGGTCTGAGTCTCAGCCCCGGATCACTATCTCCATTCTTGGTTAACAAAGCGTATCATGCGTGCGTATTTTCCTGGCGCAACTGTCGCGAGTGCCTGTCCGGCTACGCTTGTAGTCTGCCGCTGACGCGGTGTGCGCATGGCGATCGCGGCCCCGGCCCGACTCGGTGATCCCGAAAGCAAATCCTGGGTCGAACTAGGTCCTCCACGGTGTCTTGGGCTGAAATCGCGCCTTCAGGCACTCGACAAAGTGCGAGACGCGGGCCGAGACGCCGCGGCGCGCCGGCACCAGCGCCAGAATATCGGCGCCCTCGAACTCCTGGTCCTTGAACAAGCGGTGCAGCTCGCCGCGCTTGACGAAGGGCGCCACGTCCCATTCCGACCGCAGGGCGACACCGAGGCCCGCCGCAGCCCATTCGCGAACCACCTCGCCATTGTTGCTCGTGAGTGTCGGGCTTATGCGGAGGGGCTCCCATCGTCGGGATGATGCGTTGCGGTCCTTGTAGCGCCAAAGCGTCACGTCTTCTTCGTTTTCGCGAACCGACAGGCACGCATGCTGCGTCAGGTCGCGGGGATGCACCGGCGTTCCGCATCGCTTGAGATAGGCGGGACTGGCGCAAACCCAGCGTGCATTGCGCGCGAGAAGATGAGCGATCCACGACGAGTCGCGGATCGCTCCGATATGGACCACGACGTCGGCTTCGACATTGCCGTTCCACGGCGCTTCCGCGAGATCCAGGGTCGCCCGCACTTGCGGGTAATCGCGGGCAAACGCCGCCATGACAGGCGCGACGTGGACCCGGCCGAAGCCGAAGGGCGCAACGACCCGCAGCGATCCGGCAAATTCGCCGCCGCGCAGGCTGTCGGCGAGGCCTTCGACACGCGACAACATCGATTGGGCCTCATGCACGAGCTGCTCGCCTTCCGGAGTGAAGCGGAGTCCTCGGGAGTTGCGCACCACGAGATTGACCCCGAGTGTGGCCTCGAGCTTCTTCAACCGCATGGAGAGCGCCGGCGGTGTGACATCGAGCGCTCGCGCGGCGGCGCTCAGCGACCCGGTCCGGCTCAGGGCTGCCACGAAACGCAGGTCATCCAGCGTGATCATTCAATTTTCCTGAATAGATGAGGTAGTTCCAGTTAAACACAGCTGATGATCAGGATGATAGAGGTTCGACATGACCATGCCCCGCGCCGTTCTTTTCGATCTCCTCACCGCGCTGCTCGATTCCTGGACCGTCTGGAATGCGGCAGCCAGATCCGAAGCCGCCGGCCGCACCTGGCGGGCGGAGTACCTCCGCCTGACCTATGGCTGCGGGGCTTATGTGCCCTACGAGGATCTGGTGCGGCAGGCCGCGCGCACGACGGGGCTTCCGGCTTCGGTTGTGGACGCGCTCGAAGCCAGTTGGGAATCCTTGCCGGTGTGGAGTGGGGCGCAGGCGGCGCTGGATCAACTGGCGGGACGGACCCGTCTGGCCGTCGTCACGAACTGTTCAGCGCGCCTCGGACGCATGGCCGCCGCCCGGCTTCGCACGAACTGGGATGTGGTGGTCACGGCAGAGGAAGCCGGCTTCTACAAGCCCGACCCGCGCCCCTATCGCCTCGCTCTGGAGATGTTGGGCGTAGCGGCGGCGGACACCGCCTTCGTCGCAGGCTCCGGCTATGACCTGTTCGGCACGTCCGCGGTGGGGTTGCGTACCTATTGGCACAATCGCGTGGGCCTGGCGCGTCCGGACGGCGCGCCGGCGGCCGAAAGAGAATCCGCAAACCTGGATGACCTCGTTCCGTGGCTGGAGGACTTTTCATGATATCTCGCTTGATGGCAGCCCTGCTGGCCGTTGGACTGAACCTGTCTGCGGCGACGGCGCAGGACTTTCCCGCCAGGCAACTGACGTTGATCGTTCCGTTTCCTGCCGGCGGCCCGAGCGATGCGCTCGGCCGCGCCGTGGCGCAGGCGATGGCCGCGAACCTGAAGCAATCCATCATCGTGGAGAATATCGGTGGCGCCAGCGGCACCATCGGCCTGACCAAGCTGATAAAGGCCCCGGCGGACGGATACACGCTCGGCTTCGGCACCATTGGTACACATGTGGCGAACGTCGCTTTGTTCAAACGGCTGCCCTACGACCCGCTCGCCGACTTCGAACCCGTCGGTCTTGCCGGGATGGCGTCGACGCTTCTCGTCGCGAGAAAAGACCTGCCCGCTTCCAGCCTGCAGGACTTTGTCGCCTACGCGCGCGCCAATCGCGAGAAGCTCACTTATGGCAGTGCCGGCGTCGGATCGATTTCGCACTATGCCTGCGTCGTGCTGCTGTCGAACCTGAAACTGAACATTACCCACGTTCCCTATCGTGGCGTCGCCCCGGCGATGAACGACCTGATGGGCGGACACGTCGATTTCATGTGCGACCAGACCACCACCGCGCTGCCGCAGGTGCTCGGCGGGACGGTCAAGGCCATCGCGGTGCTCGGCGATCAGACTCTCGACCAGGTCCCGCAGGTGGCGACAGCGGCGGCCGCGGGCTACCCCGATGTCAACGTGCGCTCGTGGAATGCGATCTTCGTGCGCGCGGGCACGCCGGCACCGGTTCGCCGGCGGCTGAACGAGGCGCTGCGCGCGGCCATCGCCGATCCGGATGTTGTCAGGCAGATGACGGCAGTCGGCGTCGAGCTGCCGCAGGGCGGCAATCTTGAACCCGGCGCGGTGAGTGCGCTGATCGCCCGCGGGCTGGAGCACGACGTACCTGTGCTGCGCGCCAAGGGCGAATACCTGGACTGACCATGACATTGCCTTCGGATATCGAAACGCCGGCCGCCCTCATCGACGTCGCGCGCATGCAGCGCAATATCGCCCGCATGCAGGACCGGATGGATGTCCTCGGCGTCAGCTTCCGTCCTCACGTGAAAACCACGAAATGCGTCGCCGTGGCCGACCGGCAGCGCGCCGCGGGCGCGCACGGCATCACCGTCTCGACGCTGCGCGAGGCGGAAGCGTTCTTTGCGGCGGGATATGACGACATTCTCTACGCGGTGTGTATCGAGCCGCACAAGCTCGAGCGGGCGCGGCAATTGCGCAAGCAGGGATGCCGCCTCACCATTCTGGTCGACTCGGTCGTGGTCGCTCAAGCCGTCGTCGAAGCGCAGATGCGCAGCGACCCCTTCGAAGTTCTGATCGAGGTCGATACCGACGGGCACCGCTCCGGCGTCGGTCCGGAAGATGCTGATCTGATCGAGATCGCTCGCGTTCTTGAGACCGGCGGCGCCGTACTTCGCGGCGTGCTGACCCATGCCGGAAACTCCTACGAGCTGCACGATCCCGAGGCTCTGCAGCAACTCGCAGAGCAGGAGCGCGCCCTGAGCGTTCGTGCGGCTGAACGACTTCGTGCCGCTGGTTTTCCCTGTCCCGTTGTCAGCGTCGGATCGACCCCGACCGCGCTGTCGGCGCGTGCCTTGGACGGCGTGACGGAAGTCCGCTGCGGCGTGTATGTGTTCTTCGACCTCTTCATGACAAACGTCGGCGTCTGCGCGATCGGTGATATCGCGTTGTCCGTGCTGACGACGGTGATCGGTCATCAGCCCGATAAAGGCTGGGTCATCGTGGATGCCGGATGGATGGCCATGAGCCGGGATCGTGGAACGGCCCGCCAATCGCACGATTGCGGATACGGAGTCGTATGCGATTTGCAGGGCGAGCCGGTCAAGGAAGGCCTGGTCATGATCGCCGCCAACCAGGAACATGGGATCCTGGCCGCGCCGAATGGAGGCGCCTTGTCCCTTGCCCATCGCTTTCCGATCGGCACACGGCTTCGCATCCTTCCGAACCACGCCTGCGCGACCGGCGCGCAGTTCTCTCACTATCATGCCGTCACGGACGGCGCTCCCGTGATCTGGAAACGATGCAATGGCTGGTGAGATCGGCAACCATACGCGGCAGGGACTGGCCGCCCCCGGAGGGCACTACAGCCATGCCGTGCGTGCCGGTGGCCTGGTCTTCGTGTCCGGACAATTGCCGATAGCACCCGACGGCACCAAGCTCGCGGAGCGTGATTTCGAATCGCAGGCGCGTCAGGCGCTGGCCAACGTCGCAGCCGCGCTGGCATCGGCAGGCACCGGGATCGATGCGCTTGTGCAGGTTCGCGTCTACGTCACGGACATCAACGACTGGCCCGTCTTCGACACGGTCTATTCTGAATGGGTCGGCGCTGTCCGACCAGCCCGGGCGGTCGTCCCGGTCCCTGTGCTTCACTACAGTTTCCGTATCGAGATCGAGGCCGTGGCGAGCGTGGTGTTGCCGGAGTGAACAGCCTGTCCAACCGAATGCGAGGAATTCAGAACCGTTGCGGTCCAAATATCACGCCGTGCCCCGTCCGACGCCCTCGTACACGAACCCCGCCGCGGTCATTTCCTCCGGTCGGTAGACGTTGCGCAGGTCGACCATCACCGGCTGCTTCATGGCCGCCTTCAGCCTGTCGAGATCGAGCGCACGGAACTGGACCCATTCGGTGACGATCACCAGCGCGTCGGCGCCGTCGGCGCAGGCATAGGCGTCGTCGCAATAGGTGATGTCCGGCAGCTCGCGCTTCGCCGCTTCCATGCCGACCGGATCGAACGCGCGCACCTTGGCGCCCATGTCGAGCAGGCCGGTGACCAGCGGGATCGACGGCGCCTCGCGCATGTCGTCGGTGTCGGGCTTGAAGGTGAGGCCGAGCACCGCGATCGTCTTGCCGCGCAGGTTGCCGCCGAGTGCGTGCAGCACCTTGCGCGCCATCGCGCGCTTGCGGTTGTCGTTGACGGACAGCACGGCCTCGACGATGCGCAGCGGCAGGTCGTGGTCGAGCGCGATCTTGACCAGCGCGCGGGTGTCCTTGGGAAAGCACGAGCCGCCGAAGCCCGGCCCGGCATGCAGGAATTTGCTGCCGATGCGATTGTCCATGCCGATGCCGCGCGCCACGTCCTGGACGTCGGCGCCGACCTTCTCGGCGAGATCGGCGATCTCGTTGATGAAGGTGATCTTGGTCGCGAGAAAGGCGTTGGCGGCGTATTTGATCAGCTCGGCGGTGCGCCGCGCGGTGTACATCACGGGCGCCTGGTTGAGCGACAGCGGCCGGTAGATCTCGCCGATCGCCTTGCGGGCGCGCTCGTCGGAGGTGCCGACCACGATGCGGTCGGGAAACTTGAAGTCGCGAATGGCGGCGCCCTCGCGCAGGAATTCCGGATTGGAGGCGACCGCCACCTCGGCCGCCGGGTTGGTTTCGAAGATCAGCCGCTCGACCTCGTCGCCGGTGCCGACCGGCACTGTGGATTTGGTGATCACCACGGTAAAGCCCGACAGCGCCGCGGCGATCTCGCGCGCGGCGGCATAGACGTAAGAGAGGTCGGCGTGGCCGTCGCCGCGCCGCGACGGCGTTCCGACGGCGATGAACACCGCGTCGGCCTGGCCGACTGGGCCGGTGAGGTCGGTGGTGAAATCGAGCCGGCCGGCCTTCACATTGGTCGCCACCAGGGCGTCGAGGCCGGGTTCGAAGATGGGGATCTCGCCCCTGCGAAGCGCTGCGATCTTGCCGGCATCCTTGTCGACGCAGGTCACGTGGTGACCGAAGTCGGCGAAACAGGCGCCGGAGACAAGGCCGACGTAGCCGGTGCCGATCATGGCAATGCGCATGGAACAACCTGTTGTTGGGGGGTTGGGAGGAGGGGGCGCCTGCGGACGGTCTTAGCAGAAGCCGACGACTTTCACACGACCCGGCAATGCAGCAGCCCGCCATTTTCATTGTGGGCAGATGGTGCTAGGAAGTGGGCCGGATCAGTTTCTGCCCACCCGGCTTGCCGCATCCCTGCTGATGAAAAACGACCAGATCCTCGGCCAGATTTCGGACTATTGCCGCCAGGTCGACATGGCGGAGTCGACCTTTGGGCGCCGCGCCGTCAATGACGGCAAGCTGGTGCACCGGCTGCGCGAGGGCAAGCGCATCACCATCGATACGCTGGACCGAATTAAGGCCTTTATCACCCAGTCGCTGCCCGAGGGGGCGGTGCCGCCGCGCGGGCTGGAGCCGCCGATCGAGCGACGCGACCCCCGCAGCAACTTCCGTTTCTTCGAAAACCGCCAGAAATACCTGCTGTTTGTGCATACCTGCTCGGAGAAGCGGGTGATCGCCGACCGGGTCGGGCTCGAACTGGCCAGCATCCATCCCCGACCGCCGGCGCTGCGGGTGTTCGATGCCGGGGTCGGCGACGGCACCGTGCTGGCGCGGGTGATGCGATCGATGCACGGCCGCTTTCCGCATATGCCGTTCTACATCGCTGGCAAGGAACTCAGCCTCGAGGACGTGCGCCTGACCCTGGACAAGGTGCCGGACCGGCTGTTCGAACACCCCGCAACGGTGTTCGTGCTGACCAACATGCACTATGCGGAAGCGCCGACCCTGACGCCGCTGTCGCCCGCGGCCGCCGCCGGGATGATCTGGCACGAGGTGCCGCTGCGCGGGGCGTCATCGGGGGAATTCGAGGCCCAGATCGCCGGACTTGGACCTTTTCTTGAGGATAACTGGCGCGCCAGCATCAACCCGCGGTCGGGCATGCCGACCTATGAACGGCCGGTGGCGCTGGTGGTTTACCGCGAGGACCACCGCTTCCTGCTGGACTCGATCATCCCGCGCGCCGGCCGCACCGAGGCCAATTTCGACCTGATTATCGCCTCGCAGCCCTACCGGGCGAAGTCGTCGGTGAGTTTCCGCGCCAAGCGCATCATCGCACCGCTGGCCCGCGCGTTGCGCGCCGGCGGCCGGCTGATCGGCATCCATTCCCATGGGCAGGACCCCGGCATGGAGATCATCCAAGCCGTCTGGCCCAAAGAAAACCCTTTCGCTGTCAGCCGTCATGAGCTATTGCGCGCAGTGAAATACGAACTGGGCTCCGCGGCCCGCGATCTGAACTTCAATGCCTATTCCGATCAACGGTCGATCTTCCGCTACGCCATGGAGGCGCTGCCGAACGAGGTCACCGGGACCATCGGAACCTCGACGGCTTTTGCAGCATGGAACGCAGCGGTCTATGTCGCCCAGATCGAGGATGACCGTTTGACGGAAGTGACCCAGAGCGGTCGTTACCTGGATGCCACCCGAGAGGTCCTGCGCAAGCATAACGGCCTCTGGTTCTATGACGAATCCTACGTCATCTCGCGGCGTCGCGACTGACAATCTTGGACATTTTGATGAAAGGACCGCCGAGGTCTGGCGGAAAAGGGGTTGATTGATGCGCGCGTCCTATTTGTTCACCAGTGAATCGGTTTCCGAAGGCCATCCCGACAAGGTCTGCGACAGGATTTCCGACGAGATCGTCGACCTGTTCTTCCGCGAAGGCGCGAAGGCCGGCATGGACCCCTGGGCGATCCGTGCCGCCTGCGAAACGCTGGCCACCACCAACAAGGTGGTGATCGCCGGCGAGACCCGCGGTCCCAAGTCTGTAACCAACGACCAGATCGAGGCCGTGGTGCGGGCCGCGATCAAGGACATCGGCTACGAGCAGGAAGGCTTCCACTGGAAGACCGCCGATATCGAGATCCTGCTGCATCCGCAGTCGGCCGACATTGCGCAGGGTGTCGACGCGCTGCAGCCCGGTACCAACAAGGAAGAGGGCGCCGGCGACCAGGGCATCATGTTCGGTTACGCCGTCAACGAGACCCCGGAACTGATGCCGGCTCCGATCTTCTACGCGCACAAGATCCTGCGCCTGATTTCGGAAGCCCGTCACGCCGGCATCGAGAAGGTGCTGGGTCCGGACTCCAAGAGCCAGGTCACCGTGCACTATGAGAACGGCAAGCCGGTCGGCGTGCGCGAGATCGTGGTCTCGCATCAGCATCTGGTCGAGGACATGACCTCGCAGCAGGTGCGTGACTGTGTCGAGCCCTATGTGCGCAAGGCGCTGCCCGAGGGCTGGATCTCCGACAAGACCATCTGGCACATCAACCCGACCGGAAAATTCTTCATCGGCGGTCCCGATGGCGACGCCGGCCTGACCGGCCGCAAGATCATCGTCGACACCTACGGCGGCGCAGCGCCGCATGGCGGCGGCGCGTTCTCCGGCAAGGATTCCACCAAGGTCGATCGCTCGGCCGCCTATGCCGCCCGCTACGTCGCCAAGAACGTCGTGGCCGCCGGTCTCGCCGACCGCTGCACGCTGCAGCTCGCTTACGCCATCGGCGTGGCGCGGCCGCTGTCGATCTACATCGACACCCACGGCACCGGCAAGGTCGGGGACGAAGTGATCGAAAAGGCGGTCGCCGAATCGATGGACCTGACCCCGCGCGGCATCCGCAAGCATCTCGACCTCAACAAGCCGATCTACGCCCGCACCTCGGCCTACGGCCACTTCGGCCGCACCCCGGACGCGGACGGCGGCTTCTCCTGGGAGAAGACCGACCTCGCCGACGTGCTGAAGAGCAACGTCTAATTCGCTTTCTTACTTCCCCTCTCCCCTTGTGGGAGAGGGTGGCCGCGCGATAGCGCGGTCGGGTGAGGGGTTGCCACAAACTCTGCTGCCAAGACCCCTCACCCAACCGAGTTCGTTGTGATCGTCCGCGCTGCCCTCTCCCACAAGGGGAGAGGGCGCATCGATTAGCGTCCGCGAATACCCCTTTCATGCAGGAAAAACATATGACCGCCTCCACTTTCACCGACTACATCGTCAAGGACATCGCGCTGGCGCCGTTCGGCCGCAAGGAACTCTCGATCGCCGAGACCGAGATGCCGGGCCTGATGGCCACCCGCGAGGAATACGGCCCCAAGCAGGTGCTGAAGGGCGCCCGCATCGCCGGCTCGCTGCACATGACCATTCAGACCGGCGTACTGATCGAGACGCTGGTGGCGCTCGGTGCCGACGTGCGCTGGGTATCGTGCAACATCTACTCGACGCAGGATCACGCTGCCGCCGCGATTGCCGCTGCCGGCATCCCGGTATTCGCCATCAAGGGCGAAACCCTCACCGAATACTGGGACTACACCGCAAAACTGTTCGACTGGCACGGCGGCGGCCATCCCAACATGATCCTCGATGACGGCGGCGACGCCACCATGTACGTGCATCTCGGCCTGCGCGCCGAGAACGGCGACACCGCTTTCCTCGACAAGCCGGAGTCGGAAGAAGAGGAAGTGTTCTACGCGCTGCTCAAGAAGCAGCTCAAGGAGAAGCCGAAGGGCTACTTCAAGGCGATCGCCGAGTCGATCAAGGGCGTGTCGGAAGAGACCACCACGGGCGTGCACCGCCTGTACGACATGCAGAAGGCCGGCACGCTGCTGTGGCCCGCCATCAACGTCAACGACTCCGTCACCAAGTCGAAGTTCGACAACCTCTACGGCTGCCGTGAATCGCTGGTCGACGGCATCCGCCGCGGCACCGACGTCATGATGTCCGGCAAGGTCGCCATGGTCGCCGGCTTCGGCGACGTCGGCAAGGGTTCGGCTGCGTCGCTGCGCCAGGCCGGCTGCCGCGTGATGGTGTCCGAAGTCGATCCGATCTGCGCGCTGCAGGCGGCGATGGAAGGCTACCAGGTCGTGACCATGGAAGAGGCGGCGCCGATCGCCGACATCTTCGTCACCGCCACCGGCAACAAGGACATCATCACCATCGAGCACATGCGCGCGATGAAGGATCGTGCCATCGTCTGCAACATCGGCCACTTCGACAACGAGATCCAGATCGCGCATCTGAAGAACCTGAGGTGGGACAACATCAAGCCGCAGGTCGACGAGATCACCTTCCCGGACGGTCACCGCATGATCCTGTTGTCGGAAGGCCGCCTGGTGAACCTCGGCAATGCCATGGGTCACCCGTCCTTCGTGATGTCGGCGTCGTTCACCAACCAGACGCTGGCGCAGATCGAACTGTTCGCCAACAACAAGGACGGCAAGTACAAGAAGGAAGTGTACGTGCTGCCGAAGTCGCTGGATGAGAAGGTCGCCATGCTGCATCTCGCCAAGATCGGCGTGAACCTGACCAAGCTGCGCCCCGACCAGGCGAGCTACATCGGCGTCAAGCCCGAAGGCCCGTTCAAGAGCGATCACTACCGCTACTGAGCGATCGCGATAGACTTCGGACACAATCGATCTGTATTCAGGAGAACGGGGCTATGGGCGCCCCGTTTTCGTTAAATATGCATAGTGCTGGTACCCCCGCTTGAGAGGTCATCTGATGTTCCCGAAGCCGCAGCCCGTTCTGGTTCCCAACACCTACGCCTATGAATCCGAGCCGATGGTCAAGGCCACCGGCTTTCGCGAATATGACGCGCGCTGGTTGTTCGGCAAGGAGATCAACCTGATGGGCGTGCAGGCGCTGGGCATGGGGCTCGGCGTGCTGATCCGCGAACTCGGCCAGAAGCCGGAGATCGTCACCGGCCATGATTTCCGTGGCTACTCGGCCTCGATCAAATATGCGCTGATGACCGGCCTGATGGCCGCTGGCTGCAAGGTGCACGACATCGGCCTGGCGGTGACTCCGATGGCCTATTTCGCCCAGTTCGACCTCGACGTGCCCTGCGTCGCCATGGTCACCGCGTCGCATAACGACAACGGCTGGACCGGCGTCAAGATGGGCATCAACAGGCCGATGACCTTTGGGCCGGACGAGATGAACCGGCTGAAGGAGATCGTGCTTAACGCCGAGTTCGACAACAAGGCCGGCGGCTCCTATCAATTCCACGAAAATTATCCGGCGCGCTACATCGCCGACTTGACCCGCCGCCCGAAGCTGAAGCGCAAGCTCAAGGTTGTCGTCGCCTGCGGCAACGGCACCGCTGGCGCCTTCGCGCCGCAGGTGATGGAGGCGATCGGCTGCGAGGTCATCCCGCTCGACACCGAGCTCGATCACACCTTCCCGAAATACAATCCGAATCCGGAAGACATGGAGATGCTGCACGCGATCCGCGATGCCGTGCTGGAACACAAGGCCGACGTCGGCCTCGGCTTCGACGGCGACGGCGACCGCTGCGGCGTGGTCGACAACACCGGCGAGGAGATCTTCGCCGACAAGGTCGGCGTGATGCTGGCGCGCGACATGTCGGCGGTGATCAAGGACGCCACCTTCGTGGTCGATGTGAAGTCGACCGGCCTGTTCGTCACCGACCCGGTGCTGCAGGCGCAGGGCGCCAAGACCACCTACTGGAAGACCGGCCATTCCTACATGAAGCGCCGTACCTTCGAGACGAAGGCGCTGGCGGGTTTCGAAAAATCCGGCCACTTCTTCTTCAACGCGCCGGTCGGCCGCGGCTATGACGACGGCCTGGTGTCGGCGATCGCCATCTGCGAAATGCTCGACCGCGCGCCCGGCAAGACCATGGCCGACCTCAAGGATGCGCTGCCGAAGACCTGGTCGTCGCCGACCATGTCGCCGCATTGCGCCGACGAGACCAAATACGGCGTGGTCGCCGCGGTGGTGAAGCATTTCGAGGATGCGCAGAAGAGCGGCGCAGAGGTCGCCGGGCAGGCGATCCGCGATCTCGTCACCGTCAACGGCGTGCGTGTCACCTGCGCCGACAGCAGCTGGGGCCTGGTGCGGGCCTCGTCCAACAAGCCGGAATTGGTGGTGGTGGTCGAGAGCCCGGTCTCCGAGCAGCGCATGCACGACATGTTCGAGGCAATGAACGTGGTGCTGCGCACCCATCCCGAAGTCGGCGCATATAACCAGACGATCTGAGCGGAGTAGCGGGGGAGTTTCCCGGACACGCAGCCGCGTCCTTCGTTTCCCGGGCGCGCTGCAGCACAGGCGATGCGCAGCATCGCCGGCAGTGCTGCTGCGCAGACCCGGGATCCATCTTCTTGATGTCAACAAGCTGGGCCCCTGTGTAGTCGGGATCTGTCATGATGGGTGCGGGCGGGATGCCGTTGAGCCCCTGGTCATGAAGACCGTGATCCGGCTTGGCACCCGCCCGCGCTACATCACCCACACCTGAACAGTTGATCGAGGCCGTTCGCCGCGGACCTCGCAGCACAGGGACAGGCATCATGATCATACGTCCCGGCTTCGTTGGAATCGATATCTCCAAGGACTTTCTTGACGTCTTCTACAGCAACATCGGCACGGTGAACCGCGTCGACAACCTCCCCGAGGCGGTCAATGCCTTGATCGCGGGTTGGGCCGGTAGCGATGTATTCGTGCTGTTCGAGGCCACCGGCCACTATGACAAGGCGCTGCGCCGGGCCTTGAGCGCGGCCGGCATCGCTTTCGCGCGGGTCAACCCCGCCCGCGCCCGGGATTTCGCCCGCTCCATCGGCTTGCTCGCCAAGACCGCCGCCATCGACGCGCGGATGCTGGCGGCGATGGCCCAATGCCTGCGGCCCGGCGCCGACGGCACCACCGACCCGGCGCGGGAGTAGCTTGCCGACCTGCACAAGCGCCGCGATCAGCTCGTCGCCTGCCGCAAGCAGGAGCGCACCCGCCTTGCCGCAACCAGCGCCGACCTGCTGGACGAGCTGATGCAGCATATCGCCTGGCTCGATCAGGCCATCCAGCGCATCGATCAGCGGATCTCCACCCTGATTGCCGGGCAGCAGGGCCTGCACGCCGCACAACGCCTGATGCGCTCGGTGCCCGGCATCGGCCCGGTTTGCGCCGCCACGCTGTTGGCGCTGATGCCGGAACTCGGCTCCCGCTCGCCCAAGGCCATCGCCGCTTTAGCTGGACTGGCGCCCTTCAATGTCGATAGCGGCAAGTTCCGTGGTGCCCGCAAGATCCACGGCGGCAGGCGCCGGGTCCGCGAAGCCCTCTACATGGCGGCAGTCTCCGTCACTCGAACCAAATCCCGGTTCGCAGCAACCTATCGTGCCCTGAGAGACGCGGGCAAACCCGCCAAAATCGCCCTGATCGCCGTCGCTCGCAAGCTGCTCGTCACCCTCAATGCAGTGCTTCGTGATCAAGCGCCCTTTCACGCTTGATCACGAAAATTACAGTTGCCGGATCTGCGGCGCACCACGCCGCAAGTGCGGCGCAGTGCACCGCGTCCGGGGAACAGACCGAACTCACGTTGCGATATTTTTTCCTAGGTCCATCTTGACGTCAATCGATATAGGCTTATAATCCAACACATCCCGCCCACCGAGAGGGGCGTATCGCGATCCTCAGGTTCGTGGGGCGGGGTGCGGTGGACGCGGCAGCGTTCGGCGCGGAAGGTCGGATCAGGGCCGCGGGCTCCGCAGGGGTACCGTGAGATCCGGACACCGCGTGGACGACGGCGCTGCGCGGACGGCGAAGGCGTGTGGTCCTGGTGCCCCGCGTGAGCACCAAGCGCAGGCGGCGCGTGTCGCGGCAATCCGTCCGCGCCAGGCGCGACGGCGACGAGACAGCGTGTCGGCCGCCGGAGAGAGCACGACATAAGCCGTTAACACCACTGCGGCGCGGAACGCCGGGTCGTTTCCCGGCGCAACCGTGGCAAGCCTCGTGTGCTTTCTACCCTTGCACACGAGCCCATGGGTGCATCGGGCACCCGGCGTTCCGCGCGCCTTCTCGATTCAAGAAGGCAGGGAATGCAGCACACCCCGGACGCGCAAGCGTCGCGGCAATGCGATTGCATGGCTGTTTGACAGTTGAATCAGAGTTGGCGCCGGGCGCCAACGGCCTCCCTCCCCCGGAGCGCAGCGTAGCTGCGCGAGGCGGGGAGGGTCGGCCGAATGAAGCGATGCACAGCATCGCTGAAATGGAGGCCGGGGTGGGGGTGCCACATACGCCGACTTTCCTTGTGGTACCCCCACCCGACGCGTTGCTCGCTTCGCTCGCACGCGCCACCCTCCCCGCAAGGGGGAGGGAAAAGAAAGAGCGGCGGTGCCGCTTCGCTTACGACGCGCTTATCCTTCTCTCGTCTTCCCAAACTTCTCATGCAGCGCCGGAAAGATGCGGTCGGGCTTGAACGGCACCCGGGTGAAGCGGATGCCGGTGGCGTCGCGCAGCGCATTGCCGAGTGCCGCTGCGACGGGATTGTACGGGCTCTCGCTCATCGACTTGGCGCCCATCGGCCCCAGCGCGTCATGGGTGTCGGCGAAATATACTTCGGTGCGCGGCAGGTCGGCGAAGGAGGGCAGATGGTAGTCGCGGAATTTCGGATTGACGACGCGACCGCCGTCGTCGATCAGCATCTCCTCATACAGCGTGGCGCCGAGCGACTGCGCGACGCCGCCCTCGACCTGGCCGCGCAACTGCATCGGATTGGCGACGCGGCCGGCGTCCGCCGCCTGCACGCTTTTCAGGATCCTGATGACGCCGGTGCCCTTGTTCACCGCAATGCGAAATCCCTGCACGTTGAAGGCCACGGAGCGCGGCGTGCCGGCGGACGTGCCGATGACGCGCCGCGTGCCATCCTTTGCCTGCAGCGCGCGCGCCATCTTTTCCGCGGCATCCTGGGTGGCCTTGCCGGCGACGAAGGTCCCGGCGCTGCCATAGGCGCCGGTGTCGTGGCCGCCATTGGCCGTATCGGACGGATGCAGATGAATCTGGCCGACGCTGCAGCCGAGCGCCGAGGCGGCGATCTGCCGGTGTACCGTGGCGGTGCCGTTGCCGAATTCGGCGGTGCCGACGATGAGGTCGAAGTCGCCGTCGTCGCGCCGCGCCAGTGCCACCTCGGCGATGTGGCCGCCCGGCGGCACCGTCTCGATCATGGTCAGCGCCATGCCGTCGCCCACCAGCCAGTCGGCATCGAGGCCGTCAGGCGGCATCGGTTCGGCCATGGCGCGTTCGACGAGGTCGAGGCACTGGTCGAGCCCGTAGCTGCCAAAGGAAACGTCGGTATGCGGCTTGCCGACCGGCGACACCATGGCGTCGCCGGGCTTCACCACATTGCGGCGGCGGAAGTCGAACGGATCGATGCCGAGCGCGCGGGCCAGTTCGTCGATGGCGGCTTCCACCGCGAACAGCGACTGCGGCACGCCGTAGCCGCGGAAGGCGCCGGCCGGCACGGTGTTGGTATAGGCCACCACCGCATCGACTTTCTTGTTGGCGCAGTTGTAGGTGGCGAGCGGCACGCCGCAGGCATGAAACAGCACCGGTCCGGCGTGGTTGCCATAGGCGCCGGTGTTCGAGAGCGCGTCGATATGCAGCGCAGTGAGCTTGCCGTTCGCATCGGCGCCGGCGCGGATGGTGATGCGCATCGGGTGCCGCGTCGAGGTCGCGATGAACTGCTCCTCGCGGGTCAGCTCCCATTTCACCTTGCGGCCGGTCTTCAGCGCGGCGAGGGCGAGGATGTCCTCGACGAACATCTCCTGCTTGCCACCGAAGCCGCCGCCGACGCGCTCGCAGAACACGCGGACCTTGTCCGGCGGCAGGTTGAAGATGCCGCACAGCGCGCGCCGCGACAAAAACGGCGTCTGCGTGCTGGAGCGGATGTTGAGCACGCCGGTCTCGTCCAGCCACGCCATGCCGCCATGGGTTTCGAGATGGCCGTGCTGGACCCGCTGCGTATTGAAGGTGCCTTCATAGGTGACCGCGG
This sequence comes from Tardiphaga sp., assembly GCA_036561845.1. GTDB lineage: Bacteria > Pseudomonadota > Alphaproteobacteria > Rhizobiales > Xanthobacteraceae > Tardiphaga. The sequence goes on along the minus strand of DATCUS010000080.1, from coordinate 13,505 downwards.
AGGCTTTGAGCGCCGCTTCGACATCGCCGAATTCGCCGTGACTCTCGGCGACGATGTTGTCCCGCGGGCGCATCACCCGGGTCTCCGGCCCCTTGTCGCCGTGCAGCACCGGCGCGCCGGGCGCGATCGCCAGCGCGGGATCGAACACCGCCGGAAGAATGTCGTAGACCACCTTGAGCCGGCGGCAGCCTTCCTCGGCGGCGGCCTCGGTGTCGGCGATGACGGCGGCAACCTTCTGGCCGATGAAGCGCACCACGCGGTCGAGCACGCGGGTGTCGTCGGGATCGACCTCGCTGACTTCATGCCGCGCCGTCGAGAACAGCACGTCGGGCACGTCCTCGTGGGTCAGCACCGCATGGACGCCGGGCACCGCCAGCGCCGCGGTCTTGTCGATGGAGACGATGCGGGCATGGGCATGCGGCGAGCGCAGCATCTTGAGCTGCAGCACACCGTCCATCGCCACGTCGAAGGTGTAGCGCGCCGTGCCGCGCACCACGTCGGGGCCGGCCGGCGCCGGCAGGCTGCGGCCGAAGGCGGTGCCGGGGGCGGCGTCCTCGACATTGACGATGTTGTTGAGCGCATCCTCGATGGTGCGATAGCCGGTGCAGCGGCACAGGTTGCCCTTCAGCGCCGCGCCGAGATCCTGACGCTGCGCCTGGTTGAGCGCGGCGCAGGTCATGATCATGCCGGCGGTGCAGAAGCCGCACTGGAATGCCTGGGCATCGAGAAACGCCTGCTGCATCGGATGAATGCCGCCGTCCGGCGCCAGCCCCTCGATGGTGGTGACCGCGTGGCCCTCGGCGCGATAGGCCGGCACGATACAGCTATGCACCGGTTCGCCGTCGATCAGCACCGTGCAGGCGCCGCAATCGCCGGCGTCGCAGCCCTTCTTGACGCCAAAATGGCCGAGCTCGCGCAGGAAGGTGCGCAGGCACTGGCCCGGCCGCGGCTGTTCGGCGAATTCATGGCCGTTGATCTGGTAGGTCATGAATCGCCCTGCAGTTCGGCGCGGATCTGTTCGGCGAGACGCAACGTCATATGCTTGCGCCATTCCGGTCTGCCATGGACGTCGTCATGGATCAGCGCATCGGGAATGCCTTTCACAATCGCGGCATGCAGCTCATCCGCCGATGGCAGGGTGGCGAAGGCAAGCTGCACGGGGCGTATCGTCGATCCCGTCACTGTCAATGCAAACCCTTCTCCGTCCAGCGTGCCGATCAGCAGCGCGCCGGAGCGGCCGACCGGGGTCAGTGCGATCTGTCGAAACGCCGTGCGGCGCCGCAGGGCGGCGAGCGGAATGTCGATCTGGCGCAGCAGCTCGCCCGGTGCCAGCACGTTGGCGAGATTGCCGGTGACGAAGTCGACCACGCGCACGCGCCGTTCGCTGCCATCCGGATTCCAGATCGTGCAGGTGCCGTCGAACGCACTGGTCAGCGCGATCATCGGGCCCGCCGGTAGCGACATGCAGATGTTGCCGCCGACGGTCGCGGTCTTCCAGATCTTGAACGAGGCGAGGAAGGCGCGGCAGCACTGGTTGATCAAAGGTGCTGCGATCCAGTCCGGGGGGCAGGCCAGCGCGTCGAGCTGCGCCACGGTGCAAGTGGCCGCGATCTGCAGTTCGGTGTCGGTGACCGTCAGCGCCGGCCAGCGGAGGTCGTTGAGGTCGATCAGGCGTGCGAGATGCGCCTGCGGCTCCGAGAACAGCCAAGTGCCGCCGGCGAGCCACGCATCGCCTTCGGTCCATTTGGGCAGCTCCGAACGCGTGTGCGGGCGAGCGACTGAGGTGACCGTATTGAGATCCATAAGTGCGCTTGTGCTTTCAACCTGTGGCCGAACTTTGTATGCAGACCTGCAGGATAGACTTGCAAGACCGACGCCAACCCGAAGTATCGCGGCTGGTCCCCGATTTGCAAGGCGCCTGCCTGAAGGTGCCGGCCACGTGCGGCGCAGGGAGACGATCGAGACATGACGGGAACGCAGCCGATCTGGATCAAGGACCCGCTCGCCATTCTCGGCCAGGGCGCCGAACGCGGCGTGGTCGTGCAAAATGGCCGCATCATCGAACTGGTGCCGGCGGGCAGCCAGCCGGCCACGGCCAATGCCACGGTCTATGACGCCGGCGAGCACGTCGTGCTGCCGGGCCTGATCAACACCCACCACCACTTCTACCAGACCCTGACCCGGGCGCTGCCGGCGGCGCTGGACCGCGAGCTGTTCCCGTGGCTGCAGGCGCTGTATCCGGTATGGGCGCGGCTCACGCCGGACTCGCTCGAACTCGGCGTTACCGTGGCGATGTCGGAACTGCTGCTGTCGGGCTGCACCACCACGACGGATCATCATTACGTGTTCCCCGCCGGGCTCGAGGAGTCCGTGGACATCGAGGTCGGCGTGGCCCGCCGGCTCGGCATGCGCGTGCTTTTGACGCGCGGCTCGATGAATCGTTCGGTCAAGGATGGCGGCCTGCCGCCGGACAGCGTGGTGCAGGACGAGGACACGATCCTTGCCGACAGCGAACGCGTGGTGGCGAAATTCCACGAGCGCGGCGAGGACGCCATGGTGCAGATCGCGCTGGCGCCGTGCTCGCCGTTTTCGGTGACCACGTCGTTGATGACCGCGACGGCGGCGCTGGCGGACAGGCTCGACGTCCGCCTGCATACCCATCTCGGCGAAACGCAGGACGAGAATCGTTATTGCGAGGAAATCTATGGCTGCCGGCCGCTGGATTATCTCGAGCAGACCGGCTGGCTGCACAATCGCACCTGGCTGGCGCATGGCATCCACTTCGATGCGCCGGAAATGGCGCGGCTCGGCCGTGCCGGCACCAGCATCAGCCACTGTTCCTGCAGCAACCAGCTGCTGGCCTCGGGCTGCTGCCCGGTCTGCGACATGGAAGATGCCGGGGTGTCCATCGGCCTCGGCGTCGACGGCTCGGCATCGAACGACAGCTCCAACCTGATGCAGGAGGTCCGCGCCGCGTTCCTGCTGCAGCGTGCCCGCTACGGTGTCGGCCGCGTCAGCCACAAGGACGCGCTGCGCTGGGCGACAAAGGGCTCGGCGGCCTGCGTCGGCCGCCCGGAGCTGGGCGATATCGCCGTCGGCAGGATGGCCGACCTCGCGCTGTTCAAGCTCGACGAGTTGCGCTTCTCCGGCTACGGCGACGCGCTTGCGGCGCTGGTGCTGTGCGGCGCCTATCGCGCCGACCGCGTGATGGTCGGCGGCATCTGGCGGGTGATCGACGGCGCCATTCCCGGGCTGGATGTCGCAGACCTGATCCGGCGGCATAGTGCTGCGGCGAAGACGATGCAGGCGGGATAGGAACGGTCTTGCGCGAACAGCTTTTCGACATCGACGGCAATCTGCTGCTGACTCTTGATGCGTTGCTCAGGGACCAGAACGTCACGCATGCGGCCGCTCGTCTCGGCATCTCGCAATCGGCCCTGTCGGCACGGCTGGCGCGTCTACGGCAGCACTTCGGCGATCAGCTTTTGGTTCCCGCCGCTTCCGGGCGGGGCATGATTCCGACGCCGCACGCTTACGCCATTCAACCGGCACTGGTGGAACTCATCAATCGGCTGCGCGAGTTCTCCAATGTTGCGAGCGTGTTCGATCCGGCTTCGAGCGAGCGCACATTTCGGATCGCGGCAACAGACAATCCGGCGGCGATGCTGGCGCCGGACCTCATTCCTCTCGTGAAGGCCCAGGCGCCGCATGTCCGTCTGGCGTTCGTGTTGCCTGACAAGACGCGCATCTTCTCGGATATGGAACAGGGCCACTTCGATCTGTTCATCGGTGCCACCGAGGATGTTGCAGGCGGCCTGATAAGCCGCACCTTGTTGGACGATCGCTTCCTGACCGCGCAGCGGGTAGGGCATCCCCGTGGACGGCGGCCCTTGACGCTGGACGAGTTCTGCTCGCTCGACCATCTATTGATCTCGACGTCTGGCGGTCGCTTTGCCGGAACGGTCGATGAGGCGCTGGCAGCGCTGGGGCGATCGCGCACGGTCTCCGTCTCGGTGCAGAGTTACGCTCTCGCACCGGTGATCCTGGCGAGCAGCGACCACATCTGCACTTTGCCGCATCGCTTTCTGACGCGATTCGCTAGCTCCCTCGATCTGTTCGATCCGCCTTTGGCGCTGAGCGGTTTCAGCCTCAGCGCCTTCTGGCACGATCGCACCCGCAATGACCCGGCCCATATCTGGTTGCGCGAGCAACTGTTCCGGGTGGCCGGCGCGCAGGGCCGCACCAATGCGTCACGCGACGGTCAGAAAGACTGACCGTCGCTGCTTGGTGATGGGAAGTCCGCTTATTGCCCGGCGCGATTGCGATATTCGACGGGAAACCAGCCGAACTTGCCATGGCCGTCGGCATGCACGTGTCCGACGCCGGGGAACGGCAGATGCGGGGCGGCGATCAATTGACGGTCGCCGGCAAACTGCGCGAATGCGGCCTCACGGACCGAAGCTGCCCTGGTCGGATCCTGATCGTACACGACGGTGATCGAGGGCTTCGGAAACTGCACGGCGGCGACATGGATGATATCGCCGACGAAGACGATGGACTGGCCTTCGCTGGTTACATTGAAGAACGCACTTCCAGGCGTGTGGCCTTGATGAATGGTCGCGACCACGCCGGGAAGGATTGTCGCGCGATCCGCAAACGGCTTCACCTTGCCCGCCGTGTTGTAGAGGCCGATCGTCTTGGCGGCCTCATCGAAATACTTCTGCGCGTAGCCGGTTTTAGCGGCGTTGGATGGATCAAGGAAGAAATCGATGTCGGGCTTTCCGACGTGAACGGTCGCGTTGGGAAAAGTTCTTCGCCCATCCACGACAAGTCCGCCGGTATGGTCGGTATGGATGTGGGTGATCAAGATATCGGAGATATCCTCGGGCGTAGTGCCGACCGAGGCTAGGCTATCGATCAATTTGCCGCCATAGCCGGGTCCGAACAATTGCCCCGAGCCGGTATCGACGAGAATGCGGCGTGCGCCGTCCTTGATCAGAAAGGCGTTGATGGAGGCTTCGACAGGATTGTCGAGAAACGACCGGTGCAAAAGGTCGTCGACCTCGGCGGGCCTCGTCCGTGTCAGAAGCTGATGAAGATCCTGTGGCACGGTGCCGTCGGACAGGGCAATGATGTCCAGCTTGCCGAGCGGAAAACGGTAGGTGTCGGGCACCTGTTGATGGGCGACGACGGCGGGAATGGCTGGAGTTTCGGCTCGCGCCGGTGGCGCCAGGCCAATGATGCTGGCAATGGCGATGCTGTGGACGAATGAACGGTAGCTCATATTGCTGCTCCTGACGAGGCTGTCTCGTCGCCTTCAGCTAGTCGGCGGAGCGATGTCTTTGAAATCAAACGTTTCGATGGGACCTATCGACCAAGCCGATAGGCGGCCGGCGCATTGTCAACATCGCGCGTTGTCTGCAGCGAACCGGCGAAAGCTGTAACCGGCGTTCTGGCGGATGGTGGTGCTGAACTCGGTTGAATGGAAAAGTCCGGGCATCGCTGCCCGGACCTTGTCGCTCTGGTCAAAGAGGAACGTTACTTGCCGCCGGGGACCTTGTCGTCGATGCCCTTGACGTAGAAGTTCATGCCGAGCACCTGGCCATCAGCGAGGTGGTCGCCGCCCTTGCACTCGATTTCCTTGCCGTCCTGGCCGAGCACCGGGCACTTGAACGGCTTGATGGTGCCGGCGATGATGCCGGCTTCGGTGTCCATCGCCAGTTTCTTCACGTCGTCCGGCATGTTGGTGTAGGGCGCCATCACCACCATCTTCTCCTTCAGACCGTCCCAGGTGTCTTCCGACTTCCAGGTGCCGTCGAGCTCGGCCTTGACGCGTTTGATGTAGTAGGGCGCCCAGTTGTCCATGATCGAGGTCAGCTGGGTCTTGGGGCCGAACTTGATCATTTCGGAATCCTGGCCGAACGCCAGCTTGCCGCGCTCGGACGCGATCTGCATCGGCGCCGGGCTGTCGGTGTGCTGCATGATGATGTCGGCGCCCTGGTCGAGCAGCGCCTTGGCAGCGTCGGCTTCCTTGCCCGGATCGAACCAGGTGTTGGCCCAGATGATCTTGACCTTGATGTTCGGGTTGATGGTCTGCGCGCCGAGGATGGTGGCGTTGATGCCGGAGATCACTTCCGGGATCGGGAACGAGCCGATATAGCCGAGCACGCCGGACTTCGACATCTTGGCGGCGATGATGCCCTGGATGTAGCGGCCCTCATAGAAGCGGCCGGAATAGGTCGACATGTTCTTGTCGCGCTTGTAGCCGGTGGCGTGCTCGAAATGCACGTTGGGGTACTTCCTGGCGACCTTCAGCGTCGGCTCCATGTAGCCGAACGAGGTGGTGAAGATCAGCTTGTTGCCGGCGCGGGCCAGCTGCTCGATGGAGCGCTCGGAGTCCGGACCTTCGCTGACGTTTTCGAGGTAGGTGGTCTCGACCTTGTCGCCGAATTCCTTGATCATCGCCAGCCGGGCCTGATCGTGCTGGTAGGTCCAGCCGAGATCACCGATCGGTCCGAGATAGATGAAACCGACTTTGAGCTTATCGGCAGCGTGGGCGCCGCCAAGGCTGATCGCAGCGGCCAACACCGCCGCCGTCGCGGCAAGAACAGTCTTTCTCATGCGTTTCTCCAACATCAAGGGGTTACCTGTTGATCCCGCCACGCACGATCCCCATCGCGCGCTTCGGGTCGTCTATCGATCGGGAACGAACACCGTGCCCAGTGCCGCGGGCGCGGTCGAACCGCCGGTACGCGCGCGCGAAATCAAGACCAGAACGACGACCGTCGCCAGATACGGCAGCGCCGACATCAGCTGCGACGGAATGCCGATACCCCAGCCCTGCGCGTGAAGTTGCAGGATCGTGACGGCACCGAACAGATAGGCGCCGACCACCAGGCGGCCCGGCCGCCACGACGAGAACACCACCAGTGCCAGCGCGATCCAGCCGCGCCCGGCGGTCATGCCGGGAATGAAGAATGGCGTGTAAGCGAGCGGCAGATAGGCGCCGGCGAGGCCGGCACAGGCGCCACCGAACATCACCGCATAGAGGCGGATCCGCAGCACCGGATAGCCCAACGCATGGGCTGAGACATGATTGTCGCCGGCCGCACGGAGGATCAGGCCGGCGCGGGTGCGGTACAGGAACAGCCAGACCGCGATCACCAGCAATAGCGACAGGTAGACGAAGCCATCCTCCCCGAACAGGATGCGGCCGACGTACGGAATATCCGTCAGGCCGGGAATATAGAGGTGAGGGGCGGTGGCAATTCGCTCGCCGACAAAGCCGGCGCCGATCAGGCCGGACAGGCCGATGCCGAGGATGGTGAGCGCCAGGCCGGTGGCGACCTGGTTGACCGCGAGGCCAAGGGCCATCGCCGCGAAGATCAGCGACAGCGCTGTGCCGGCCAGCATGCCGCAGATTGCGCCGACGATGGTGGAGCCGGTCAGCAGCGTGCCGCCGAAGCCGCACGCTGCGCCCAAGATCATCATTCCCTCGACGCCGAGATTGAGCACGCCGGCGCGCTCGGTGATCAGCTCGCCGGTGGCGGCGATCAACAGCGGCGTCGAGGCCGCAAGCACCGACAGGATGATGGCTTCAAGCAGTCCCATCGGCGGCCTTCCGTTGCGGCATGATGAGTCTGATCCGATACAGAATGAGGGAATCGCAGGCCAGCACGTAGAACAGCAGGATACCCTGGAACACCTTGGTCATATCGAGAGGGATCTTCATGGCAATCTGCGCCTGCTCGCCGCCGATGAAAGTCAGCGCCAGGAAAAGACCTGCAATTAATATTCCAACCGGGTTGAGCCGTCCGAGAAACGCAACGATGATAGCGGTGAAACCGTAGCCCGGCGAAATGCCCGGCTGCAGGTGGCCGATAGGACCGGCGACCTCGATGATGCCTGCCAGTCCAGCCAGTGCGCCCGAGATCGCGAAGGTCAGCAGAATCAGCTGGTTGGATTTGAAGCCGCCGAACCGCGCGGCGCGCGGCGCTGCGCCGACCACGCGGATTTCAAAACCCTTGATGGTGCGGCCGAGCAGCACCGCCGCGCCGGCCACCACAAGCAAGGTGATCGCCACGCCCAGATGCAGGCGGCCGCCTTCGATCAGCAGCGGTACAGTCGCCACCGGATCGAATTCGGCTGTGGTCGGAAAATTGAAACCGGCGGGATCGCGCCACGGACCGCGCACCAGATAGTCGAGCAACAGCTCCGCCACATAGACCAGCATCAGGCTGACGAGAATTTCGCTGGCGCCGAATCGCACCTTGCAGATCGCCGGGATCAGGGCGTAGAGCGCGCCCGCCGCAGCCCCAAACAGCAGCATCGAAGGCAATACCCACGGTCCGGCATCGCTGCCGTGGGTCACCACCGCCAGCCAGCTGCCGGCAACGGCGCCGACCAGGAACTGGCCCTCGGCGCCGATGTTCCAGACATTGGCCAGATAGCACAGCGACAGGCCGATCGCGATCATCACCAGCGGCGCGGCCTTCACCGCGATCTCCTGCAGCGAGTAGCCGTCGGTGAGCGGGGTAATGAAATAGACGGCCAGGGCGGCGAGCGGGTTCTTGCCGAGCAAGACGAACAGGATGCTCATGGTCACGACGGTCAGGCCGATCGCGATGAGCGGCGAGATCAGGGCGATGGCGGTCGATCGTTCCGCGCGCTTTTCAAGCACCAACTGCATCGGCCGGCTCCTTTGGCGTCAGACTGCTGCCGCCCATCAGCAGGCCGAGCTTTTCGCGCGAGGCGTCGGCAGTGATCAGCGACTCCGACAGGTGGCCGTGAAACATCACCGCGATGCGGTCGGCGATTTCAGCGAGTTCGTCAAGGTCCTGGCTGGTCACCAGGATCGCACAGCCTTCAGCGGCGAGATCGAGCAGCGCCTGGCGGATCACCGCGGCGGCGCCGGCATCGACGCCCCAGGTCGGCTGGCTGACTACCAGCACCACGGGGTTGCGCAGGATCTCGCGGCCAACGATGAATTTCTGCAGATTGCCGCCGGACAGGCTGCCGGCCTCCGGATCGCGCTTGGCCTTGCGGACGTCGAACGCCGCGGTGGTGCGATCGACGGTCGATAGGGTTGCCGCCGTATTGATGAAGCCATGCTGCACCATGCCCGAGGCCGCGTGGCCGGTGAGCAGCGCGTTTTCCGATAGCCGCATCCGCGGCGCGGTGCCGTGGCCGAGGCGTTCTTCGGGCACGAAGGCCGCGCCGAGTTTTCGCCGCGCGGTGATCGAGAGATGTCCTGCGGCTTGTCCGTCGATGACGATGGTGCCGGGATCTTTTGCCAGGCGCTCGCCCGACAGCGCCGCGAACAGTTCATCCTGGCCGTTGCCGGCGACGCCGGCGATGCCGAGAATCTCGCCGCCCTTCAACTCGAACGAGATGTTCTGCAGTCGGACGCCATGCGGTTCGTCCGGCTCGAGATTGAGTTCGTTGACCAGCAGGCGGGGCACCGTGATCCTGCGGCCGGCCGGCGCTTTCACCTGCTTGATCTCGGCGCCCACCATCATCCGCGCCAGCGATGCCGCGGTCTCGCTGCGCGGAATGCAGGTGGAGACCTTCCTGCCGCCGCGCAGGATGGTCGCGGTGTCGCACAGCCGCTTCACCTCTTCCAGCTTGTGGCTGATGTAGAGCACGGCGCGGCCTTCCGATCGCAACCGCTCGAGCACCACGAACAACTGGTCGGCCTCCTGCGGCGTCAGTACTGCGGTTGGTTCGTCGAGAATCAGGAATTTTGGATTTTGCATCAGCACGCGGACGATTTCGATGCGCTGGCGCTCGCCCACCGAAAGTTGCCAGACCTCGCGCTTCGGATCGAGCGGCAGTCCATAAATGCGCGAGACTTCCTCCAGCCGCGCCGACATGTCCTTGAACGATTCCTTGCCGTCGAGCCCAAGCGCGACGTTCTCTGCGACGGTGAGATTGTCGAACAGCGAGAAGTGCTGGAACACCATGCCGATGCCACGCGCACGGGCATCATGCGGGCCGGACAGCACCATTCTCTGGCCCTGCCAGAACATCTCGCCTTCGCTCGGCTGGATCAGGCCGTAGATGGTTTTCACCAGCGTGGATTTGCCGGCGCCGTTTTCGCCGAGCAGGGCATGGATTTCCTGCGGCCAGATTTCGATATCGATGGAGTCGTTGGCGAGAAAATCACCGTAGCGCTTGGTGAGACCGATGGTCTGCAGCAGCGGCGTCTGGCCGGTCCGCGGGTTGGAAGGCGTCGGATCTAACATTCGCTGTCACGGGTGAGAGGACGCTCTTCATCAATAGTGTGCCAAATCGGAATGCAGCGTAAATCCCGAAAAAGCGCCAGCCTCTGCTTAGCGTTTCAGCAAAATTCTGTTGTTTGGTGATTCCCGCCGACGACGCTCCGCCTTCTATCAAATCTTCACGCAAGTCGACGCGCCGCGAACGCTGTCGGGATATTTGCTCTCGATATGTGTTGCAGAATTGTTACGTCCCGCGGCGATTGGGAGCCTCCAGATTTAGTTTGCCAAGAATGTGAGCAGGACTAATTTTGCATCATCATCGTCGCGCGCGCGTCGTGTATTCACACATGGCCTGCGTCAGAACGTCGCAAAACCGTAGCATTTGCAGGAGGTAACGGATGCATCCGTTAGGTGCATTGCGAAGAGGCAGCTCCTGTCAACATCGGCACCATTTCATGAAAATACTGATCTGATTGGGTTTCTTGCCGAAATCCGCGGCAGCCGCTGGAGAAAGTTGAGGCTTTTCCAAGGCAGCGATTGCAGCAAATGTCTGATCAAGACCGCGATCATCATTGTATGCAACCCCGGGGGAATGACCTGATGTCCTACAGCTACCGCGCAATTGCAGCTGCGACCGTGCTGGCACTTGCAACCCTTGCTCCGATCAGCCTCGCAGCCGCCGCCGACATGGCGCCGTTCCCGACCAAGGCGAAGCCCATTGCCGACCTGCCGTTCTTTCTGGTGAACGACAACCGGGTTACCTTCGCCTATCAGTTCGACGGCGCCGATCCCGGCGTCACGAAAAAGACCGCCAAGCAGGTCTACGCCTTTACCCACTTCGATGTGTGGGCCTACGGCACCAACTTCTTCAACATCGGTCTTGAGAAGGCCGATCACGCCAGCCCCGCCAATCCCTGTGCGGATCCGTTGCGGCCGATCACCGGTTGCGAAGGCGCAACGGAAATCTACGGCCTGATCCGCAGCACCTTCGGCTTCAACGAGATCTTCAGCACCAAGTCCTTCAGCTACGGCCCGCTGCGCAACGTGTCGCTGGTCGTCGGCGCCGACGGCAGCACGGAAAATCGCTTCTTCTCGGCATCAAAGCGTGACGTGGTTGCCGGTCTGCAGTTTGCTTTCGACCTTCCCTACAAGGGCTTCTTCAACGTCAATCCGTTGTTCTACTACGAGTTCGCCAACCGCAGCACGTTCACTCAGTGCGGTTATCTCGGCGCTCCCGGCCAGGTCCCGGGCGTGTCCTGCAACATCGACGGCAACCGGAAATTCGATCCGACCTGGGCGGTTGAGATGAACTACTACATGGATCTCGGCTTCCTGCCACCGAGCCTGCAGTATTTCGCCGTCAGCGGTCGCGCCGGCTTCTACGGGCCGAAGGGTTCGGAGAATGGCGAGATCATCGGAACGGCGACGAAGACCGAAATCAACGCCGAGCCGATCCGTCTGACGTTCGACGCCAGCAAGGCGTTCTGGGGCGAGAAATACACTCATAACGTCGATGTGTGGGTGGCGTACCGTCTCTGGAGGAACAAGTTCGGCCTCGATGAAAAGGCCAGCCTGCCTTGCACGACGTTTGCGCCTGGATCCTGCAGGGAGGATTCTCTGTATTCGGGCATCACCGTCAAGTTCTGATCTGACCTGAGCCTGACCCCGAGGCGGTGCCGTGGTCATTCCGCGGCGCCGCCTTCGGTCTCATGCAGTTGCTGCAGAAGCGCCGGTTCAGAAATCCCGGGATTGCCCGCGCCAGAAATCCGCATGCAGGGCTGCGGCTTCGTCCTCATGCAGAGGTCCGATGACTTCAACCGCTCGCTGTCCGGTCTCGAATACCCTGCGGCATGGCAGATCCAGCGTCGGATTCTCCGGATGATTTCCGGTGATGGCGCGCAGCCGGTGCTCGCTGAGCCCGTAGACCAGCCGGCCGATTCCGGCCCAGTAAAGCGCGCCCGCGCACATGGCGCAGGGTTCGGCTGACGAATATAGCGTACTGCGGGACAGCGCCTCGGCGCTGTAGGCGGTGCACGCTTTTGTTGCCGCCAGGCGTTCCGCGTGTCCGGTGGCATCGTGGCTGGGCATGTAGCCGTTTTCCATCTCGAACAGGACATTGTTGTCGCCGTCCACCAGCACTGCCCCGAACGGGTGATTGCCATGGGTCGCGGCGCGGCGGGCGACGTCGAACGATTGGCGGAGAAAGGCTGCGTCGATGTCGGATTGGGTCGGATCGGAACGGGTCATGATCACTCCTGCATGCCGGTGGATCATGCAGCCGCCCGCCAGTTCCGGCAACTCGGCGAAATCCTCGCCGGCCAGCGTGCCGCGGCGCGGATCGGCAGCGCGTCGGCGAATGCCATCGCCTCGGATGGGCATTGCAGTTATTAGGTGACCGTGAGGGACGCGCCGGGGTCGGTTTGATAATCGGGGCTGCCGGACCGCCGGTCTCCTGTTATCGATGGAACCGGGAGGGCGGATTCGCCCGATCGAAGGGCGTCAGCCTGTCTTCAACCCGCTCAGGATCCGCGTGCCGTCGAGGCCGCGCCGCACCGGAAACGTATCGCAATGGAAACCAAAGTCGTCGGACCCGGCATCTCGCTCGGTGATGAGATCGCCGGCCGCATCAACGCCCTGGCCGCCATCTCGGAGACACCCGGGAATCTGACGCGGATCTTCCTGACGCCCGAACACCGCGCCGCCGCCGACCTGATCATGGGCTGGATGCGCGACGCCGGAATGTCGGCCCATCTCGACGCCATCGGCAATGTCTGCGGCCGCTACGAGGGCGACCGGCCGGGCCTGCCATGCCTGATGCTGGGCTCGCATTACGACACCGTGCGCGACGCCGGCAAATGGGACGGACCGCTTGGATTGATCACCGCGATTTCCTGCGTCGCCGACCTGCACCGCCGCGGCCGACGGCTGCCCTTCGCCATCGAGGTCACCGGCTTTGCCGACGAGGAGGGCGTGCGCTTCGCATCCACGTTGCTCGGCAGCCGCGCCATTGCCGGCACCTTCGATGAGAGTGCGCTCGGCAGCAAGGACAAAGCGGGCGTCAAGATGCGGGAGGCGATGACGGCGTTCGGGCTCGATCCCGACCACGTTGGCGCCGCGGCCCGCGCGCCGAGCGAATTGTTGGCCTATGTCGAACTTCATATCGAGCAGGGACCGGTGCTGGAGTCGAAGAACCTGCCGGTGGGCGTCGTCACGGCGATCTCCGGGGCGACCCGGCTGGCGGTGGAGTTGCACGGCATGGCCGGCCATGCCGGCACGGTGCCGATG
>DATCUS010000079.1:0-14997 GCA_036561845.1 Tardiphaga sp. | reverse complement strand
GCGGTCGCCACCGACACGCCGGAGATCGCCGCCGCCGCCACCGCCCACGGCTTCGAGGCGGTGATGACCCGTGCCGATCATCCGTCCGGCTCCGACCGGATCTATGAGGCGCTTTGCAAACTGGACCCGGCCGGCGCGGTGCGAACCATCGTCAACGTCCAGGGCGACCTGCCGACCATTCCGCCGGGAGACATCGGCGCCGCCGTCCGCCTGCTTGATGACGCCAGCGTCGATATCGGGACGCTGGCCGCCGTGATCCGCAAGGATGAGGAGCATGGCAATCCCAGCGTGGTGAAGCTGATTGGCTCCCCGATCGATGCAAAACGGCTGCGGGCGCTGTATTTCACCCGCGCCACAGCGCCTTACGGCGACGGACCGCGCTACCATCACATCGGCCTCTATGCCTATCGCCGCGCCGCGCTGGAGCGCTTCGTCCGGCTGCCGCCCTCACCGCTCGAACTGCGCGAGAAGCTCGAGCAGTTGCGCGCGCTTGAGGCCGGCATGCGCATCGATGTCGCGATCGTGGACTCGGTGCCGCTCGGCGTCGACACGCCGGAGGACCTGGAAACCGCGCGGCGGGTTCTCGGCGCCTGATCCGCTCGCACGGCCAACCGCCCGAAACCGCGTTATCCAACGTTCTAAGCTAGCAGGCAAAGGGCCTGCGCAGCGGGGCGTGGATCGATGGCCGTCAATCGTCAGAAAATGTTGGCTCGGGCGCTCGCGCATTATCAGGCCGGCAACCTGGCGGATGCCGACGATGCGTGCACCGCCATGCTGGCGCGCTGGGCTCACGACGCTGATGCGCTCAACCTGGGCGCGGTGATTGCCTGCCGGTCCAGCCGGTTTGCGGACGGCGCGGCGCTGCTCGAACGCCTGCTGAAGCGGCATCCCGACAACGTGCCGGCGCTGACCACGCTCGGCGATGCGCTGAACGCGCTCGGCGACAGCGCGGCGGAGATCGTCGCCTTCGAGCGCGCCGTGAGGCTTGCGCCGCGCGATGCCGCGCTGCATTCGCGGCTGGCCACCGCTTTGCTCGAGGCCGGACGCATCGCCGAGGCCGAGGCGGCCTATCGCCAGTCGGTCACGCTGAACGGCCGGGTCGCGCAGGCGCACTTCAATCATGGCGTCGCGCTGCGCCGGCTGGACCGGGCAACGGAGGCCACCGACGCCTATCGCCGGGCCATCGCCCTCGATCCGCGCCATGTGGCGGCCCATCTCAATCTCGGCAACCTCATGATGGACCAGAGCGCGCTCGACGACGCCATCGCGCTGTACCGCACAGCGATCGCCCTGCATCCGCGCGGCGCCGAGGGCCACAGCAATCTGGGCCTTGTCTTGCTTCGGCAAAATCGCCTCGATGAAGCAGCTGCCTGCCAGCTGCAGGCCATCGCCTGCGACCCGCTTTATGCCGCCGCTTACGCCTCGCTCGGCGCGGCGCGGCGCGAGCAAGGCCAGTTGCAGGACGCCATCCTTGCCTGTGACCGGGCCATCGCGCTGCAACCCGATCTCGCCGAAGCCTATGTCACCCTCGGCGCCGCGCGGCTCGATCTCCACCAGCCGGAAGATGCCGTCGCCTGCTATCGCCGGGCGCTGGGACTGACGCCGACCGACGCCCGCATCCACGCCAATCTCGGTGTCGCCCTGCTCCGCCTCGACCGCATCGACGAAGCCGCCGATTGCTGCCGCATGGCGATCGCGCTCAATCCACTGCACGCGCCGGCGCACACCAATCTCGGCGTGGCGCTGCAGCGGCAGGACCGCGTGCCGGAGGCCATTGCCGCCCACCGGATGGCCATCGCGCTCGACCCGGCATTCCCCAAGGCCTGGTCGAATCTGGCGGAAAGCCTGAAGGACGAAGGCCGGCTCGACGAAGCGCTGCAGGCCAGTTGCACGGCGGTATCGTTTCCTACCTGCGAACCGATCCAGCGCTTCAACCATGCGCTGGCGATGTTGATGGAGGGCGACTATGCGGCGGGCTGGCCGGCCTATGAAAGCCGGCGGCTGGCCGGCGTGCTGGCGCCGCACGAGCGCAGCTTCGCGGTGCCGGAATGGCGCGGCGAGCCGTTGCAGGGCCGCACCCTGCTGCTGCATGCCGAACAGGGGCTCGGCGATACCCTGCAGTTCGTCCGCTTCGTGCAAGATCTGCTCGTCCCCGGCGTTTCCATCATCCTAGAAAGCCAGAAGCCGCTGGTCGGCCTGCTGCAGGCGTCGCTCGGCGGCGTGCGCGTGGTGGCACAGGGCGAGGCGCTGCCGCCGTTCGACCTGCACCTGCCGCTGATGAGCCTGCCGCACGTGCTCGGCACCCGGCTCGACACGCTCCCCGCGGCCGCCCCCTATCTCGCCACCGACCCGCACAAGGTCGCGCGCTGGCAGGCCCGCATCGGCAATGCCGCCGATCTCGCCGTCGGCGTGGTGTGGTCCGGCAATCCCGACCACAAGTCGGACGCGCGACGCTCGCTGGCCGCCGCCGCGGTGTTGCCTGAACTGGCAATGCCCGGCCTGCGGTTGTTCAGCCTGCAGAAGGATGCGCGCGCGGCGGACGCCGCGCTCCTCGATGCCATGGCCGGCGAGGTCACCGACCTGTCGCCGTGGCTTCTCGATTTCACCGAAACCGCTGCGGCACTGCAGGCGCTCGACCTGGTGATCGCCGTCGATACCTCGGTGGCGCATCTTGCCGGCGCGCTCGGCCGGCCGGTCTGGATGATGACCCCCTACGCGCTGGACTGGCGCTGGCTGCGCCATCGCGAGGACAGCCCGTGGTATCCGTCCATGCGGCTGTTCCGGCAGGCCACCCCGCGGGTGTGGGACGACGTCATCGCCCGCATTCGCGGCGATCTCGCGGACCGTGTGCTGGCAAGGTGCAGCCCGTTGCAACCGGGTCCGATGACCGCAGCCGCGGCCGGCCCGGCATGCCAACTGGAGACGATTTTCTGACCGGCCGCACTGGCAAAATCCGTGGCGATTGTTACAAGGCGCCATGACAAGACCCATGAAAATTGCCTTCCAGGGCGAGCCCGGCGCCAATTCCCATATTGCCATCGTCGAGGCCTATCCCGACGCCGTTCCGATGCCCTGCCCGACCTTCGAGGATGCGCTGGCCGCGATCTCGTCGGGCGAGGCCGATCTCGGCATGATCCCGATCGAGAACTCGATCGCCGGCCGCGTCGCCGACATCCACCATTTGCTGCCGGCGTCCGGCCTGTTCATCATCGGCGAATGGTTTCTGCCGATCCGGCACCAGTTGATGGCGCCCCGCGGCGCCAGGCTCACCGACATCAAGACGGTGGAAAGCCACGTTCATGCGCTCGGCCAGTGCCGCCGCATCATCCGCAAGCTCGGCATCAAGCCGATCGTCGCCGCCGACACCGCAGGTTCGGCGCGCACCGTCGCCGAGCGCGGCGACAAGACCTGTGCCTCGCTGGCATCGAGGCTGGCCGCTGACATCTACGGCCTCGACATTCTTGCCGAGGACGTCGAGGACGAGAGCCACAACACCACGCGCTTCGTGGTGCTGGCGAAGGAAGCCAAGTGGGCCAGGCCGGGCCCGGGTCCGCTGGTCACCTCGTTCGTGTTCCAGGTCCGCAACATTCCGGCTGCGCTCTACAAGGCGATGGGCGGCTTCGCCACCAACGGCGTCAACATGACCAAGCTGGAAAGCTACATGGTCGACGGCAACTTCACCGCAACGCAATTCTATGCGGATGTCGATGGCCATCCCGACGACACCCGTCTCTCCTTCGCGCTGGAGGAGCTGAAATTCTTCTCCAAGGAATTGCGCATCCTCGGCGTCTATCCCGCGCATCCGTTTCGCGCGACGTTCGGCGAAACGCAGACCTGACGCCAGCTGCCGGCGTCAGGCTGTCTCGACGTCGTCCGCGGCAACGGGCACGCCGGGCAGATACAGCGCGACCGGCCGGATCTCGTAGACCGCCGTCGGATTGGCCTGGCGCAGATCGCGCGCTGCCTTGATCGCGGCGTCGCGCGAGGCGCAGTCCACGACATAGAAGCCCAGTAACTGTTCCTTGGTTTCGGCAAACGGGCCGTCAATCACGACGCCGGCACCGGGACCGCGCAGGGTGAAGGCCGACCCGGTCCCACCCAGCCGCGCCGCCGGCCCGAGGCGGCCGTCGCGGTTCAACTGGTCATGAGCCTTGCGGAGATCTGCCATGACGGCGGCGTCTTCCTCCGCCGTCCAGGACGTCACCACTTCCTCAACGTGATAGGCCAGAATCGCATACAGCATCGGTTTCACCTCCTGTCATGACTGCGGCGCAGATCCGGAGGACGTCCCGGTCGCCCCGATTCCGACACGTCACCGGACGCTGGCATCGACGCCGGCCTGCAGACGCCGTCATCCCGGGTCGCGGATGGCCGGGTCGACCGCGACCAGTTCGACGATATTGCCGTCGGGATCGGTGACATAAATCGAGCGCCAGCCAATCCACCGATGTTCGTAGGTGTTAGGCTCGAAGCCGGCCTGCGTCAGCGCATCGAGCGCGGGCTGATAGTCGGACAACGCAATCTCCAGTGCGAAATGATGCAATGTGGGTGCGCTGGGATCGGGAGCGGCCCAATCGGTTTCGGCCCTGTTTGAGGGCTGGTCGCTCCGGAACAGGCCGACGATCCGGTCATGGCCTTCGAAGCCGCTTGCCACTTTCAGGAATGCAATTCGATCGTCGAAGGCGTGCAGCAGGCTCAGGCCGAGAATATCCCGATAAAAACCGAGCGCACGCGACATATCGCGGACACGCAACACGACTTCACCAAGCCCGCGCGGGTTCACCAGAGGCGCCATCACTCCCTCTCGTCGTTGCGGCCAGTCGTGCTGCGCCGATTACGCCGCCTCGCTCTTCGCCAACTGGAACACATCGGCCAGCAGGCTGTAGGAACGCTTGCGCGCTTCGTGGTCGTAGACCGCGGTGATCACCATCAACTCGTCGGCCTCGCTTGACGCGATCAGCGGCTGCAGCTTGTGCAGCACGGTCGCGGGGCTGCCGACGAACAGCCGCGAGCGGTTGCGTGCGATCCTGGCACGGTCGCTGTCCGTATAGGGATAGGCCAGCGCCTCCTCGACATCAGCCAGCGGCAGATATTCGCCGCGGTCGCGGCGCAAGCGATTGAGATCGAACGACGTCGCCAGCCGCTCGGCCTCGGCGTCGGTGTCGGCGACGATCGCCGCCACCGCGAGAATGCCGTACGGCGTCGCGCGCCAGCGCGATGGCTTGAAGTGGGCGCGGTAATGCACCAGCGCGTCCGCGGCATCGAACGACGCGAAGTGGTGCGCGAACGCAAAGCCCATGCCGAGCTGCGCCGACAATTCCGAACTGTAATCGCTGGAGCCGAGCAGAAAGATCGGCGGCAGCGGTGTGTCGTCGGGCATGGCAATGACGTTGTTGTAGGGATGGCCATCAGGGAATTCGCGGGTCTCCCACAGCATCAACTCGCTGAGCCGCTCCAGAAAATCGTCGCCGTCGCGGGCATCCAGCCGGCTGCGCAATGCATGCGCGGTGGCGCCGTCGGTGCCGGGGGCACGGCCGAGGCCGAGATCGATACGCCCGGGAAACAGCGCCTCCAGCATCTTGAAGCGTTCGGCCACCACCAAAGGTGCGTGGTTCGGCAGCATCACGCCGCCGGAGCCGACCCGGATGCGCTTCGTCACCGCGGCGATCTGCCCGATCATGAGGTCCGGCGCGGGGCTCGCCACCGAGGCCAGGTTGTGGTGCTCGGCCAGCCAGTAGCGGACATAGCCGAGGTCATCGGCATGGCGGGCCAGATCGATGCTGTTGCGCAGGGCTGCCGCGGGCGGCGTGCCGGAGGTGACGACCGACAGGTCGAGAATGGACAAGGGGATCATGGCGGTAACCTAGCGCGTCCTGATCGACGCACAACCCGGGCAGAACGCCATGATCGCCCCCGTGATCGCCGGTGCCCGCGGCTAAGGAGATGGGACATTTTTGGTGAAGGATCTATTAAACCATTTCCTGCCCACATCCGAACCGACTCGGAAAGATCACGGATGCCGTCTAATTTACCGTAAAATGCGCCGAATTTCGCGGCCATCTCCCGGAACGACTGGAGGCGGCGGCCTGCCCAACATGCATATTTTGACAGCAAATTTAGAGCTTACCGGCCTGATAGTGGGCAATTTCCCACACAAATCCAAGAGCCAATGGGCTATTTTAAGCTGTCCGCCCGCCCTATCATATTGCGGTGCAGCGAGCGGATTTCAACAGCACGAATTTGAAGCCGGGACAGCCCGTGGAGTTTGGTCACATGAGCGAGACGACGCAGCCGCCGAAACTGCCCGCCATCTCCTTCGAGTTCTTCCCGCCGAAGACCGAGGAAATGGAGCGCAGCCTGTGGGAGACCATCACCCGGCTGGCGCCGCTGAGCCCCAACTTCGTCTCAGTGACCTATGGCGCCGGCGGCTCGACCCGCGAGCGCACCCATTCCACCATCACCCGCATCCTCAACGAGACCGCGCTGATCCCGGCCGCGCATCTCACCTGTGTCAACGCCTCGAAGGCGGATATCGATGACGTCGTCGCGCAATATCACGCGGTCGGCGTCCGCCACATCGTGGCGCTGCGCGGCGATCCCACCACCGGCATCGGCACGCCCTATGTCGCCCATCCCGACGGCTACCAGACCTCGGCCGATCTCGTCGCCTCCATCAAGAAGCGATATCCGGACATCGACGTCACCGTATCGGCCTATCCGGAGAAGCATCCGGAGAGCCTCGATTTCGCCGCCGACATCGACGTGCTGAAGGCCAAGGTGGATGCTGGTGCCACCCGCGCCATCACCCAGGTGTTCTTCGACAACGACCTGTACTTCCGCTACCTCGACCGCGTGCGCGCCCGCGGCATCGAGATTCCGATCCTGCCGGGCATCATGCCGATGCACAATTTCAAGCAGGCGCGCAACTTCGTCACCCGCGCCGGCACCACCGTGCCGGCCTGGCTCGATGAAAAATTCGACGGCCTCGACGACGACGCCGAGACCCGCAAGCTGGTGGCCGCGACCGTCGTCGCCGACCAGGTCCGGAAGCTCGCCAAGAACGGCATCACCGACTTCCATTTCTACACCATGAACCGCGCCGATCTCGTTTTCGCCATCAGCCATTTGCTCGGCTTCCGGCCGAACGGCGCGCAGAAAGCAGCCTGATATGACCGTTCCCATCTCGATCAAGCGTACCGAACTGCTCAAAGCCGCTGCCGAACGCATCCTGGTGCTGGACGGCGCGATGGGCACCATGATCCAGGGCCTGCAGTTCGACGAGGCCGCATTCCGCGGCGAGCGCTACAAGGACTTTCACCGCGATCTGCGCGGCAACAACGACCTGCTGATTCTCACCCAGCCGCAGGCGATCGAGGACATCCACGCGCAGTATCTGCGCGCCGGCGCGGACATTGTCGCCACCAACACCTTCTCCTCGACCTCGATTGCTCAGGCCGATTACGACCTCGCCGACATCGCCTACGAGATGAGCCGCGATGGCGCCCGCCTGGCCCGCAACGCCGCCAACCGCGTCACCGCCGAGGACGGCAAGCCGCGCTTCGTTGCCGGCGCCATCGGTCCGACCAACCGCACCGCCTCGATCTCGCCGGACGTCTCCTCGCCCGGCTACCGCGCCGTCACTTTCGACGATTTGCGCATCGCCTACAGCGAGCAGATCAACGGGCTGATCGACGGCGGCGCCGACCTGCTGCTGCTGGAAACCATCTTCGACACGCTGAACGCCAAGGCCGCACTCTACGCCATTGCGGAAATCTGCGAGGCGCGCGGCATCGACATGCCCGTCATGGTCTCCGGCACCATCACCGACAAGTCCGGCCGCCTGCTCTCGGGCCAGTTGCCGGAAGCGTTCTGGAATTCGGTGCGCCACGCCAAGCCGATCACGATCGGCTTCAACTGCGCGCTCGGCGCCGAGGACCTGCGCGCGCATATCGCCGATATCGGCCGCGTCGCCGACACGCTGGTCTGCGCCTATCCCAACGCCGGCCTGCCCAACGAATTCGGCCAGTACGACGAAAGCCCGGACTACATGGCGCGGCTGATCGGCGAATTCGCCGCCAGCGGCCTCGTCAACATCGTCGGCGGCTGCTGCGGCACCACGCCGGACCACATCGCGGCGATCGCCAAGGCGGTGGCGCCACACAAGCCCCGCGTCGTGCCGGCCATCGAGCCGCGGCTGCGGCTCTCCGGCCTCGAGCCGTTCGATCTCACGCCGGCAATCCCCTTCGTCAATGTCGGCGAGCGCACCAACGTCACCGGCTCCGCGAAATTCCGCAAGCTGGTGACGGCCGGCGACTACACCGCGGCGCTGCAGGTGGCGCGCGACCAGGTCGAGAACGGCGCCCAGATCATCGACGTCAACATGGACGAAGGCCTGCTGGATTCCGAGCAGGCGATGATCACCTTCCTCAACCTCGTCGCCGCCGAACCGGACATCGCCCGCGTGCCGGTGATGGTCGACAGTTCGAAGTTCAACGTGATCGAAGCCGGCCTGAAATGCGTTCAGGGCAAGCCGGTGGTGAACTCGATCTCGATGAAGGAAGGCGAAGCCAAGTTCATCCACGAGGCAAAGATCGCGCGCCGCCATGGTGCCGCGGTCGTCGTGATGGCGTTCGACGAGGTCGGCCAGGCCGATACCTTCGCGCGCAAGACCGAGATCTGCAAACGCGCCTATGACATCCTGGTCGGGCAGCTCGATTTCCCGCCGGAAGACATCATCTTCGATCCCAATATCTTCGCCATCGCCACCGGTCTCGAGGAGCACAACAATTACGGCGTCGACTTCATCGAAGCGACGCGCTGGATCCGCCAGAACCTGCCGCACGCCCATATCTCCGGCGGCGTCTCCAACCTGTCGTTCTCGTTCCGCGGCAACGAGCCGGTGCGCGAGGCGATGCATTCGGTGTTCCTGTATCACGCCATCAAGGCCGGCATGGATATGGGCATCGTCAACGCCGGGCAGATGATCGTCTATGACGACATCGATCCCGAACTGCGCCAGGTCTGCGAGGACGTGATCCTCAACCGCGACCCCGGCGCCTCCGAACGCCTCCTTGAGCTGGCGGAAAAATTCCGCGGCCAGGGCAAGGAGGTCAAGGAGAAGGATCTCGCCTGGCGCGAATGGCCGGTCGAGAAGCGGCTCAGCCACGCGTTGGTGCACGGCATCACCGAATACATCGACGAGGACACCGAGGCAGCACGCCTCACCGTGGCGCGTCCGCTGCATGTCATCGAGGGCCCGCTGATGGCCGGCATGAACATCGTCGGCGACCTGTTCGGCGACGGCAAGATGTTCCTGCCGCAGGTGGTGAAGTCCGCCCGCGTGATGAAGCAGGCGGTGGCCTGGCTGATGCCGTTCATGGAGCAGGAAAAGGCTGACAACCTCGCGGCCGGGATCACCGGCGATGAACGCAAGAACGCCGGCAAGATCGTGCTCGCCACCGTCAAGGGCGACGTCCACGACATCGGCAAGAACATCGTCGGCATCGTGCTCCAGTGCAACAATTTCGAGGTCATCGATCTCGGTGTCATGGTGCCGGCCTCGAAGATCATCGAGACGGCCAAGGCCGAGAACGCCGACATCATCGGCCTGTCAGGCCTGATCACGCCGTCGCTGGATGAAATGAGCTTCCTCGCCGGCGAGCTGGAGCGCCAAGGTCTCAAGGTGCCGCTGCTGATCGGCGGCGCCACCACCAGCCGTGTGCACACGGCGGTGAAGATCGACCCGAACTACAAGAGCGGGCCGGTGGTGCATGTCAACGACGCCAGCCGCGCCGTCGGCGTCGCCTCGGCGCTGATGTCCGCGGATCGCCGCGACGCATACGCCGCGGAAGTCCGCGCCGACTACGCCAAGATTTCCGCGGCGCATTTCCGCGCCCAGGCCGACAAGAAGCGGCTGAAGCTGGCCGACGCCCGCGCCAACGCCGTGGTCATCGACTTCGCGAAGACGCCGCCGAAGAAGCCGACCTTCTTCGGCACCAGGAGCTTCAGCGACTATTCGCTGAAGGAGCTGGCGGACTACATCGACTGGACGCCGTTCTTCCAGACCTGGGAATTGTCCGGACGCTATCCGGCCATCCTCACCGACAAGGTGGTCGGCGAAGTCGCCTCGTCGCTGTTCGCCGATGCACAGAAGATGCTGAAGCGCATCGTCGACGAAAAGTGGTTCACGGCCAAGGCAACCATCGGCTTCTGGCCGGCCAATGCCGAAGGCGACGACATCCGTGTCTATGCCGACGACAGCCGCACCACCGAAATCGCCACCTTCCACACGCTGCGCCAGCAGCTGGAGAAGCGCGAGGGCCGCTTCAATTCGGCGCTGTCGGACTTCATCGCGCCGGGCGCCTCGGGCATCCCCGATTATATCGGCGCCTTCGTGGTCACCGCGGGGATCGGCGAGGACGTCATTGCCGACAAGTTCAAGAACGCCAACGACGACTACTCCTCGATCCTGTGCAAGGCGCTGGCGGATCGTCTGGCCGAAGCCTTCGCCGAGCGGATGCACCAGCGCGTCCGCCAGGAATTCTGGGCCACCGATCCGGACGAGGCGCTGTCGCCCGACGATCTGGTCCTGGAGAAATACAAGGGCATTCGCCCGGCGCCGGGCTATCCGGCGCAGCCCGACCACACCGAGAAGACGACGCTGTTCCGGCTGCTCGACGCCGAGAACACCGCCGGCGTGACGCTGACCGAAAGCTACGCGATGTGGCCGGGCTCCTCGGTATCCGGCCTGTACTTTGGCCATCCCGAGAGCGCCTATTTCGGCGTCGGCAAGATCGAACGCGACCAGGTGGAAGACTACGCGGCGCGGAAGGGCTGGAGCGTGGCGGAGGCCGAGCGCTGGCTGGCGCCGGTGCTGAACTACATTCCGACGCGGGACCAGTCCGATCAGGACCGCCGCGTCAAGGAAGCCACCGCAAGGCCCGCCGCCACTCCGGAGCCGGCCAATGACGTCGCGTCACATCCGCCCGGCTGCAACTGCGCGGTGCATCTGAAATATCGCGCCAGGGCGGTGGGCGCGAAGTAGTCGCGCTTCCCTCGCCCTGAAGCTCATTCGGTCGCCGCGACGTGGGCGGCCGCGGTGTCGTAGAATTCGAAGAATTCCACGGCCTTGCCGTTGCGCATCCGCCAGAAGTCCAGCTTCGGCGTCTTCATGATCTTGCCGGTCCGCTTGTTGGCCCATTGGCACGAGCCGCGCATCACCACGGCGTCGCCCTGCGCGACGAACTCGTCGGTCACGTAGTCGATCATGTCCCATTCTGCCGCGAGCCCGTCAAAATACTGGCTGAGGGCTTCCTGGCCTTCATAGGCACGGGCGAAGGTCAGCGGCTCCTTGCCGTCGGCAAGCGAACCGAACCGGATCTCCGGATCGACAAGTTTCATGAAGTGCTCCGGCGCCCCCTTGCTCGTGCGCCATTTGTCGTAAGCCTCTTTCAGGACGGCGACGTTCGACTCTTCATCGGACATGGCGAACTCCCTGTTTTCTCCGCAGGCTGCTGTCGCCCGCCGGCAGATGATAGCAGCGCCTCGTGAAACCACCAGAGATTGTGCTTAACCTGCGGCGCGGCGGGCAAGCGCATGGGTCGGCCGCGACTCCCGTTTGATCCGGCGGATTGATGGGTCCCCGAATACCATTCCTTCGCCGCGCAAATTGATTTGCTCCCCAACCGGAACAATGGCGTCCGCAATTGCTTGTTGCGCGCGCCTGTTGCGCCTTGAGGGATCACATGAAGCGAACGATCATCGCGGCCGCGGCCGCAGGACTACTCGGCCTCGGCCTGATGTTTCCGGCCGTGGCAATGCCGGTGAGCCCGCTGGCGCCGGCGACCACCAGCGAAAGCGACGTCATCCAGGTTCGCGGCGGTCATGGCCACGGTGGTGGACACGGCATGCGACGCGGCGGACGCGGCCATCACTATGGTTGGCAGCGCGGACGCGGACACCATTACGGCTGGTCGCGCGGCCGCCATCGCGGTTGGCGCTAAGCAGCGGCCATCAACCACCTCAAACCGGAGACAAACATGAAGAAGCTCATCCTCTCGATCGCCGCGGCGACCGCCCTGCTGACCACGGCGGCAATCGCCGCACCGCTCAGCCCCGCCGCCATCGGCGCCGATGCCGGCGCCAGCGCCGAACAGGTGCGCATGGTGTGCGACGAATACGGCCGCTGCTATCGCACCCGCGGCCCGCGTTACGTGCGGCCCTACGGCTACGGCGGCGGCTATGATCGCGGCTATCGCGGCTATGATCGTGGCTACGAGCGCCGCGGCTATTACGGCGGCGGCGGACCGAGCATCGGCTTCAGCTTCGGCGGCGGTCGCGGCTGGTAAGCACGTCATTTCGGCACCACGCCGTACCAGAAGGCCGCCCGCGAGGGCGGCCTTCTTGGTTTGAGCGATGCGGCAGCGAACCGCAGGAAAATATCGGAGACCGCTTTCTACCCTCCCCTGGAGGGGGAGGGTAGAAGGAGCAGCGCGTTACGCGCCCTCGATCAGCGTCAGCCATTCGTCTTCGGTGAGCACTTTGACGCCGAGTTCGGCGGCTTTCTTCAGCTTGGAGCCGGCGTCTTCGCCGGCCACCACATAGTCGGTCTTTTTCGACACCGAACCGGCGACCTTGGCACCGAGCCGTTCGGCAACGGCCTTGGCCTCGTCGCGGGTGAATTTCGTCAGCGAGCCCGTGAACACCACGGTCTTGCCGGCGACCGGCGTATCGCGCCTGGCCTGCTCGACCGGCAAGACCTCGATCTCGTCGAGCAATTCGCCGAGCGCCTTGACGTTGCGCTTCTCCGCGAAGAACTCGACCACGGCGTCGGCGACGATTTCGCCGACGCCACCGATGTTGTTGAGGTCCTGCCAGGCCTCCGAGGTGTTGCCCTCGGCGCTCTGCCCGGCGGCGGCGGCCAGCATCGCATCGCGAAAGGCTTCGAAACTGCCGTAATGGCGCGCCAAAAGTTTTGCGTTGCCCTCGCCGATGTGGCGGATGCCGAGCGCGAAGATCAGCCGGTTGAGTTCGATCTTGCGGCGCGCGTCGATGGCGGCAAACAGGTTGCGCACCGAGACCTCGCCAAAGCCTTCGCGGTCGACGATCTTTTTGGTCGACCGGGCATCGCGCTTCGCCAGCGCAAAAATGTCGACCGGATGCATGATCAGGCCGTCGTCATAGAATTCCTGGATCTGCTTGTCGCCGAGGCCGTCGATGTCGAAGGCCAGCCGCGACACAAAATGCTTGAGCCGCTCCACCGCCTGCGCCGGACAAATCAGCGCGCCGGTGCAGCGGGTGACCACCTCGCCGTTCTCGCGGACCGCATGGCTGCCGCACACCGGACACTTGGTGGGGAATGCGAAAGGTTTTGCAGCCTTCGGACGTTTCTCCAGGATGACGCTGACGACTTGCGGGATCACGTCGCCGGCGCGCTGGATGACGACGGTGTCGCCCTCGCGGATATCGACGCCGTCGCGGATCGGCTCGCCGTCATTGCCGATGCCCTTGATGTAGTCCTCATTGTGCAGCGTGGCGTTCTGCACCACCACGCCGCCGACGGTGACCGGCATCAGCCGCGCTACCGGCGTCAGCGCGCCGGTGCGGCCGACCTGGATGTCGATCTTTTCCAGCACCGTGGTGGCCTGCTCGGCGGCGAACTTGTGCGCGATGGCCCAGCGCGGCGCCCTGCCGGCAAAGCCGAGCCGGGCCTGCCAGTCGATGCGGTCGACCTTGTAGACCACGCCGTCGATGTCGTAGCCGAGCGAAGCGCGCTGCTCGCCGATCCGGCGATAGAAGGCCAGCGCATCCTCGACGCCATGGCACAGGGTGATCAGCGGATTGACCGTGAAGCCGGCGTGATCGAGCCACTTCAGCATGCCGTGCTGGGTCGGCGCGTCGATCGGATAGTCCGACATCTCGCCCCAGGCATAGGCGAAGAACTTCAGCGGCCGGGACGCGGTGATCGCGACGTCCTTCTGGCGCAGCGAGCCGGCGGCGGAATTTCTGGGATTGGCGAAGGGGTCTTCGCCGGCCTCCTCCTGGCGCCTGTTGAGCGCCAGAAAATCCGTCTTCAGCATGTAGACCTCGCCGCGCAGCTCGCAGGCGGCGGGGATGGCGCGGCCCTTCAGCGTGTTCGGAATGTCGCGGATGGTGCGGACATTGGCGGTGACGTCCTCGCCGGTAAAACCGTCGCCGCGGGTGGCCGCACGCACCAGTTCGCCATGCTCGTAGCGCA
Source organism: Tardiphaga sp. (assembly GCA_036561845.1). Taxonomy (GTDB): domain Bacteria; phylum Pseudomonadota; class Alphaproteobacteria; order Rhizobiales; family Xanthobacteraceae; genus Tardiphaga. Next base: position 761 of record DATCUS010000079.1, on the reverse strand, counting down.
GCGACAGCGACAGCCCGTCGATCTTCGGCTCGGCGACGATCGCCGGTACCTCGTCGAGCTTGAGGAAGCGCTGGATCCGTTCGACGAATTCGGCGATCTCCTCGTCGCTGAAGGCGTTGCCGAGCGACAGCATCGGCACCGCGTGCTGCACTTTGGCAAAGCCGCGCGAGGGCGCGGCGCCCACCGTCTGGGTCGGCGAATCGCCGGTGACGAGTTCCGGAAATTTGGCCTCGATCGCCTCGACGCGGCGGCGCAGCGCGTCGTAGTCGGCGTCGGAAATTCTTGGTGCGTCCTTTTGATAATAGGCGACGTTGTGCCGTTCGATCTCCAGCCTGAGCCGCATCAGCTCCACCTTGGCCTTGGCCTTGGTGAGGGTGGCGATGTCGGGGGGAGATGTCTTCGTTGCTCTAGCCATACGCGCGTCACCAGTGTTCGTCATGGCCGGGCTTGTCCCGACCATCCACGCCTTGGCGCTCCGTTTTAAAGACGTGGATGCCCGGCACAAGGCCGGGCATGACGGCGCGTGGGGCTCTTTACGCCGCGCCCTTGAGCAGCCGGTCCGCGGCGGCGCGGGCTTCGGCGGTGATCTCGGCGCCCGCCAGCATGCGGGCGATTTCCTCGCGGCGGGGGTCGGCGGCCAGGGTATTCACGCGGGTGGCGACGCGCTTGCCGCGGTCCAGCGCATCCTTGGAGATCAGGAGATGCTGGTCGGCCCGCGCCGCGACCTGCGGGGCGTGGGTGACGGCCATCACCTGGACCTT
>DATCUS010000078.1:0-34540 GCA_036561845.1 Tardiphaga sp. | reverse complement strand
GCCTGCGGCGCACGGCGGCGAAGGCCGAGGAGGTGGCGATCACCTATGCCGGTCATTCCACCTACGTGATCGACACACCGGGCGGGGTGCGGATCGCCACCGACTACAGCGGCTTCCACAGCGCCGGCCGGCTGCCCGACGTGGTCACCATGAACCGCGCCCACAGCACGCACTACACCCTCAATCCCGATCCGAAGATCGGGCTGGTGCTGCATGGCTGGGGCGACGACGGCAGACCGGCGCATATCGACCAGCGCGTCGGCGACGTGCTGATCCGCAACGTCACCACCGACATCCGCCGCTACATGTTCGACGAGAGCAATACGGCGATGATCCGCGACGGCAACTCGATCTTCATCTTCGAGGTCGCCGGCCTGTGCATCGGCCATCTCGGCCACCTCCACCACAAGCTCGACGAAAGCCACTTCGCGGCGATCGGCCGGCTCGATATCGTGATGGTGCCGATCGACGGCAGCTACACCATGTCCCTCGACGGCGTATCCGAGATCACCAAACGGCTGCGCGCCTCCATCGTACTGCCGATGCATCGCTTCATGACGCCGCTCAGCGAGTTCATGGCCAGGATCGGCCAGCAGTTCGCCATCGACCGGCGCAGCGAGCGCACGCTGCGGATCTCGCTGGGCGCCCTGCCGTCGGCGCCAACGGTGATCATCCTCGACGGGGTATAGGCAGAGGGCGGCGCGCTTACTTGCGATCGAGATGCCAGGCGCCATCCCAGTCGCCGGGAGGCGGGGTCGCGGCAAGGGTCTCGATCCGCGCGAGCAGGGTGGTCGACGGCCCGTCGCCGGGGGCCGCCTGCAGCGCCGCCGTGAAGGCGCGGCGCGCAACGTCCCAGTCCTGCGCGCGATAGGCAGCGAGCCCTTCGGCGTAGCGGGTCTGCAACAGCGTCTGCTCCGGCGTGAGTTCGCCCTTTCGGGCCATGATCTCATACACCGCCTGCGACCGGCTTTGCCCTAGCACCACCAGCCGGTCGATCTCGCGCACCTCGATGGCGACGTGGGCCTGCGCAACGGTGGCTTCGGAGGCCAGCAGGCGACTGCCATAGAGCTTGTTGGCGCTTTCCAGCCGTGCCGCCAGATTCACCGAGTCGCCCATCACCGTGTAGCTCATCATCAGTTCGGAGCCGATGCTGCCAACCAGCGCTTCGCCCGTGGCGATGCCGATTCGCACGTCGCATTGCACCGGAATGGCGCGGACGCCGAGCAATTCGGGCAACTCCCTGCGCAAGCTGGCGATCCGTCCGGTCATCTCGAGCGCAGCCAGGCAGGCCAGCGTCGCCTGATCGGCATCCTCCACGAAGGGAGGGCCCCAATAGGCCATGATCATGTCGCCGATGTACTTGTCGATGATGCCGCGGTGGCTGCGAACCGGCGCCGACATGGTCGAGAAATAGTGGTTCATGATTCTGACCAGCCCTTGCGGCGTGACGCCTTCGCTCAGCCGGGTAAATCCTTTCATATCGCAGAACAGCACCGTCATGACGCGACGCTGGCCCTCGGCCGCAGCCACTGCCGGCTGGTCGATCAATCCTTCCACCACCTTCGGGTCGATATAGAGGCCGAAGGTTTCGCGGATGCGCTCGTTGTGGCGCAGCTTCTCCACCATGCGGTTGAATGCGGCCGACAACTGGCCGATCTCGTCGCGCGTGGTGACGTCGATGGAGCCATCGAGGCGCCCTGCCTCGATCTCGCGGGTGCCCGCCAGCAACCGCTGCACCGGGCGGGTAATGCCGCCGCTGACCAGCAGCGCGAAAATCAGCCCGATGATTCCGGCGAGGGCCGTCACCACTGCCGAAATGAAGATCGTCCGTTTCTGGTCGCGCATCGTCGCTGCGCCGCTGGCATAGACCTGCAGCAGCATGTCGGCGCGGATCGCATCGACCGTGCTGTTCAGTTCATCGCGGATCGCGTCGACCCGTTCCAGGGTCTGCCTGGCTTCGGCGAAGTTGCGGGACTCGAGCTGCGTCAGCAGCTGGGCGCGCTCATCGTCCAGATGGCTGCGAAAGCTGGTGATCGCGATCTCGATCCGGCTTTCGATGCGGCCGAGCGCGGCATTGTCCGACTGCGTGTTGGGGTCGTCGATGATCGCGTTGATGAGCTGGAGCGCGGCTTGCGCCTCGCGTTCGGTCTCGAGGCCTTTCGCGTCGAACACCTTCAGCCGCTCGGCGTAACCGGTGTCGCTCGCGGGCGACTGCATCTTGGCAGTCGCCATGCGGCGCAGCGACATCGCGCTCTCCAGCGAGTTGATGTTCATCCGCGCCAGGTGGCCGTAGGCCGGAATGTACTTTGTCGTCAGTTCGTCGAGCAGAATCCCGACCCGGCCAGCCATGAACATCGACAGGACCGAGGTAATCACCATCAGGACGATCAACCCGACGGCGATGCCGAGAATCTGTCGTCGAATCGATATCCGTATCATGGGTGCCCGCTCGGAAGCTTCAAAAGAGGCCGATGGAACCCGTATGGCGACGCGGATGTCAGGTGTCAAATCGCGGGGGAGAGGGGCCGGCCGTCGCCGGCTTTGCGGCCGTCACATGAAATGCAGCGCGCCGCGGATGCAGACATAGACGCCGGTGAGAATGACGACGAAGGCGAAGGTGGCCCGCAGCGCGCGGTCATGGGCGCCGATGACTTTGCCGGCGGCGATGCCGATGAGGCCGCCGAGCAGGCCGCCGGCGATGAAGATCGCGGCCAGTCGCCAGTCGGTCAGGCCGGAAACGGCGTAGCTCGCCGCGGTGGAGGCGCCGAAAGCCACCACCGACACCAGCGAGGTGCCGATCGCCGCACTCATCGGCATGCCGGTCGCCAACATCAGGCCCGGCACGATCAGAAAGCCGCCGCCGATGCCGAAGAAGCCGGCCAGCAGGCCGACCGCGAAGCCGACGCCGGTCAGCTTCGGCAGCATTTTTCGCGCGGTGTCGCGGGTGAGGTGGAACGAGGCGTCGCCGCTGCTGCCGCGCTTGCGCAGCATCAGGGCGCCGATGGCAATCATCAGGAGGCCGAACAGGAACAGCAGCTTCTGGCCGTCGACCTGCTTGGCGATGCTGGAGCCGGCAAAGGCGCCGCCAACGCCCGCCAGCGAGAACACGATGGCGCACGGCCAGCGCACGTTGCCGGCGCGCCAGTGCGACAGCATGTTGGCAAAGGCCGAGACCGCCACCGCAATGGCGCTGGTGCCGATCGCCACATGCGGCGACGTCACGCCGACCACGTAGACCAGCAGCGGCACCGCCAGCACCGAGCCGCCGCCGCCGATCAGCGCGAGGATGAAGCCGACCAGGCCGCCGGACAGGATCGTCGCGACGTCAGCAGACGCAAACCACATGGAAGACTTTCGTTCAGCCGTGCGCCGGCACTGTGTTGCGGCGATTCCACGGCGCGAACGCCAGGACCCGGGCCATCATACAGGTGCCAGTGACCCCGGAAAACACCAGGCCGGCGCCGATCATGGCCGACAGCAGATAGAAGCCGGGGTGCAGCAGCGCGCCCAGCGCCGCGCCAGCGACCACCAGCGAACCGGCGGTGATCTGCACCTGGCGCATCATTTCGATGGGCGGCTTCGTGCTTTCGACGATGGGCAGGCCGGCTGCTTTCCAGGCGTCGATGCCACCGTCGAGGATATAGGCCTCGCAATCGGTGGCGGCCTTGAGACGGCCGGCATTGGCAGCCGTACGGCCGCCGGACTTGCAATGGAAGATCACCGCCTGCGCATCGACGTCGATCGGGCCGAGCCGCGACAGCGGCTCGTGGCGGGCCTGGGAGATGCGGGCGCGGGCGTGTTCGTCGGCCTCGCGGATGTCGACCAGCACGGCGCCGTCGGCGATCAGCTGTTTGGCCCGGGCAGGGGAGATGCGGGGAAGCGTCATAGTAGGGAACTCCACGTTATGCGGTCAGACGGCGGCGGGTCGGCAGTAGAGCCCGTGCAGCTGCGCCATCAGTTGCTCGATGCGGGGATCGGCGATCCGGTACCAGAGGGTCTGGCTGTCACGGCGGAAGGTGACGATGTTCTCGTCGCGCATGCGGGCGAGGTGCTGCGACAGCGCCGACTGGCTGAGGCCGACCGCCTCGACCAGCGCGCCGACGGTCATCTCGCCGGCTTCCACCAGCTTGCACAGGATCATCAGCCGCCGCTCGTTGCCGAGCGCCCGCAGGGCGTTGGCCACGTCGAGGGCGTTGGCGGCGAAGTCGTCCATGTTGATCGCGGGGCTGACGGTCATTTCGACCTCATACATTAGGTATTGCTTATTTAGAATATACTAATATTAATGTCAACAGGTCTCGACATTCGGAGTTTCCAGCCATGACCCCATCTGCAGCCCCCGTGATCAGGGCATTTTTCGACGAGCCCACCAACACCATCAGCTATCTGGTCAGCGACCCCGTCACCCGCCGTGCCGCGGTGATCGATCCGGTGCTGGACTACGACCATCGCGACGGCAGCGTCGACATCCGCTCGGTCGAGGCGATCCTGCAGGCGGCCACGAGCGATGGCCTGACCATCGTGTGGGCGCTGGAAACCCATGCCCATGCCGATCACCTGTCCGGCGCGCCCTACATCAAGGCGAAGACCGGCGCGCAGATCGGCATCGGCGAACACATCAAGGATGTGCAGCGCATTTTCCGGCCGGTGTTCAACGCCACCGACCTGCGCACCGACGGCAGCGATTTCGATCGACTGTTCGCCGACGGCGATCGCTTTGCCATCGGCGAGCTGACGGTGGAGGTGCTGCACACGCCGGGTCATACGCCGGCGGACCTGTCCTACAAGATCGGCGACGCGGTGTTCGTCGGCGACACCCTGTTCATGCCGGACTACGGCACCGCGCGCGCCGATTTCCCCGGCGGCGATGCGCATCAGCTGTATCGCTCGATCCGCCGCCTGCTGGCGCTGCCGCCGGCGACGCGGCTGTTTATGTGCCATGACTACAAGGCGCCGGGCCGCGACAGCTACGCCTGGGAAACCACGGTGGCTGCGCAGCGCGACGGCAATGTCCACGTCAAGGAAGGCGTCAGCGAAGAGCAGTTCGTCGCCATGCGCATGGCGCGCGATGCCACGCTGTCGGCGCCGACGCTGCTGCTGCCGTCGATCCAGGTCAATATCCGCGCCGGGCATTTCCCGAAAGCGCAGCAGAACGGCGTGCACTATCTGATGCTGCCGGTGCACGCCAAGGCCGGTGCCGAGGCCGGGATCTCGTAGCGCCTTGCTGCAGGTCCCGGGTTCGGCATGGCGGGGAAAGCAGCCGCTCGCGACGAGCGTTTCTGGTTACATTTCGTTGCTGACGAGGTCATGGAAACATATCGAAACACCTGGCAATGCTCGATTAACCCTGCGCATCCGTAGTGCCCCGCAGTGAAATCACGCGGGGAGCAGCGGCATGGCCGACATCTTGAGCATTCTGTCGTCGAGCTACACGGCGGCGGCGCTGACGACCCCGTCGAACACACCCTATACCCCGGTCGATCCGGCCAGCTATCAAGGTAGCTGGAGCGGCACCTATGCGGACAAGAAGGACTTCAAGATCACGGTCTCCAACGTCCAGGGGTTCCGCGCGCAGGTGAAGTACCAGAGCGGATCGACGGTGAAATACCAGAGCGTGCTGATCAAGGACAACACGTTCCGGGTCGGCGACACCAAGTTCACGCTGACGAAGGCCGGCACCGCGACCATCAAGAACGCGGTGACCGACCCGGTCACCGGCAGCACCTATCTCGACACCGCGCAGGCGACGCAGGCGCCCTGACGCGCTGCGTATGCGGAAGTAGACGTTGTGCTGGATCAATGCACCAGCGCCCTGCACGGATGACTGTCCGCCCCCTCGGCTGGCCAGGAACTCATCCATGCAGACCAACAGACTTTGGCTCGTTGTCGCGATTCCGCTCGGCCTGTTGTGCGCCCTCTGGCTCCTTAGCGTGCCTGACGGAACGCTCACCGGAGACTTCTGGTCCTGGCGCAAGGCGCTGATCTATCTGACCGGAGTGCTCGCCATGGGATCGATGTCGCTCGGCGTCATGCTGGCGGCGCGCCCGGTGCAGATCGAGAGCGCGCTCGGCGGCCTCGACAAGTTCTATCGCCTGCACAAGTGGTTTGGGGTGACCGGCCTGACCCTGGCGCTGACGCACTGGCTGCTGGAGGTTGGCCCCCGCTGGCTGGGGCAACTGGGCTGGCTGACGCGCCCGGCGCGGCCGCCGCAGACCGCCGTCGTCGCTACTGGCTTCGATCCGTTTCGCGATCTGAAGGACATCGCTACCGAGCTCGGCGAACTGAGTCTGTACTTGTTGATAGTGCTGGTATTGCTGGCGTTGTGGAAGCGGTTTCCCTACCGGGCGTTCCTGACGACGCATCGCCTCATGGCCCCGATCTATCTGGTGCTGGTATTCCACGCCGTCATCCTCGTCGACCGGACCTACTGGTCCGCGCCGCTGGGACCGGTGCTGGCCCTGCTGATGGCCGGCGGTGGTTTTGCGGCGGTCGTCGCGTTGTTCCGCAGGATCGGCAACGCCCGCAAGGCGGTCGGACGGATTGAATCGATCCTGCGATATGACGACAACGCGGTGCTCGACGTCGGGGTCAGACTTGAGACGGCCTGGACGGGCCATCGTGCCGGACAATTCGCCTTTGTCGATTTCGGCGGCACCGAGGGCGCACATCCCTTCACCGTTTCCTCCGCATGGCAGCGGGACGGGCGGCTGCTGTTCAGCATCAAGGGGCTCGGCGACTATACGCGGAAGCTCCCGGACCAACTGTTCGTCGGCCAAAGCGTGACCATCGAGGGCCCCTACGGACGGTTCGATTTCGAAGGTGACCGCGCCCGCCAGGTCTGGGTCGGCGGCGGCGTGGGAATTACCCCGTTCATCGCCCGGCTGGCCGCACTTGCCGCCGACAGTCGCGAAAACGAGGTCGACCTGATCTACTGCACCGGCGCTCCCTCAGGCATCTTTATCGACAAGATCAGTGCGCTGGCTGCGCAAGCCGGCGTGGGCTTCCATCTGCTGGTGTCGCCCCGTGACGGCAAATTGACCCTCGATCGCCTCGAAGCATGGATTCCCGCGTGGAAGGATGCCGACGTCTGGTTCTGCGGCCCGTCCGGTTTCGGCGATGCGATCCGCACCTCGATGATCCATCGTGGCCTGTCGGCCTCGCAATTCCACCAGGAACTGTTCGAGATGCGCTGAACACCCAATTCATGCGATACCGCGCGCCTTCAGCCTGGAGGGCGCTAGCTGCCCTTGCTCTGCGCGACGCGCGCCGCCGGGGCGGGCGGCGCCGCCGAGGTCACCGGGACGTCCCAGATATCGGCGGCGTATTCGCTAATAGTGCGGTCCGAGGAGAACCACGCCATCCGCGCCACGTTGAGGATGCTGGCGCGGGTCCAGGCCGAGCCCGCGCGCCAGCGCGTGTCGATGCCGCGCTGCGCCTCGTAATAGGAGTCGAAGTCCGCCGATACCACATAGTGGTCGAGGTGGCGCAGCGCGTGACCGACCGACATGAAGCGGCCGGGGTCGTCGGGCGAGAAATCGCCGCGCTCGATGGCGGCGATGGCGTCGGCGAGATGCGGCGACCTGCTGATGACGTCATGGGCGTCGAGTCCGGCGGCGCGGCGTGCCATCACCTCGGCGGCGTTCATGCCGAAGATCGCGATGTTTTCAGCGCCGACATTGTCGCGGATCTCGATATTGGCGCCGTCCAGCGTGCCGATGGTCAGCGCGCCGTTCAGCGACAGCTTCATGTTGCCGGTGCCGGAGGCTTCCATGCCGGCGGTGGAGATCTGCTCCGACAGGTCGGCGGCGGGAATGATGATTTCCGCGAGGCTCACATTGTAGTCCGGCAGGAACGCGACCTTGAGCTTGCCGCCGATCTCCGGGTCGTTGTTGACGACGTCGGCGACGTCGTTGATCAGCTTGATGATCAGCTTGGCGTAACGATAGCTCGCCGCCGCCTTGCCGGCGAAGATCTTGACCCGCGGCACCCAGTCGCGCTGCGGATCGGCCTTGATGGCGTGATACAGCGCCACGGTCTCCAGCAGGTTCAGCAGCTGCCGCTTGTATTCGTGGATGCGCTTGATCTGCACGTCGAACAGCGCGGAGGGATCGATCTGGATGCCGAGCTTCTCGCCGATCACCCGTGCCAGCGCGATCTTGTTGTGATGCTTGACGCGGCGGAACGCCTGCTGGAACGCGGCGTCGCCGGCATAGGCCTCGAGCGTCGACATGCGGGTCGGATCGTCGAGCACGGCGTCGCCGCAGGTGGCGCGCATCAGGTCGGTGAGTTTCGGATTGGCCAGCATCAGCCAGCGGCGGAAGGTAATGCCGTTGGTCTTGTTGGTGATGCGGCCGGGATAGAGCTGGTTGAGATCGTGGAAAACGGTCTCCTTCATCAGCTCGGAATGCATCGCGGAGACGCCGTTGATGCGGTGCGAGCCGATGAAGGCGAGGTTGCCCATGCGGACGCGGCGGCCGGCGCTCTCGTCGATGATCGACACCGAGGCGCGATAGGCGGTGTCGCCCTTGCGCGTGGCGTCGGCGCGGTCGAGATGCGCGGTATTGATGCGGTAGATGATCTCGAGATGCCGCGGCAGCAGCCGCTCGAACAGCTCCACCGGCCAGGTTTCCAGCGCCTCGGGCAGCAGGGTGTGGTTGGTGTAGGACAAAGTGGCGTTGGTGATCTGCCACGCGGCGTCCCAGCGCATGTTGTGGATGTCCACCAGGATGCGCATCAGTTCGGCGATGGCGAGACTCGGATGGGTGTCGTTCATCTGCACCGCGGCCTTGCCGGCGAGGCCGCGCAGGTTGCCGTCGGAATCCAGGTGACGCTTGACCAGGTCCTGCAACGAGGCCGAGACGAAGAAATATTCCTGGCGCAGCCGCAGCTCGCGGCCGGCGGCGCTTTCGTCATTGGGATAGAGGAATTTGCAGATCGCCTCGGCGCGCGCCTGTTCCGCGCTGGCGCCGAGATAGTCGCCGGTGTTGAAGACGTCGAGGCGCAGCGGATCCGGCGCGCGCGCCGACCACAGCCGCAACGCATTCACATGCTGGCCGCGCCAGCCGACGATCGGCGTGTCATAGGCCACCGCCTCGACGGTCTCGCCGGGATGCCAGATGGTGCGCCGGCGTTCGCCGTCGGCGACATTCTCGACGTGGCCGCCGAAGTGGACGTGATACATCACCTCTGGTCGCTGCAATTCCCAGGGATTGCCGAAGCCCAGCCACTCGTCGGGGTATTCCTGCTGCCAGCCGTGCGACATGATCTGCCGGAACAGGCCGAAATCGTAGCGGATGCCGTAGCCCATGGCCGGGATGCCGAGCGTCGCCATGCTCTCCATGAAGCAGGCGGCCAGCCGGCCGAGGCCGCCATTGCCCAGTGCCGCATCGGGTTCGCACTTGCGGAGGTCGTCGAGGCCGACGCCGAGGTCGCCAAGGGCGGCATCGAACAGCGCCAGCAAGCCCATATTATTCAGCGCGTCGGTGAACAACCGGCCGATCAGGAATTCCAGGCTGAGGTAATAGACCCGCTTGCGGCCGGCGTCGTAGCTCTCTTTATCGGTGACCAGCCAGCGGTGGACGATGCGGTCGCGCAGCGCCAGCGCCGTGGCCTTGTACCAGTCGTGCTTGGTGGCGATCGCCGCATCCTTGCCGATGGTCAGCGTCAGCTTGACCAGGATGGCGCTCTTGATCTCGGCGAGCGCCAGTTCGTCGATCGGCGGCGTGTGCGGCTGGAACGGCGCTGAAATGACTGGATCTGGCAATATTCAATCCCGGGGCTGTGGTCTGTACCAAATGATACTCTCAATATGGCAGGATCGGAACCCACCGGCGTGGCGAGGTTTTCACGCGCCTGGCGCGGATTTGGGCAGCTTCCGCCCTGTCAGCCGTCCCCTCGTACGGACCGATTGGGAGGCATGATTCGTTCAATTTTCGAGACCGATCAAAATTGATCACTATGTCTGGAACCAGGCATTGTAGCCTGGTTCCATCACCGCCCAAACGGCGTCTACCGGTGACTGGGAGCTTCATCCTCCCGCCTCGACATTGGATGTATCATGATACAGCCGATCCAGGCCCCATTTTCCTGCCGAATCGAATCCGCACCAGGCGTTTGTGCGAAGGATGAATTCTGCGCTTTCGAATTCCCCTGGTGCGAAGGCTGTCCAAAGGCATTGCTGGGAACGTCCGGGGCGCGGTCTGATGACCCCATGAAATCGGCGGTCTGGCGCGGCTGGATCAACGGCCTCGCCGGCGCGAGGAAGTGAGCCCGCTGCCGCTGCCGCTGCCGCGGTCACGGAGTCATCCAGAACAAATTAAGAACACTTTAGCAAGTCTTTGATATAGCATCTTGATTCGGCGCAGGTCGCGCCTCAATATCTAGGGTCTTGCAAGCTTGTGAGGACTACATGTCCACCATCGCCTTCGATCAGTTCGCTCTCACCCGTATTGCCGACTTTGCGCGTTCGCTGTCGCGGCTGCATCAGGTGGCCCGCCGCCATCCCGTCGACGACGATCAGATCGACCGAGAATTCAACGCGGTGTGCCAGTCGGTCTGGGGCTACACCACCGACGATTTCAGCGACGAGCTGTTCTCGCTGGATGACCATGCCTGGCTGGACACGCTGGACGAGGCCCATGCGCGGATCTTCGCCGCCCAGCAGGGCTACGACCTGATCGACGACGACGGAATGCTGACGGACTGGTGGGGCTATTGCTGGATGATCCTGGCCGAGAAGCGCGGCCTGCTGACGCCGGAGAACCGCGCCGCGGCGCGCGCCGAGATCGAGGAAAAATACTCGTCGGCGCCCAACGTGATCGGCTTCATCGTGGCGCGGTAGCGATGGGTGTCAGTCCAGTTCGGCGCGCTTGCCGCGGGCGGCGGGACTGGCCTTCGGCACCACGGTGACTGCCGGCGCCCTGTCGCGGCTGGATTCTGCCATCGGCGCGTCCTCGTTGATCATTTCGGCGGCGACCGGGGCCACCTTCATCTCGCCGAGCCGCGCGCGCACGTCCGAGGTCAGGCCGGGATAGGACGCCACGGGAGTGAATTCCGCGTTCTGGCCGTTGCCGGTGCGCCCGCCCGAATACGCGACGAGGCCGCTGGTGGTGGCGATGACGTCGCCCGGGCGCAGCGAGGTGTCGAGCGACAGGTCGACCGGGGCGAGGCCGACTGGTTCGCGGCCGTTGCAGGTGCAGTCGGCGCGCAGCGCCTTGCGATATGCGTAGGCATTTTCCATGTCGGCATAGCGTTCGCCGGCACTGGTCGATGCGCTGTCGATATTGCTGCCGAGGAACACCTTGGTGGCGCTGGCTGGGCAGAACGCCTGGCACATCTGCGCCGGGCTGGCGGCGCTGCGCGACAGCGCGAAATACTTGCCGTCGCAGGTGCGCACGCAGAAGGCCGGGCCGGAGCCGCCTGACGAGGCCGAGCGCTGCGGCGGCGGCGGTGCCGCGGGGGTGTTGAGGCCAAACGGATCGGCGAAGAAGTTGGTTTCCGGCGGTGCGCCCTTGCGCGGCTGCTGCTTTTGCGGCGGGCCGCCACCGAACAGGAAATCGAAGAAGCCCTCGGCGGAGGCCGCGCCGGGCGCCAGCGCCATCGTGAGGGCAAGGGCCAGCACGGGCGCGACGCGGCGGATCAGCGACGAAAACCTCGATTGTGTACGCAACGCCCGCTCCGCCATCGCTATTCGGCCGAAACGGAGTTCCGGCGCCGGCCAACTTTAGGATGGGATGGTAAACAAGGAGTGTAGAGCGCCGACATGGCGCTGTCACAGAGGCGGCGACCCGGTTCAGAAATAGCGCCACCAGACGTAGAGATGCGCAATTCCGACCGACATCAGCATCAGCGGGAAAGCGTACAGCGTATAGGTCAGGAACCTGAAAGGCACGCCGCTACGGTCGCCGATCCCGGCGACGGTGAGATTCGCCGAGGCGCCGATCAGGGTGCCGTTGCCGCCCAGGCAGGCGCCGAGCGACAGGCACCACCACAGCGGCTGGATGTGGTCGGCACCGCCGAATGACGGCGCCATGGTCTTGATCAGCGGGATCATGGTGGCGACGAAGGGAATGTTGTCGACGAGGGCGGACAGCACCGCCGAGGCCCACAGGATGGCAAAGCCGGTGGTGGCGAGATTGCCGCCGGTGGCCGCGACCAGCTTGTTGGCCAGCAGCGTCAACAAGCCGCCGACCTCGACGCCGTGCACCACGATGAACAGGCCGATGAAGAAGAAGATGGTGATCCATTCGACGTCGCTGAAGGTCTGGTGGACGTTGTGCGCCGCCTTCTCGGAATGGTGTTCCCAGTTGTCGAGCAGCATCAGCACGGCGGCGCCGACGATGGCGATGGTGGCGGGCTCCAGATGCAGTTGCCGGGCGAAGATGAAGCCGAGCATCACCGCGACCAGCACCACGATCGACTGCTTCAGCAGCACGCGGTCCATGATGGTGTCGCCGGCCGACAGCGCCATCACCCGCGCTTCGGCCTCGGGCGTCGCGTGCATCTTGCGGCCCCAGACCAGGTGGATGGCGATGGCTTGAGCCACCATCACCACGATGATGACCGGGGTCAGATGCACGATGAAGTCGTTGAAGGTCAGCCCGACCTGAGAGCCGATCAGGATGTTGGGCGGATCGCCGATCAATGTGGCGGTACCGCCGATGTTGGAGGCGAAGATTTCCGCGAACAGGAACGGATAGGGCGGCACCTCGAGCTGTTTGGTGATGGCCAGCGTCACCGGCACCACCAGCAGCACGGTGGTGACGTTGTCGAGCAAGGCGGAGAGCAGGGCGGCGGTGATCTGCAGCAGAAGCAGGATGCCGGCTGGATGCGCCTTCGCCAGCTGCGCGGCGCGCACCGCCACATACTGGAACATGCCGGAGCGGCGCGAGATCGATACCAGGATCATCATCCCGGTGAGCAGGCCGAGCGTATTCCAGTCGACGCCGCGCAAGGCCTCGGCCTGGTCGAGCACGCCGACGATGACCATGGCGCCGGCGCCGAGCAGCGCGATGATCGCGCGGTTGACCTGCTCGGTCATGATCACGGCGTAGGTGATTAGCAGCAGGCAGGTTGCCACCCACATCGGATTGAGTCCGAAATAAACCTGCGATGCGGCGTGGGTCATGTGGCGTGTCCCTGGAGGAGCGACGTTTGTGCTGCCGTCATACGCGCGCGCGACCGCTTGATCCATCCGTCAAACGGATCAGCTGCTAGATGCCAAGCCAGGTGAGGAGCGCCAGCACCGGCAGCAGCACCACCGATGACCACAGCATGTAGCCGAAGAAGCCGGGCATCCTCACCCCCTGCTCGGTGGCGATAGCGTAGACCATGAAATTTGGCGCGTTGCCGATATAGGTCAGCGCGCCCATATAGACCGCGCCCATGGAGATCGCCGCCAGCGTCGGCGCCAGTTCGGTCATCAACTGCGCGGCGTCACCGCCGGCGAGGCCGAAGAACACCAGATAGGTTGGCGCATTGTCGAGAAAGCCGGACAGCCCGCCGGTGAGCCAGAAATACATGGTATTTCGCGGGCTGCCGTCGGTGGCGGTGACCGCGGAGAGCAGCCAGGCGAACGGGCCGTCGTGGCCGGCGCCGAGCATCGCCATGACCGGGATGATGCAGGTGAAGATCGCCGCGAACAGGATCGCCACCTCGCGGATCGGCTCGAAGGTGAAGCCGTTGGCCGCGCGATGTTCGTCGGGCGTCAGCCACAGCGACAGCCCGGCGATCGCCAGCAGTGCGGCATCGCGGGCGGCGTTCTGCAGTTCGACGGTCGTGCCATAGATATTGAAGTCGATGTGAGGCTGCCACGCGGCGGAGGCGAGGATCGCGGCGACGATCAGTGCCATCAGCAGCAGGTTGATCAGGCCGTGGACCTCGAAACGCAACGGCGCGACGTCATCGGGTTTGGTCTCGCGACGGGCGAACCAGGTGTCGATGGCGACGAAGATCGCCAGCACGATGCCGGACACCAGCAGGGTCTGCCACCACAGATGCGTGGTGGTCCAGAAGAAGCTGACGCCCTTGAGAAAGCCGATGAACAGCGGCGGATCGCCCAGCGGCGACAGCGCGCCGCCGATGTTGCAGACCAGGAAGATGAAGAACACCACCACATGGGCGTTGGCCGGACGATCGGCATTGGCGCGCAGCAGCGGTCGAATCAGGATCATTGCCGCGCCGGTGGTGCCGACCACGCTTGCGATCAGCGTGCCGAACGCCAGCAGCACGGTGTTGACTGCAGGCGTGCCGCGCGCGGTCGATTTGATGAGAATGCCACCGGCCACCACGTACAGCGCGAACAGCAGCACGATGAAGGAGAGATATTCGGCCAGCGCCGCATGGACGAAGGCGGCTGTCGCAGCACCCGCGCCGTACAGCAGGGCCAGCGGCGCCAGCGTGGCCAGGCCCCAGGCCAGCGCGAACTTGCCGTAGTGGCGGTGCCACGTGCGGGCGAACAGCAGCGGGCCGGTGGCGATCGTGAGCAGGATGCCGATGAAGGGAATGGCCAGCGGCCACGTCAGCGTTGCACCGTCAATATGCATGCCGATTGGCTAGCAAGTTCCGGACGATGCCGCAAACGCGGCAAGGCGCCGCAGCGATCACGCTTTCAGGAACTCGCTGGCCCTGTACAGCGAGCGGAACGGCACGCCGGCCTTGGCGAAATTCTCCGCGGCGCCTTCCTCGCGATCGACCATGGTGAACACCAGCGCCACATCGCCGCCGGCCTCGCGCACCGCGTCAAGCGCCTTGATCGCCGAGCCGCCAGTGGTGGTGACGTCCTCGACGATGACGATGCGCTTGCCTTGCAGGCTTTCGCCCGCGGCAAGCCCTTCCACCGCAAGGCGGGCGCCGTGTTCTTTCGGCTTCTTGCGGACGAAGAACGCCGCGATCGGATGATTCTTCAGCCACGACAGTTGCGCGATGGCGCCGGCCAGCGGCACCGCACCCATCTCCAGCCCGCCGACATAATCCAGATTGTCGTCCTTCAGCGCCTCAAAGGTCAGGTCCGCCAGCAGCGCCGCGCCTTCGGGGTCGCACATGGTGGGCTTCAGGTTGAAGTAGAAATTGCTCTTGCGGCCGGACGCCAATGTGATCTCGCCATAACCGAACGAGCGGACGCGGATGATGTCGAACAGGCGGGCGCGGGAGGCTGATTTGGACAAGGGCTGTCTCGCTGTCAGGAGATTTCGCCAGTTTTAGCGGCAGCGGGCGCGCAACTCCAGTGCCGGCGAGGCCCCGTCAACAGCCATCGCCAGAGCTTGCCGGTGTTTTCGCGCCCCGGCGCACCGATCAGGATAGCCCGATGCCGCTGAGGCCGGCCAACGCGCCGAAGGCCAGCGCCCATAGCGGATGGATCCGCGTGGTCAGCATGAGCAGCGCGCTGGCTGTGGTGATGGCGGCCAGGCTCCATTCATGGTCGGAGGCGAGGGTGATCAGCGCGGCGCTGGCGGCGACCAGGCCGACGGTCATCGGCACCAGCCCGGCCTGCACCACGCGCCGCCACGGCCGGTCCTTGAAGCGCTGCCAGACCTGCATCACCAGGCCGGTGACGATCGACGACGGGCCGAACTTGGCCAGTGACGACACCAGCACGCCGGCCCAGCCGGCGACGCGCCAGCCGACCAGGGTCACCACCATCATGTTCGGGCCGGGAGCGGCCTGCGCCAGCGCGAACATGGCGCTGAAATCGCGCGCCGACATCCAGTGGTGCACGTCGACCACCTGGCGCTGCATCTCGGGAAGGATGGTATTGCCGCCGCCGAAGGCGAGCAGCGACAGTTCGGCGAAGATGGCGGCGAGCGACAGCAGCACGGCGGTCATCGCGGCCACCGTTTGGCAGCGAGGATACTCAGCGAGGCCAGCACCAGCATGGTCGGCAGCAGCGGCAGCCGCAGCACGGCGATAGCGACGAAGCACAGCGCAGCGATGACCATGCCGGCCGGATTGCCGCGCAACGGCCACGCCACCTTCACCGCCATGGACACCAGCAGCCCGGCAGCCGCCGCGGCGAGGCCGGCGAACATGTGCTGGATGTGCGGATCGTTCTGGAACCGGTCGTAGACCATGCCGAGCATGACCACGATCAGGGTCGGCATGGCGATCAGGCCGACCAGCGCCGCCAGCGCGCCGCGCAGACCGCGGAAATGCAGGCCGATGGCCACCGACAGGTTGATGATGTTGCCGCCGGGCAGGAACTGGCACAGGCCGAGCAGGTCGGTGAATTCCGGCCCCGTCAGCCAGCGTTTCTTCTCCACAATCATGCGCCGCGACATCGGCAGCACGCCGCCGAAGCCGGTCATGCCCAGCCACAGGAAGCCAGTGAACAGCTCGCCTGATGTCGGCGGTCGCTGCCCAGTGCTGGTCGCGGCGACATTGGTTGTGGTGGCGTCCATGGCAGGCCCTGTCGGTTGTGTCCTTGCTATGCCTCGTCAGCCTGCCTGTCCAATATATGGATTGCTATTGATCCATATGTTATGGATATGTCATGATCGAGCTTCGCCATCTCCGCTATTTCATCGCCGTGGCCGAGGAGGGTCACGTCACCCGCGCGGCGGTGCGGCTCGGCATCCAGCAGCCGCCGCTGAGCCAGCAGATCCGCGCGCTGGAGGATCTGATCGGGGTGGCACTGTTCACCCGGTTGCCGCGCGGCGTCGAACTGACCGAGGCCGGTCGGGTGTTTCTCGGCGAGGCGCGCGCAGCGCTCGACCAGGTCGGGCATGCGGTGGACGCCGCCCAGCGCACCGCGCGCGGCGAGCAGGGCCGGCTGGCAGTCGGCTTCACCAGCTCGGCGGCGTTTCACCCCTTCATCCCCGCGGTGGTGCGCGCGTTCCGTCAGCAGTCGCCCGACGTCGAATTGGTGCTGGAGGAAAGCAGCACCGGCGAATTGATCGCCGCATTGCAGCGCCAGCACCTCGACATCGCCTTCATCCGCGTGCCCGCCGGAGAGGCCACCGGGATTTGCATCGAGCCGCTGCTGGACGAGGCCATGCTGGTGGCGCTGCCGGCCGGCCATGCGCTGCTCGGCAGGGGCCGACGCAAGAGCATCAGACTGGCCGAACTCGCTGACGAGACCTTCATCCTGTCGCGCAGGCCCACCGGCCCGGGCCTTTACGACGCCATCATCTCGGCGTGCCGCGCCGCCGGCTTCAGCCCGCGGGTCGGCCAGGAGGCGCCGCGGATGATGTCGACGCTGAGCCTGGTGGCCGCCGGCCTCGGCATGTCGATCGTGCCGGAATCCATGCGCCGCCTCAACACCGAGGGCATCGCCTATCTGACGCTGGCGGACGCGCCGCATCTGGTGGCGCCACTGCATCTGGCCTGGCGCGCCGCCAGCGTGTCCGGCGCCATGGCGCGGCTGATTGCGCAGGTCCGCGCCATGGCCAGCCGCGCGTAGACATTTCGCGCGGGATCACGCAACGTCGCCGCCTTCATTCCAACGAGAAGGCACCGATGACCATCGAACTGCACACATGGAATACGCCGAACGGCCGCAAGATCTCGGTGGCGCTGGAGGAAATGGGACTGCCCTACACGGTAGTCCCGGTGAACATCGCCAAGGGCGAGCAACTGAAGCCGGACTTCCTCGCCATCAGCCCGAACAACAAGATCCCGGCGATCGTCGATCCCGACGGCCCGGATGGCAAGCCGGTCAGCGTGTTCGAATCCGGCGCCATCCTTTTGTATCTCGGCGAGAAGACCGGCAAGTTTCTGCCGACGTCGCTCGCGGCGCGGATCCCGGTGTGGGAATGGCTGATGTGGCAGATGGGCGGCTTCGGCCCGATGCCCGGCCAGGTGCACCATTTCATCGCGCTGGAGAGCGAGGCCGATCGCGCCTACGGGCTGAAGCGGTTTTCCGACGAAACGCGGCGGCTGTACGGCGTGCTCGACCGGCGGCTTGCCGCTCATGAGTTCGTCGCCGGCGAATTGTCGGTGGCGGATTTCGCGATTCTCGGCTGGGCCTGGCGGCACGAGCGCCACAAGGTGGCGCTGGCGGATTTTCCGAACGTGGCGCGCTGGTACGACACGCTGATGGCGCGACCCGGCGTCTCGCGCGGGTTTGCCGTGAAGCTGGATTGACGGCGCTGCTTTCTTCCTTCCCTCTCCCCCGCGCGAAGCGAAGCTTCGCTAGGTGGGAGAGGGTGGACGCGCGCCAGCGCGGCCGGGTGAGGGGGTGCCACAAGCTCTGAGTTTGTCGCTACCCCTCATCCGTCACGGCCTTCGGCCGTGCCACCTTCTCCCACAAGGGGAGAAGGAAGAAACAGAGCTCAGCTCCGCCGCGTCTCCAGCGCCATGCGCACCGCGAGGCCGGCGAGCACGGTGCCCATCAGCCAGCGCTGCAGCTTCAGCCAGGTCGGGCGCTGCCCGAGAAACAATGCGATAGAGCCGGCGCCGAGCGCGATCAGCGCGTTGACGCCGACGCTGATGACGATCTGCACCGAACCCAGCGCCAGCGACTGCGTCAGCACGCTGCCCATGGCGGGATCGATGAACTGCGGCAGCAGCGCTAGATAGAGCATGGCGATCTTCGGATTGAGCAGGTTGGTGACGAAGCCCATGGCAAACAGTTTGCGCGGGCCGTCCACGGCGAGTTCTTTCACCTGGAATGGCGAGCGCCCGTTGGGCTTCAGGGCCTGCCATGCCAGCCAGCCGAGATAGGCGGCACCCGCCAGCCGCAGCGCGTCATAGGCATAGGGCACCGCGAACAGCAGCGCGGTGATGCCGAACGCCGCGCACAGCATGTAGAACACGAAGCCCAGCGCCACGCCGCCCAGCGACACCATGCCCGCCGCGGGGCCCTGGGTGATCGAGCGCGAGATCAGATAGATCATGTTCGGCCCGGGCGTCAGCACCATGCCGAGGGAGACCAGCGCGAAAGCGAGCAGGGAGGTGATGTGGGGCATGTCAGTGTGCTTCTTCCCAGTTGTTGGCGGCTCTTGCGTCGACCTGCAGCGGCACGTGCAAAATCACCGCGGGGAACGGCGCGTCCTGCATGACGCGCTGGACCACCGGCAGCGTCGCGGCAACCTCGTCGTCGGGCACTTCGAAGATCAGTTCGTCATGGACCTGCAGCAGCATCTGCGCCGAGAGCTTCTTCTCGGCCAGCGCGTCCTCCATCCGCACCATGGCGCGGCGGATGATGTCGGCGGCGCTGCCCTGCAGCCGCGCGTTGATGGCGGCGCGCTCGTTGAACGAACGGATCGAGGCGTTCGAGGCCTTGATGTCGGGATAGTGGCACTTGCGGCCGAACAGGGTTTCCACATAGCCGTTGGCGCGGCAGAAATCCCGCGTTGCATCCATATAGGCGCGGATGCCCGGGAAGCGCTCGAAATACTTCTTGATGTAGGCGCCGGCCTCCTCGCGGGGAATGCCGAGCTGGTTGGCGAGGCCGAACGCCGAGATGCCGTAGATGATGCCGAAGTTGATCGCTTTCGCCCTGCGGCGCACCTCGGCCGGCATGTCCTTGACCGGTACGCCGAACATTTCCGACGCGGTCATGGCATGAATGTCGATGCCCTCCTGGAACGCGGTGCGCAGCGCCGGCACGTCGGCGACTTCAGACAGCAGCCGCAGCTCGATCTGCGAATAATCCGCCGACACCAGCTTGTGACCGGGGGCTGCAATGAAGGCGCGGCGGATCTTGCGGCCGTCCTCGGTGCGCACCGGGATGTTCTGCAGGTTCGGCTCGTTGGACGACAACCGCCCGGTGGTGGTGGCCGCCAACGCATAGGTGGTGTGGACGCGGTGGGTCTGCGGATGCACGTAATTCGGCAGCGCGTCGGTATAGGTCGAGCGCAGTTTTGAGACCTGCCGCCAGTCGAGGATCATGCGCGGGAAGGCGTGGCCTTCCTCGGCGAGGTCCTCGAGGATCGAGGCCGAGGTTGACCACGCGCCGGTCTTGGTCTTGCTGCCGCCGGGCAAGGCCATCTTGCCGAACAGGATGTCGCCGAGCTGCTTCGGGCTGCCGATATTGATGTCCTCGCCGGCGATCTCGCGGATCTCGGCCTCGATGCGTGCCGCGGTCTGGGCGAAGTCCGCCGACAGTTTCGACAGCACCTGGCGATCGATGGAGATGCCGCGCCGTTCCATGCGCGCCAGCACGCCGATCAGCGGCCGCTCCAGCGTCTCGTAGACCGTGGTCATGTGCTCGGCGGCGAGCCGCGGCTTCAGCACGCGCCACAGCCGCAGCAGCACGTCGGCGTCCTCCGCGGCATAGGCGGTGGCCTTGTCGATGGTCACCTTGTCGAACACCAGCTTGCCCTTGCCGGAGCCGATGACGTCGCCATAGCTGAGATTGGCGTGGCCGAGCCAGCGCTCGGTCAGCGCGTCGAGGCCATGGGCGTTGCGGCCGGCGTCCAGTGCATAGGACATCAGCTGCACGTCGTCGGCATTGCGGATGGTGACGCCGTGCTGGGCCAGCAGCACCGCGGTGAATTTGATGGCGAAGCCGATCTTCAGGATGCCTTCGGATTCCAGCAGCGGCTTCAGCGCCTCGATCGCATCGGCGGCCCTGATCTGGTCGGGCTCCAGGCCCGAGGCGAACAGGCCGGAGGCATCGCCGGACTGCCTGTGGCCGAGCGGAATATAGCAGGCGTCGTTGGGTCCGAGCGACAGCGCGAGACCGACGAGGTCGGCCTGCATCGGGTCGATCGAAGTGGCCTTGGCCTCGAAGGCGACATGGCCGAGGTCATGGATACGCGAGATCCACTGGCTGAGCTCAGCCAGCGTGCGCACTGGCACATAGGCGTTGCGGTCGACCGGGATTTTTCGAGCGGCTTCGGCGCGTGCGGCGGCGAGGGAGAGCGGGGAAAGGGCGGGCCGGTCGATGACGCCAGCCGAAGTATGCGCGCTGCCGTTCTTCGAAGGTGCCGCGCTCCCTCTCCCGCTTGCGGGGGAGGGCCGGGGAGGGGGCGTTTCACCGGGGAAAAGGCCCTCACCCACCTCGCTCTGGCGCGCAGGCGCGCCTGGCGAGGCGACCTCTCCCGCAAGCGGGAGAGGTGAAGATGCGCGCGGCTGGGCAACGCCATTGCTCACCCACTCCGCGTCGACATCGGCCGGATCGATGTGGGAATACTCCGCGACGCGTCGCGTCAGCGTCGAGAATTCCATGAACTTGAGAAACGCGATCAGTTTTCGCGCGTCCGGCTCGTGCACGGCGAGTTCGTCGAGTGGCACGTCAAGCTTGACGTGATCGTCGAGCAAGACCAGTTGCCGCGAGATCCGCGCCTTCTCGGCATGTTCGATCAGCGATTCCCGGCGCTTCGGCTGCTTGATCTCGGAGGCGCGGGCGAGCAGCGTTTCGAGGTCGCCATACTCGTTGATGAGCTGCGCCGCGGTCTTGATGCCGATGCCGGGGACGCCGGGCACGTTGTCGACGCTGTCGCCGGCCAGCGCCTGCACCTCGACCACCTTGTTCGGCGGCACACCGAATTTCTCGATCACCTCGGGGATGCCGAGGCGCTTGTCCTTCATGGTGTCATACATGGTGACGCAATCGGTCACGAGCTGCATCAGGTCCTTGTCGGAGGACACGATGGTCGCGGTGGCGCCGCGCTCGCAGGCCTCGCGCACATAGGTGGCGATCAGGTCGTCGGCCTCGAAGCCGCCCTGTTCGATGCTTGGCAGGTCGAAGGCGCGCACGGCATCGCGGATCAGCGCGAATTGCGGAATCAGGTCGTCGGGCGCCGGCGGCCGGTGCGCCTTGTATTCCGGATACAGCTTGTTGCGGAAGGTGACCTCGGACTTGTCGAAGATGATGGCCAGATGGGTGGGCCGGTTGTCCGGCGGCATGTCGCGCAACAGCTTCCACAGCATGTTGCAGAAGCCGAGCACGGCATTGACCTGCAGCCCGTCGGATTTGCGGTTGAGCGGCGGCAGCGCGTGATAAGCGCGGAAAATATACGAGGAGCCATCGACCAGGAACACATGGTCGCCCTTGCCGGGAAGGCTGGCGGGGCTGGATGCGGCGGCAGTCTGTTCTGATGTTTTCGGCATGGCCGCAATCTAGGCATTTTCGCCGGAAATGACACCCCCGCTCCGCTGTCATCACCCGCGAAAACGGGTGATTCAGTGCACGCAGGCGCCG
Source organism: Tardiphaga sp. (assembly GCA_036561845.1). GTDB lineage: Bacteria > Pseudomonadota > Alphaproteobacteria > Rhizobiales > Xanthobacteraceae > Tardiphaga. The sequence goes on along the minus strand of DATCUS010000078.1, from coordinate 12,456 downwards.
GTGGGCGCCGCGGCGCCGATCCTGGCGCGCAATTGCGCACAGGTCCGGCGACGACGGTCGCGTCTGCGGCATTGGCTTGCATCCGACCCGGTTCCGTGAGCCCTTGCGGCCAACTCCGGCGAAAGGAATTCCGATGCCCCCGCAAATCGACGATCTGATGGAGAAATTGCGGGCTGTCGAAGCCGAGATCGAGGTCGAACTGACCAAACGGCGGGAAGCGCTGCGCTACCACATCGAGAACCGCCGCATCGTGTTCGAGGCCGAGGTGCTGAAGGTCCAGCGTGCCATCAAGGTCAGCCTGGCGCGCTATATCCGCAACGCCAATCCGCTGGTGGTGCTCACCGCGCCGGTGATCTATTCGCTGATCGTTCCGTTCGTGGTGCTGGACCTGTTCGTGATGGCCTACCAGGCGATCTGCTTTCCGGTCTACAAGATCCCGAAGGTACGGCGTCGCGATTACCTGGTGTTCGACCGCCATCATCTGGCCTATCTCAACACCCTCGAAAAAATCAATTGCGCCTATTGCTCCTATGGCAACGGCGTCATCGCCTTTGCACGCGAGGTGGCCGCACGGACCGAGGTGTACTGGTGCCCGATCAAGCATGCCCGCCGCGTGCTCGGTCCCCACCCGTATTACCGGGGCTTTGCCGATTTCGGCGACGCCGAGGCCTTTCGCGGCAAGATCGACGGCATGAAGGACGGCGTGAAGATCGACGGCGGGCCGCCGAACGCGTTGTGAATTGGGGGGAATCGCCAGGCATCGTGCCCTTGATAGGTTTGTTGCGCTGCTCTAGTGAGCGGCGTTCCCAATAAAAATCTGGTAGAAGCTTGTCGCGATTTCGATCGCGATGAGTATCACGACGATGAGTTCGAGCCGAAGCGAGCGTCTTGTGTCGATGATGTCGGCCAATGTCTCGGCCGTCTCGGCGATGACCGCCACCTTTCGATCGAGCGTCTCGACCCGCTCCTTCAGCTCATACTCGTCTTCCAGCCGGGCATAAAGCCGCTCCAGATCGGGGCGATCCCACAACGCGTCCGGCTTCTCCGCGACCGCAACGCGACCCGACACCCGGTGCTGGACGAGCAGGGCGTTGCCAATCAATTTCAATATCTCGGTTCGATTGCGACGGGTTCGTCCGCGGGTGGCCAATTCGGCGGCAAAGGGCTCGATAATGCCGAAGACCTTGGTCACCTCGCGCTCGTCACTGGCCAGTGCCACGCTCTTGCCGAGGACGTCGGCGACAATCAGCATTCGCGGCAGGGACATGTCGCCGAGCGCAATCGGGCCGCCCGCAGAGACCTTGTCGTCCGCACCTCCGGCGACCTCGACAAAGACCCGCTCCTCCTCTTCAAGGCTGAGCCTGCCCATGATGCGGGGCGCGATCTTCAGCAGAAATGCGGCTTCTTCTTCCGATGTGAGGCCGATCAATACCGCGACGCCATAACGAAACAGCACTGCGGTGCCAGCCTCGCCGGTTCGAACGGCCAGTGGCACCGCCGAAACGATATCGCCGTCAAATGAAGCGGTGTTGATTCGGTCGCCGAGATGAAGGGCGTGGACCTGAACATGTCGTTTCGGGTCCGGGGAATTTGGCGGCGGGGAATTGATCATCAGGGAGCCGTCGTGGAGCCGGTGCCGAGCGAACGCTGAACCATGATGGTATCAGCCCAGCGCCCGTACCGATAGGCGATGCCCGGCAGAAACCCCACCCGGGAAAACCCGAACTTGTCATGGAGGCCCAGCGAAGCGGCATTGTCGGCGTCGATATAACCAATGATCTGTCGGAAACCCGCGGCGGCGCAGACGTCGATCAACTCCTGCATCAGGCGTTGTCCTATACCGTGGCCGACATGCGCGTCATGGATATAGATCGAGTGCTTGACCGTGTAGCGATAGGCCGGTCGTTTACGGAACAGCACCACGTAGGCGTAGCCCACGACTTCGCCGCCGCGCGTCGCCACGAGGTGGGGAAATCGACGGCTGCGCAGGTTCTTGCGCCGGTCGCGCAGGTCGTCCGGCTGCGGCGTCTCGGCGTCGGTCACGCCTTCCTCAACACCGTGGCGGATATGGCGGCGATAGATCGCCAGCATGGCCTCGATGTCGCTGTCCCGCGACGGCCGCACGACGACGGGGCGATCTTGCTCGCCTGGCATTCGGGCTTCCATGCGCGCTCCGCTACTCGCTGACCACGTAGGTGTGAAGCCGGATCAGGCCGTTGGCGTCCACCTTGCGGTAGACGCCCTGGATTTCGACGTCGAAGCCGGGAAACGCGTTGAAGCAGGTCTCGAACATCTTGAGATAGTCGATCATCGGCTTCGCCCGCGCACCGAGACGCTCGCCGGGCACGATGGTGGCGATGCCGGGCGGATAGACCACGAAGGGCGTGGTGGCGATGCGGCCGGAGATCTCGTCGATCGGGAGATAATCGACATCGTTTCGCACCAGGCAGCGCGCCGCGGCGTGCGGCGACAGCGCAATTTCCGGCAGGTGGTCGGACGTAAACTGCTTTGCCTGCAAGGCGCTGACATCGGCGTTGCGGAAGAAGCGGTGCATTTCGCCGCACAGATCGCGCAGCCGGACGCCGCCGTAGCGTGCTGGCCTTCGCCTGGCGAATTCGGGAATCGCTTCGTCCAGCAGCGCGTTGTCGTCGTGCAGCTTCTTGAAGGCGACCAGACCGCTGATCAGCGTGCCGGCCTTGCTGGCCTCGACACCCGGCGTCAGCAGGAAAAGCAACGAATTGAGATCGTTCTTCTCGGGCACAATCCGGTTCTCGCGCAAGAACTGCGCCACCACCGGCGCGGGAATGCCGTGTTCGGCATAGCCGCCGGTGGCGCGGTCGAAGCCCGGCGTCAGCAGCGTCAGCTTGTTCGGGTCGGTCATGGCGAAGCCGGCCGCCATGCCCGGGAAGCCATGCCAACCGGCATCGGGTGCAAGCTGCCAATAGGACGGGTTGGTGGCCAGCTGGTCGGTGCTGACGCTCTCCCATGTCACGTTATGCACGCCGCCTTCACGCGAGGCGTCAGGAATCTCCACGCGCTCGGGCACGAAGGGTTCGAAGAACCAGCGCCGCTCGGGACGCGTCTCCTTCTCCTCGAACTCGCGGCGGACGGCGCGGATCTTCTTGCGCAGTTCGATGCCGAGCCTGATCGTGTCGTCCCACAACACTTCGCCGGAGCGGCCCTTCATCATCTGCGCGCCGACGTCGAGCGACGCAAACAGCGGATAGAACGGCGAGGTAGATGCGTGCTGCATGAAGCTCTCGTTGAAGCGCCGATGCTCGACGCGGCGCTTCTGGCCGCGGATATGCCGGTCCTTCATGTGGATCTGCGACGCCTGCGAGAAGCTCGCGAGCTGCTTGTGCGTCGACTGCGTGGCGATGATGCCGGGCGAGTCCGGGCCGAGGTCACCGAGCCCCATGGCAAAGCGGCCGGCATAGAGCGGGTGAAATTTCATGAACCCGGCCCAGGCCTCGTCGAACAGGATATAGTCGCAGAGATGGCCGATGCGCTCGATGATCATCCCGGCGCTGTAGATGGTGCCGTCATAGGTGCACTGCTCGATCACGGCGACCCGGAACGGGCGCGGCCGTTGCCACGCTTCCGGATCCTTGACCAGCGGGTTGCTGCGGATGCGCTCGCGCAGGGCATCCTCTTCGAACGCTTCCCAGTTCATCGGGCCGATCAGGCCCCATGGATTGCGCACGGTCGGAACGTAGATCGGAATTCCGCCGCAGATCATCAGCGCGCCATGCAAGGCGGCCTTGTGGTTGTTGCGATCGAACAGCACCAGGTCGCCATCGGTCACCAGCGCCGACAGCGCCACCTTGTTGGAGGTCGAAGTGCCGTTGAGCACGAAATAGGTCTTTTCCGCCCCGAAGATCTTGGCGGCCTCTTTCTGCGCCTGCAGCGCGGGGCCTTCGTGGGTCAAGAGGTCGCCGAGATCCAGGACAGAATTGTCGAGGTCGTCGCGAAAGATGGCCTCGCCAAGGTGCTCCATGAACACCCGCCCGATCGGGCTGCGGCTATAGAACACGCCGCCGTTATGGCCGGGACAGGTCCAGAGCTGGTTGCCTTCCTCGGCATAGTCCACCAGTGCGCCGAAGAACGGCGTCTTCAGCGTCTCGGCATACTGCTTCAGGCGGCTGACGAGATTTTTGGCGATGAACGGCGGTGTTTCTTCCGACAGGAAGATATAGCCGTCGATGAAGTCGAGCACCTCGACCGGCACGTCTTCAAACCGCTTGCGGCGAATCAGCAGGATGATGGGGAAGTCGAGGCCGCGGCTGCGCATCAGGTTGATCAGCGCCGCCGTCTTGCCCTCCAGGCCCTTCTTGCCCCAATCGACCACCATGCAGCCGATCGCGGCGTCGGTCTGGACCGCGATCGCGGCGTCTTCGAGCTTGCGGGCCTTGACGACCTCGAAGCCGGAACGCTCGATTTCGTCGACGATCTGGTTCAGGCGGACGCCCTCGAGATCGTCGGCGTCAAACGTCGGCATCGCGAACAGGAAATTGAAGCGTTTGAAATAATCCATGTGTCCACCGAATGTGTCCCGAGGCGATCTGTCTCGCTGGGTTACATGACGAATAGGTGACTAAGCCAGCCCGCAGGCATCTATCCGCCGGAAAAGATATTTGGGAACTGTCGGCGCCGTATTTTGGCAGCCTCAGGCTGTATGGAAGCCGAACATGTCTCCGCGATGGCGTGGCAGCGGGGCGGCTCAGGGGCGGTCCGTCCGACTCCGCTCGATCCGTCCGGCCTTCTGCCGCTGCCGTCACGTCACCGACCTGTCGCAAATCCTTCGGCTCACGGTCAATTGCCATAGGCATGCTTCGTCGCGATTCGACGGGGTGCCATGGCCGCAACGATACCCAGCTACGCGATGCCGACACGACGCCAGTTCCTGTCGCGTTCGGCGTCATCCGCCGCGCTGGCCGGGATCGGCTGCATCGCCTCGCCCTTTCTCAGCCGCGCGGCGGACCGACCGAATATCAGTTGCGGCCTGCAGTCCGGCGATGTCTCGACCGACAAGGCCGTGGTCTGGGCGCGCGCCGACCGTGCCGCGCGCATGCGGGTCGACTATGCCACGACCGAAAGCTTTCGCAGCATCCTCGGCTCGCGCAGGATCGATGCACTGCCCGACAGCGACTTCACCGCGAAGCTGCTGCTCGAAGGGCTGCCGCCCGGCCAGGACATTTTCTATCGCGTGCGGTTCGACAACCTCGCGGACGACCACTTTTTCGGCGAAACGCAGGTCGGACATTTCAGGACCGCGCCCGCCGTGAAGCGGTCGATCTCCTTCGTGTGGTCCGGCGATACGGTGGGGCAGGGCTGGGGCATCGATCCCGCCCGCGGCGGTCTGCGCAGCTACCGCACGATGCTGAACAACCGGCCGGACTTCTTCATCCATTCCGGCGATCACATCTATGCGGATTGTCCGGTCGAGGCCGAACTGAAGCTGCCGGACGGCGGAATCTGGCGGAATATCGTGACGGAAGAAAAATTCGTCGTGGCCCGTAGCCTCGCCCAGTTCCGCGGCAACTACAAATACAACCTGCTCGATGACAACCTGCGCGCCTTCAACGCGCAGGTTCCGATCCTCGCGCAGTGGGACGACCACGAGGTCACCAACGACTGGTCACCGATCGGATCTGTCGACGAGAGCGGCTACGACGAGCACGGCGCCTCGCGACTGGTGTCACGCGCGCGCCAGGCTTTTCACGAGTTCATTCCGATGCACAACCGACCCGAGCAGGACGGTCGGGTCTATCGCAAGGTCGAATACGGCCCGCTGCTCGACGTGTTTTTGCTCGATATGCGTTCCTACCGCGACTCCACCTGGAACAAGGGGGACGACCGGGACCCCGCCTTCATCCTTGGCCCGGTGCAACTGGCGTGGCTGAAGCGCGAACTGGCGGCGTCCAAGGCAACCTGGAAAGTGATCGCTGCGGATCTGCCGATCGGGCTGATCAGCCTCGACGCCATCGCGCTCGGCGATGGTCCGCCGTCGCGACGCGAGCACGAGATCGCGGATCTGTTGTCCTTCATCAAGCACGCGGGCGTCGCCAACACCGTCTGGCTCACCGCCGACATGCACTACACCGCCGCGCATCGCTACGATCCGAACCGCGCAGTGTACCAGGATTTTGAGCCGTTCTGGGAGTTCGTCTCCGGTCCGCTGCATGCCGGAACCTGGGCGCCAGGCGAGCTCGATAACACCTTCGGGCCGGAGGTGAAATTCGAAAAGGGCTGCAGTGCGGCGCAGGGCGAGAACCTGGCGCCATGTTTCGGGCTGCAGTTCTTCGGCCATGTCAGCATCGACGGCGACACGGAAGTGATGACGGTGACGCTGAAAGACGTCGACGATCGCGCGCTTTGGTCGGTGCGGATTGCGCCGAAGCCGGACGCCAGGATCGGGCCGGTGCTCTCACAGCATTTCTAGAGCGGGAGCGAAATCGAGATAGCCGACCCTCGGGGTAGCTCATTGTTTTGCGCAATGGACATGACGAACGGGCACGTCGCCGCGCGCGCCGATCTCACCGCAGAAACTGCCTGAACCGCCGCAACGAAAAGAAAAACAGGATGCCGCCGATGCCGAACAGTGCGGCGAGCTGCGGCCACACCACGTCGAGGCCGGCACCGCGGAACAGAATCGCCTGCGCCATGATGACGAAGTGCGTGTTGGGCGCGGCGAGCATGATGTACTGGATGACGTCCGGCATGCTCTCGCGCGGCGTCATGGCGCCGGACAGCGCCTGCAGCGGCAGCAGGATCAGCATCAGCAGCAGGCCGAACTGCGGCATGGTCCCGGCCATGGTCGCCAGGAAGATGCCCATGCAGGTGGTGGCGAACAGCTGCAGCGTCGCACCGAGCAAGAACAGCGGCATCGATCCCTGGATCGGGACGGCGAGAAAGCCCTGGACGACGAACAGCAGCGACGCGCTGGACGCCAGCAGGACGACGAGACCCATCGACCAGATCTTGCTGGCCATGATCTCGAACGGCGTCACCGGCATCACCAGCAGATGTTCGAGGGTGCCGTGCTCGCGTTCGCGGATCAGGGCGGCGCCGGTCAGGATGATCGACAGCATGGTGATGGCGGTGATGACCTCGTTGATGGCGCCGAACCAGCCTTTGTTGAGCTGGGCGTTGAAGCGCACCCGCAACGCCAGATCGACGGGCACGGTGGTCGGGGCCCGGTAGTGCTTCAGGAACTCGTTGACCTCGCTGGTCACGATGGACTGGATATAGCCGCCGCCGCTGAAGGCCTGGGTCATGCGGGTGGCGTCGATATTGAGCTGGATGGTCGGCGATTTCCCCGCCAGCAAGTCGCGCTGGAAGTCCGGAGGGATATCGAGCGCGAAGGTGTCGATGCCGGCGTCCATGCGGCTGTCCATCTGCCGCTGCGTGATCAGGTGGGGAATCGAAAAATACGGCGGGGTGAATGCGGTAATGATGCGCGACGACACCGGCGACTGGTCCTCGTCGACGATGGCGATGGCCGCCTGGTTGAGAGTCTCCGGCAGCGCCTTCGAGGCCGTGTAGATCGAGAACGTGAAGGCGTAGCCGATCAGAAACAGCAACATCGAATCGCGGGCCAGCCCGCGCAGTTCCTTGACGCCGAGTTCGAGGATGTTGCCCAGACGCATGCTCAATCCGCCTGCTTCCTGAGGAGCGCCGCGCCGAGGGCCAGCAGGATCGGGATGGTGATCAGCAGCGGCCAGAACGAGCCCGCCAGATCGGCGAAGCCGAGGCCCTTAGAGAACGTGCCGCGGGTGATGTTGACGAAATAGGTGGTCGGGTAGATCCGCCCGATGAAGGCGCCGGCGCCCTGCAGCGACGATACGGGATCAATCAGGCCGGAATACTGGATGGCGGGGATCAGGGTCAGCAGCGCCGTGCCGAAGATCGCCGCGATCTGGCTGCTCATGAAGGTCGAGATCACCAGTCCCATGCCGGTGGTGACAATGACATAGAGGAACGCGCCGGCGGCGAAGGTGAGGAAGCTGCCGGTGAACGGCACCTGAAATGCGAACATCGCGAACGCCGTCAGCAGCAGGAAATTGAACATCGCCAGTGCGACATAGGGAATCTGCTTGCCGACCAGGAATTCGAGCCGCGTGACCGGGGTGACGTAGAAATTGATGATCGACCCGAGCTCTTTCTCGCGGACCACGCTGAGCACCGCCAGCATCGCCGGAATCATCAGCAACAGCAGCGGGATCACTGCCGGCGCCATTGCCACGAGACTTTTGATATCGGGGTTGTAGCGATAGCGCAGCGCGATCTGGAAACTGCTGGCGGTTGCGGCCTCACCGTAGAGTTCCCGGGCCTTCTGGGTCAGCCAGGAGAGGTGCATGGCCTGCACATAGCCGCGCGCCGTTTCCGCCCGCTGCGGCATGGCGCCGTCGATCCAGGCGCCGATCTCGACATTCTTGCCGCGGGCCACGTCGCGCCCGAAGCCGGGCGGGATCTCGATCGCCAGGCTCAACTCGCCGGTGCGCATGCGGCGGTCGAGATCGGCATAGTCGGTGATCGCCGCTGCCTCCCTGAAATAGCGCGAGCCGGCGATCTGCAGGATGTAGTCGCGACTGATGGTGGTGTCGTCGCGGTCGAGCGCGGCGAAGGTGAGGTTCTCGAGGTCGAGATTCAGGCCGTAGCCGATGACGAACATCAGGAGGACGCTGCCAATCATCGCCAGTGTGGCGCGGATCGGATCGCGGCGCAGTTCCAGCGTCTCGCGCCTCGTATAGGCCAGCATGCGGCGTAGATCGAACCACCGTCTTGCGCTGTTGCGCGCGGGCACGACGGGCTGCGAAACCACCGCGGCGGTCGTGGAGGTGGTGGCCACCGCCGGCGCGTTAGCTGTTTGTCCGATGGCATCCTGCAGATAGGCAATGAACGCCTGCTCAAGTGTCGTCGTGGCGCGAATTGTCATGATCGCCGCCGGCGTATCGCTGACCAGTACCTTGCCGGCATGCATCAGAGAGATGCGATCGCAGCGCTCCGCCTCGTTCATGAAATGGGTGGAGATGAAGATGGTGACGTTGTCGTTGCGCGAGAGGTCGGACAGGATCTGCCAGAAGCTGTCGCGCGCCACCGGATCGACGCCGGAGGTCGGCTCGTCGAGGATCAGGATGTCCGGCGAATGGATCATGGCCACCGCCAGCGACAGCCGCTGGCGCACGCCGAGCGGCAGCGGATCGGGCAGGGAGTCCAGCACGTCTGCAAGATCGAACCGCTGCACCATGTCCGCGATCCGCGCCGGAATTGCGGTAGGGTCCATCCGGAACAGGCGTGCGTGCAGTTCCAGATTCTGTCGCACCGTCAGTTCGGAATACAGCGAGAAGCCTTGGGACATGTACCCGACGCGGCGCCGCACCTCCATGTCGTTGGGGTCGATCAGATTACCGAACAGTTTTGCGATGCCGTCGCTGGCCGGCAGCAGCCCGGTCAGCATCTTCATTGTGGTGGTCTTGCCGCAGCCGTTGGAGCCGAGAAAGCCGAAGATCTCGCCGCGTTCGATGCGAAAGCTGACGTCGTCGACCGCGGTGAAGTCGTCGAAGCGCATGGTGAGATGCTCGGCCTCGATGGCGACGTCGCCGTCCAGCGAGGCGGATCGGGCCGGGATCACCACTTCCCTGTAACCTTGGCGGTCTTGCTCGGGGAGCAGCGCGATGAACGCGGCGTCGAGGGTGGTGGCGCCGGTCTGCCGCAGCAGCTCGGCGGGCGCGCCGGTCGCCAGCACACGGCCGCCATTCATCGCCACCAGCCAGTCGAAGCCGGCGGCCTCTTCCATATAGGCCGTGGCGACGACGACGCTCATGCCCGGCCGGTTGTCGCGGATGCTGTCGATGAGTTCCCAGAACTGGCGGCGTGACAGCGGATCGACGCCGGTGGTGGGTTCGTCGAGGATCAGCAGGTCGGGATCGTGGATCAGCGCGCAACACAGGCCGAGCTTCTGCTTCATGCCGCCGGACAGCTTGCCCGCCGGCCGGTCGGCGAAGGGTGCTAACCCGGTGCTATGCAGCAGTTCACGGATCCGGCGTTCGCGCTCGCGTTTGCCATGTCCGAACAGCCGGCCGAAGAAGTCGATGTTCTCGAACACCGACAGCGTCGGATAGAGGTTCTTGCCGAGCCCTTGCGGCATATAGGCAATGCGCGGGCAGGTCTGCATGCGCAGCCGGGCGTCGGCCATATCGGCGCCGAGCGTCTCAACATGACCGCTCTGGATTGCGCGCGCGCCGGCGATCAGCGACAGCAGGCTGGATTTGCCGACACCATCCGGCCCGATCAGGCCGACCATGCAGCCGGCAGGGATGTCCAGCGTGATGGAATCGAGCGCCACGGTCTTGCCGTAGCTGAGCCCCACCGCATTGAGCTGCACTACCGGCGCTGACGCAACAGCGGCCTGTGCGGTCGGGTCGTTCATTGCGCCAGCGTTCCGTTCAGGCTGGCCGGCCATTCCGCCTTGGGGTCGAGCCGCACATAGGCCATGCCGGGCAGGCCGGTCTTCACCCGCTGGATGTATTTGCGCAGCAGTTCGGGCGGGATGTGCGCCTTGACCCGGAACATGAGCTTGAGTCGTTCTTCTTCGGTCTCGACGGTCTTCGGCGTGAACTGCGCGACGTCGGCGACGAAGGTGGCCTTGGCGGGAATCACCACCTGCGGCAGCGCGTCCAGCACGAGGCGGACATCGGCGCCTATGGCGATCTGCCCGGCCTGTGCCGTCGGCAGGAAGAAGGTCATGTAGACATCGCCGAGATCCACCAGGTTGAGCACCCGTCCGCCGGCGGCAAGCACTTCGCCGGGCTGCGCCACGCGGTATTGCACGCGGCCGTCCCGCGGCGATTTCAGCGTGCTGTCATTGATCTCCACCGCAATGCTGTCGATGGCCGCCTGCGCCGCATCGACCGCGGCGCCGGCGTCGATCACCTGTGCCCGCGCGGCGCTGATGGCTGCCTCCGAGGCGGCGATCTGGGCCTGCGCTGCGGCCACCGCGGCCTTGCCGCCCTGGGCATTGGCGCGGTCGTCATCCAGCACCTGCTGTGACACGGCGCTGCTGGTGATCAGCTGCTCGGAGCGCGCGAGCTTTCTTTGCAGGGTGTCGAGTTGGGCATCGCGCTGCGCCAGCACGGCAACCGCTGCGGTTCGTTCGGCCTCCCGTTGCTTCACCAGGCTGTTGGCGGTGTCGATGCTGACCTTGGCCCGATGCAACTGCGCATTGGCCTGGCGGCGCTGCGCCTCCAACTGGTCGGTGTCCATCCGCGCCAGCACCTGACCGACGGCGACGAAATCACCTTCCGCAACCAGGATCTCCCGAATCCGTCCGGCGGCCTTGGTCGAGATATCGATTTCGGTTGCCTCGATGCGACCGTTGCCGCTGGCGATGCCTGCGGGAAGATCGTTGCCGCCGAATTTCTTCCAGCCCCAATAGCCGCCGCCGGCGACGATGACGACCAGACCGGCCATCAGCCAGCGTTTCCAGTCCATTTTCAGCAACGGAGTTGCTCCCGTTTGGTATGAAGGAAGCCGCGCCTCAATCAAGGCGAGAGACAATGGCTGACCCTATGCGCCGCGCTTGTGGATTACCTTGACCTGCCTCAAGGTTCTCGCGGCACGCGAGGGTCGGCCCGGACGGCGACTGCGTGCACAAGCCTGCAACATTTTGTTTTTCGAGCGGGCATGTATTCTGAGCCCGTATTTCGAGTCTGGTCGTATCTGTATTGAATTTCGATCCCGAATGGATCCCTTGCTATGGTCACAACCAGCCACGGCGATTTTTACGCCGGCATTCCGGTGTTTCATGGCTTCGGCAGCCTGATGGACCCGGCGTTGTATTCGGCGCTGCCCGATGACTGGACCATTGGCATCGCCGACATTGTGGAATCCACCAGGGCCATCGCGGCGCAGCGCTACAAGGCCGTCAACATGGCCGGTGCGGCGGTGATCGCGGCCGTGACCAATGCGTTGGAGGGCCGCGAATTCCCGTTCGTGTTCGGTGGCGACGGCGCCAGTTTCGCGGTCGGGCCGGACGATCTCGCTTGCGCCCGCAATGCGCTCGCCAGCACCGCGACCTGGGTAAAGGACGATCTCAACCTGGCGATGCGCGTGGCGTTGATTTCGGTAGCCGCTATTCGAGCCCAGGGCTTTGATGTCCGGGTGGCGCGCTATGCACCATCGCAGAACGTGTCCTACGCCATGTTCACCGGGGGCGGGCTGGGCTGGGCCGAGGCCGCCATGAAGCGCGGCGAATTTGCCGTGCCGGTAGCGCCAACCGGTTCCACGCCGGATCTGTCCGGCCTGTCCTGCAGGTTCGAGGAAATTCCTTCAGTCCGTGGGGCGATCCTGTCGGTGCTGGTGGTGCCGGCCGCGGGTGCCGATATGGCCGCGTTTCGCCGTGTCATCGAAGACATGATCGTGCTGGTGGAGCGCAGCCCCGATGCCGGGCGTCCG